>NZ_SUEG01000028.1 GCF_005063415.1 Mesorhizobium sp.
TCTTTGCCGCTCTCATCGATGACCAGCCACTCGTCCGGCCCGAGCCACAAGGCCGTGCGTCCGGCCTTTGCCGCCGAGGTTTTCGGTCTCTGCGGCAGGACGACGCCGAGCGCTTTCGAAAGTGCCGCGATCGAGGTGTCCGGCGCGCGCAGCGATATGCGCTCGGCCGGCGGCAGCACGGCAAGTGTGACGCCGGCGCCGGAAAGCGACTGGCCGGCGAGCGCCGGACGGCGTTCGACCGAGGGTCCGGCGGCGGCAGTTTTCAAAGCGGCCTTAGCCATTGAGGCGCTCTCCCTTCTCGTCAAAGAACACCATGCCAGTGACCTCCAGCTCGACCACCCCGTCCGGCATCGGCACGTAGAGCGTCTCGCCCATGCGATCGCGGCCGCCGGCGACCAGCCCCAGCGCGATCGAGCGGCCGCAATTTTGCGACCAATAGCTCGAGGTGACATGGCCGATCATCTTCATCGGGATTGCCTGCTTCGGGTCCGCGACGACCTGCGCGCCCTCCTCCAGCACCACCTTGGGATCCCTGGTCTTCAGGCCGACAAGCTGCTTGCGGCCCTTGGCGACCAGGTCCGGCCGCGCCATGCCGCGAATGCCGACGAAGTCGGTCTTCTTCTTGCCGACCGCCCAGTCGAGCCCGGCGTCGTTCGGCGTAACCGTGCCGTCGGTATCCTGGCCGACGATGATGTAGCCCTTTTCGGCGCGCAGCACATGCATCGACTCGGTGCCGTAAGCACAGGCGCCATGCTTCTGGCTCTCGGCCCATAGCGCTTCCCAGACCGCCTCGCCGTAATCGGCCGGCACGTTGACCTCGAAGCCGCGCTCCCCGCTGAACGACATGCGAAACAGCCTTGTCGGGACGCCGCAGATCCGGCCTTCGCGCACCGACATATGCGGCAGCGCTTCATCCGACATGTCGATGCCCTCGACCAGCGGCGCGATGATGTCGCGAGACTTCGGTCCCTGCACGGCGATCACCGCCCACTGCTCGGTGATCGAGGTCAGCCAGACGTTGAGATGCGGGAACTCGGTCTGGAGATAATCCTCCATATGGTTCATGACGCGCGGCGCGCCGCCGGTCGTCGTCGTCACGTGGAAACGGTCGGCAGCCAGTCTTCCCACCACGCCGTCGTCATAGATGAAACCGTCCTCGCGCAGCATGATGCCGTAGCGGCAGCGGCCGGGCTCCAGTTTCTCCCATGGATTGGTGTAGAGCAGTTCCATGAATTTGGCCGCATCCGGCCCGACCACCTCGATCTTTCCCAGCGTCGAGGCGTCGAACAGGCCGGCCGTTTTGCGCACCGTGACGCATTCGCGGTCGACGGCCGCATGTATGTCCTCGCCCGGCTTCGGGAAGTACCAGGCGCGCTTCCACTGGCCGACATCCTCGAACATCGCGCCCTGGCGCTCTGCCCAGGGATGGATCGCCGTCTTGCGGGTCGGGTCGAAGAGAGGACCGCGCGCGTGCCCGACGATCGAGCCGAACGTCACCGGCGTATAGGGCGCGCGGAACGTTGTCAGCCCGACCTGCGGGATCGGCTTGCCCAACGTCTCGGCGGCAATTGCCAGGCCGTGCATGTTGGAGGTCTTGCCCTGGTCGGTCGCCATGCCGTTGGTGGTGAAGCGCTTGACGTGCTCGATCGAGCGCATGCCTTCATGCACCGCCTGGCGGATGTCCTTGGCGGTGACGTCGTTCTGGAAGTCGACGAACGCCTTTACCGTCGTATCCGCGCCGGCGCCGGGTGCCGCACCCAGCATGCCGCGCGACCAGCTCTCGTCGGCATCGACCTTCGGCTTCGTGCCCTTGGCCGGCTTGCTGCCGGCGTCCTTGGCCGCCTTGGCGCCCGCTGCATAAGCCTCGTCGATCGTCGCCAACAGCCCGTCGGTGCCGTTGCAGGCGCCGACCGAGACGCAATCCTGCGCATAAATGCCGGGCACGAAGCGCTTGGTCTCGTCGTTGAAGGCAACCTTGCCGCGCGATTGCGAGAACAGATGCACCGATGGCGTCCAGCCGGCCGACATCAGGATCGCGTCGACCGGCATGGTGCGTTCGCCGCCGCCATTCTTCGGCTGTACGGTCATCGACGACACCCGCAATTTGCCGCCGGCGCGGATCACCGCGCGGCCGAAATTGACCTCGATGCCGAGCGCCCTCGCCTCGTCGATCACCGGTCCGGTCGGGTTGTCGCGCAGGTCGACGATCGCCGCCACGTTGATGCCGGCCCTTTTCAGGTCGATCGCCGCCGCATAGGCGGAATCGTTTGCCGTATAGACGCCGACATTCCTGCCCACGGCGACGCCGTAATGGTTGAGATAGGTGCGCGCCGCCGCGGCCAGCATGATGCCCGGCCGGTCGTTATCGGCAAACACCATGTGGCGCTCGATGGCGCCGGTCGCCAGCACCACGCGTTTGGCACGAACCTGCCACAGCCGCTCGCGGGGCAGGTCGCGGCCGGGGTTCTGCAGATGGTCGCTGACGCGCTCGACCAGGCCGACGAAATTCTGCGCGTAATAGCCGAAGGCCGTGGTGCGCGGCAGCACGCGGACATTGTCCATCGCGCTCAACTTGGCGACGGCGGATTGCGCCCAGGAAAAGCCGTCCTGGCCTTCGATCTTCGCCCCGCTCTCGAAGCGCAGGCTGCCGCCGAATTCCGCCTGCTCGTCGGCAAGGATGATGCGCGCGCCGGTCTCGGCTGCAGCCAATGCCGCGGCGATGCCCGCGGCGCCGCCGCCAAGCACCAGCACCTCGCAATGGGCGAAGCGCGCCGAATAATGGTCGGGATCCGGCTGGTCGGGGGCGACGCCGAGACCGGCGGCGGCCCGGATCTTGGGCTCGTAGAGGTTTTTCCACGCAGCCTTCGGCCACATGAAAGTCTTGTAGTAGAAGCCGGCCGAAAGCATCGGCGAGGCGATACTGCTGACCGCACCGATGTCGAAAGCCAGCGACGGCCAGCGGTTCTGCGACTGTGCGGTCAGCCCGTCATAGAGTTCCTGCACCGTGGCGCGAACGTTCGGCGTCTTGCGTGCCTGGTCGCGCTTGATCTCGACCAGCGCGTTCGGCTCTTCGGCGCCGGCCGACAGGAAGCCGCGCGGCCGGTGGTACTTGAACGAGCGGCCGACAAGGTGGACGCCATTGGCAAGCAGCGCCGAGGCCAGCGTGTCGCCCTCGATCCCGGTATAGGGGCGGCCGTCGAAGCTGAAGCCAGCTATCTTTGCCTGCTTGAGCCGCCCAGCGCCGGCAATGCGGAACGTGGCGCTCATTTGGCGGCTCCCGGCAGCTTCGTGGGCTTCGGTTCGCCGGCCTTGTAGGTCATCAGAAACCTGTCGCTGACGGTGTCGCGCACGGCGTTGAAGAACCGCGCGCAGCCATGCATGTGCCGCCAGCGCTCATAGATGATCCCCTTGGGATTGGAGCGGATGAAGAAGAACTTTTCGAAATCGTCGTCGCTCTCGCCGGCGATGTTTGGGGAACGCACGATATGCGCCTCGCCGGCGTTGCGGAATTCGAGCTCGGGACGCTCTTCCTCGCAATAGGGGCAGCGGATGAGAAGCATGGTTGGTCCTACAGTTCGCCGTGGCCGACGCGAGCGCCGGCAGGTTGGTCGCAAAGCCTCTGGCCCATCGTCACGAAGTGAACCATCATCATCATCAGTGCGCCACCGCTGCCGCCGCCGCCTCGTCGATCAGCCGGCCGGTGCGGAAGCGCTCGATGGTGAAGGGCGCGTTGATCGGGTGCGGCTCGTCCCTGGCGATCGTATGGGCAAAGACATGGCCCGAACCCGGCGTCGCCTTGAAGCCGCCTGTGCCCCAGCCGCAATTGACATAGAGGCCGGGCACCGGCGTCTTGGCCAGGATCGGCGAACGGTCGGGCGTCACGTCGACGATGCCGCCCCATGAACGCAGCATCTTCATGCGGGTGAAGATCGGGAACATCTCGCAGATCGCGTCGAGCGTATGCTGCAAAATGTGCAGCCCACCGGTCTGCGAATAGGAGACATATTGGTCGGTGCCGGCGCCGATGACCAGCTCGCCCTTGTCGGACTGCGAGATATAGGCATGCACCGTGTTCGACATCACCACGCAAGGCACCACCGGCTTGACCGGCTCCGATACCAGCGCCTGCAGTGGATAGCTTTCCAGCGGCATGCGCACGCCGGCCATGTTCATGATCACCGAGGAATGGCCGGCGGCGACCACGCCGACCTTCCTGGCGCCGATGAAGCCGCGCGTCGTCTCGACGCCGGTAACCGCGCCGTTCGGCGCCCGCTTGACGCCGGTGACCTCGCAATTCTGGATGATGTGGACGCCGCGCGCCGAAGCGCCGCGCGCATAGCCCCAGGCGACGGCATCGTGGCGCGCCGTGCCGCCGCGGCGCTGCAGGGCAGCACCCATAACCGGGTAGCGCGCATCGCGCGAAATGTTAAGCGGCGGGCAGAATTCCTTGGCCTGCTCCGGCGTCAGCCATTCATTGTCGATGCCGTTCAGCCGGTTGGCGTGGACGTGCCGCTTCAGCACCTGGATGTCGTGGATGTTGTGGGCGAGCATCATGACGCCGCGCGGCGAATACATGACGTTGTAGTTGAGCTCCTGGCTGAGCCCGTCCCACAGCTTCAGCGCATGGTCGTAGATGCCGGCGCTCTCGTCATAGAGATAGTTCGAGCGGATGATCGTGGTGTTGCGGCCGGTATTGCCGCCGCCGAGCCAGCCTTTTTCCAAAACCGCGACGTTGGTGATGCCGTGCACGGTGGCGAGATAATAGGCGGTGGCCAGGCCGTGGCCGCCGGCGCCGACGATGATGACGTCGTACTCCTTCTTCGGCTCAGGCGAGGACCACTGTTCCTCCCAGCCTCTATGGCCGCGCATGGCCTCGCGGGCGATGGCGAATACCGAGTATTTCTTCAACGTTGCAGGCCTCGCAAATGGCGGCCGGGCATCCCACTCAAGCTCCGGCGCGCGAGCTGTATCACTAGCGAAACCGCGCTGCCAGCCTTGCACTGTTTGCGACGGCGCTTGCCGTTTTGCGCCGTGGTGAAAAACATGCATGCGATGTGATGGGCGGTCAAACCACATCCGAAGCACCTCGCAGGTATCGGGTGGCTCGCGCCGCCCTGATTTGCGACCAAGCATCCGATTGCCGGCAAGCACCGGCGCGAAAAAAGGATGCAAAAAAATGTTCGCACTTGCCGACAAAGTCGCCATCGTCACCGGCGCCAGTTCCGGCATCGGCCGCGCCACCGCAAAGCTCTTTGCCGAGCAGGGCGCCAAGGTGGTCGTCTCAGCCCGTCGCCAGGCCGAGCTCGATGCGCTGGTTGCCGAAATCGAAGACGCCGACGGCACCGCCATCGCTCTTGCCGGCGATGTCCGTGACGAAGCCTACGCAAGAGCCCTCGTCGGCCTGGCGGTCGAGAAATTCGGCGGGCTCGACATCGCCTTCAACAATGCCGGTTCGGTCGGCAAGATGGGGCCGGTCTCGGAGCTGTCGCTGGAGGGCTGGCGCGAGACGCTCGATACCAATCTGACCAGCGCCTTTCTCGGCGCGAAATACCAGGTGCCGGCGATGGTCGATCGCGGCGGCGGCTCGTTGATCTTCACCTCCACCTTCGTCGGCTACACGGTCGGCATGCCCGGCATGACCAGCTATGCCGCAAGCAAGGCCGGTCTGATCGGATTGACGCAGGTGCTGGCCGCCGAATATGGCCCGAAAGGCGTCCGGATCAACGCGCTGCTGCCGGGCGGCACCGACACGCCCTCGGCAACGTTCAAGACACCTGAATCGCGATCCTTCGTCGAAAACCTGCATGCCTTGAAGCGCGTCGCCGAGCCTGAGGAGATCGCCCGCTCGGCGCTTTACCTGGCTTCCGATGCATCGAGCTTTACCACCGGCACGGCACTGTTCGCCGACGGCGGCGTCTCGATCACCCGGACGTGAAGCGTTTCGCGGTCGGCGCATCGGCGCGCAAGCCAACGTCAGAAAAACCGGTCTTGCTTTTTCCGGCGATTTGACGATTCCGTCGTCTCCTCGAAAACAGGTTGGAAACATGCTGCTGATCAGGACCTATATCGCTGCAAGCGCAATCGAAGGCGTCGGCGTCTTCGCCGCCGAGCCGGTCCGCAAAGGCGCGCAGATCTGGCGTCTCGATCCGGACTTTGACCGGCTGATCCCGGTGGAAAGATACGAGACGGCGCCGCCGCACCTCAAGGAATTGCTCGACAGATATGCCTATCCCAGTCCGGACCGGCCGGGCTTCATGGTCTATGAGGTCGACAATGGCCGCTTCATGAACCACGCCGACAAGCCGAACACCGACTTTTCGCAATATGGCGGGGCCACCGCGACCCGCGACATCGCCGCCGGCGAGGAGATAACCTGCGACTACGGCGAGTTCTTCGAGGGTTTCGAGCAGCTCCACCTGGCCACGGCGTAGCGGCGCCTATCTGGCCCAAGGCGAATTTTGTTCTTGCTTTGTGCCAGCAGCTATGCTACTAATTTCGATATGGTGCTGATTTACACCAACGACCCGCCGCTGAGGTGGGTTTTTCGTTTCGGGGTCGGCACCGCTTCTCAATCGGCTGTGGACAGCGCCCCTTGATTCTGCTATCAGCCGCCCCAATTCGTGGTGTAACGCGCCGCGGAGGCTTGTGGCTATGGCCGCTTGCCTGTTGATTTCAAACCCGAAAGACAGGATTGCACGTGCAGGTACTCGTCCGCGACAACAATGTTGATCAGGCGCTTCGCGCGCTCAAGAAAAAGATGCAGCGCGAAGGCATCTTCCGCGAAATGAAGATGCGCGGGCATTACGAGAAGCCCTCCGAGAAGCGCGCCCGTGAAAAGGCGGAAGCCGTGCGCCGCGCCCGCAAGCTGGCCCGCAAGCGCGCCCAGCGCGAAGGCCTGCTGCCGATGACGCCACGTCCGGTCGCGGCCGGTGCTGCCGGTGCCGGTGCTCCGCGTCCGCCGCGGTTCTGACGTCAATTTTTCGTCCTTTTCCAAGGATATCCAAGGTGGCGCGATGCGGAATCGCCGCCACCTTTTTGTTGTGATTTCGACCCGGTCCGAAAGGACCGGTTGGGAGAGATGCCGGTTCGGAGGGGGAACGGACCAGACGGCGCAGTAAGGACAGGGCAGACATGGACGCAATTACCGTAGAGCGCAGAACCGCGTGGCGCGGCCTCGCCCTGACGGCAGCCCTGCTTTCCGGGATGGCGCTTGCCAGCTGCCAGAGCGTTCCGACCGGCGAGTTCAACAACATCGACAAGGCGCAAGCCTCGAGCGAGAACATCTCCTCGCTGTCGGCGGTGATCCAGCGCAACCCTCAGGATCCGGAAGCCTACAATGTGCGCGGCTCGGCCTATGGCCGCGGCGGCCAGTACCAGGCGGCGCTGAAGGACTTCGACACCGCCATCCAGCTCAATCCGAATTTCTACCAGGCCTATTCGAACCGGGCGCTCATCCAGCGCTTCCTCGGTGACCAGGCAAGCGCGCTGGCCGACTACAACCGCTCGATCCAGATCAATTCCAATTATGACGCCGCCTATATCGGCCGCGGCAATCTCTACCGCAGGGCCGGCCGGATCCAGGAAGCCTTCAACGATTTCCAGAAGGCCATCCAGCTCGACACGACCGACGCGCGCGCCTATCACAATCGCGGCCTGATCTACCAGAGCCAGGGCCAGCACGCCTTTGCCATCGAGGATTTCTCGACCGCCATTTCGCTGGCGCCGGATGCTTCCGAGCCTTACAACGGACGCGGCCTCTCCTACCTTGCCATGAACGACGAGGACAATGCCTTCGCCGACTTCAACATGGCCATCAAGCTCGACGGCAAGAACGCCGAGGCCTGGTCCAACCAGGCGCTCATCTACGAACGGCGCGGCGACAAGGTCAGGGCCGCGAAATCCTACCGCGAGGCCGTGCACCTCAATCCGACCTACCAGCCGGCCAAGGACGGCCTGGCTCGCACCAGCGCCGGCTGAGCGGGCCGGTTTACCGGGCGCCCCTTTCCGCACCCCGACAACCCTGCGTTTACCCTTGCCTTGCTGGCGCCAAGTTTTCGGCGGAACGCTCGGCGTGCTCAGCCGTTTGTACAAAGCCATTTGGAAAGGACCCTGCCATGATCAAGAAACTCGCCTGTGCCGCCGCTCTGGCGACGACCGTCGTTGTCGCTCCCGCCAGCGCCAGCAAGCTCCAGCTCGGCGTGCTCGACTGCACCATCGACGGCGGCACGGCCTATCTCGTCACCTCCAACAAGGGTGTTTCCTGTGTCTTTCGTCCGCATCGTGGCGGCCCCTCCGAAGTCTATACCGGGGTGATTTCCAAGCTCGGCGTTGATGTCGGCCGGACGCATCAGGGCCAGCTGGTATGGGCGGTTCTGGCGGCGACCCGCAACCACGATGAAGGCGACCTTGCCGGCAGCTATTATGGCGTGAATGCCGAGGCCAGCGTGGTCACCGGTGGCGGCGCCAATCTCCTCGTCGGCGGCCTCGACAGCGCCTTTTCGCTGCAGCCGCTCAGCGTCCAGGCACAGACCGGCGTCAACCTGGCGGTCGCCGTCACGTCGCTGGACCTGATCCACTCGTTCAAATAACGGCGTATCATGGCTCCCCGAGCGGCGGGGAGCGTAGGTGTCGGCCTGCCAATAGCTGCCGAAAGCTCATGGATTCCGGCAGGCCCACTCCGCAGAGGATAGGCCGCCCTGATGTTCAAAGTTGCAGCGCTCGAAGATCACGGCATGGCAACTGTGTTCATGTCGTTTACCGTGGACCGAAGATTGCGGCGATCCAATATTGCTTGTCTTCGGTCCGACCAGAATCTCAACGCATAGTGATCGTCCCCCATCGCACAATTTTGACATCTGCCACGTCAACGGCGCTCAAAACCGCTTGATCTCAACTGCGGTTGAGGTCCTAGAAGCCCTCCCCATACTGCGACATGCGCTCATTTGTACGTGAAGAACGCTCCAATATTTTAGACCGGCGTCTAAGGAAGCTCGGGGGACTGGATGACCAAAACAAGCACAAAAAGGGTCGACTGGCGCGCGCTGTGGGCGAGCGGCGATCTGGCGCGCTTCTGCTTCATCAGCCTCGGCATCCTGCTGCACGCCACCAACGAAACGATGGTGGCGACGGTCATGCCGGCCATGGTCGGCGAACTCGCCGGCGTGCAACTGGTCGGCTGGTCGCTGGCGATCTACGAGCTCGGCGCCATCGTTGCCGGTGCGGCCGCCGGACGGCTGGTGAGCTATGTCGCGCTGCGTACCAACATGATGGTCGCCGCAATGCTCTATGCCGGCGGCGCGCTGGTCTGCGCCACCGCGCCTTCGATGCCGCTGTTCCTCAGCGGCCGCCTGATCGAGGGGCTCGGCGGCGGCGCGCTGGTGTCGCTGGCCTTCGTCTCGGTCGAGCGGCTGTTTGCCCGCGCGATCTGGCCGCAGCTTTTCGGCGTCATGTCGGCGATCTGGGGTGTCGCCGCCTTCAGCGGGCCGGTGCTCGGCGCGGTCATGACCGAATTGCTGTCCTGGCGCTGGGCCTTCGGCGTCTTCACCCTCGGCGGCACGGCCATGGCCCTGGCAAGCTTCATCGTGCTCGATACGCCTGAAGCAACAAGGCCGCAGGCGACCGGCGGCTCAGCGCCGCCTTTCCCCTTTGCGGCACTTGGGTGCCTTGCCGTCAGCGTCGTGCTGATCGCCACCGCCGGCGTCGACATCGCCCTGCTGCGCTCGTCGCTGCTGCTCACCCTCGGCCTGATCGGCCTGGCGCTGTTTATCCATATCGACGCGCTGAAGCCGCGCTCGCGCCTCTTCCCGTCGCGGCTGTTTTCATGGCGCTCGCCGGTCGGCGCGGGCATGACCATGGTTGCGGCGTTTTCGATGGCGACCTGCTCGTTCGCGGTCTACGGGCCACTTCTCCTGACCAGCCTGCACGGCATTCCGATCCTCACCACCGGCTACATCATCGCCGCCGAATCGATCGCCTGGTCGATCCTGTCGATCCTCGTCGCCAATGCGCCGCCGGAGCGCGAACGGCTGATCATCGTCGGCGGTGCGCTGATGATCGCCACGGGCGTCGCCGGTTTCGCTTATACGGTGCCGGCGGGCTCGATCCCGTTGATCCTGCTTTGCGCTTTGCTGCAAGGCGGCGGTTTCGGCGTCGCCTGGCCGTTCGTCACGCGTGTCATCGTGGCATCGGCGCGGGAAGGCGAGCAGACGATCGCCTCGGCCGCCGTGCCGACCATGCAGCGCATCGGCTATGCCGTGGGTGCGGCACTGACCGGCATCGTCGCCAACGCCAGCGGCTTTTCCGAGGGCCTGAACCGCGAGGCCGCGGCAAATGTTGCTACCTGGCTGTTCCTCGCGTTCGTGCCGCTCGGCATCCTGGGATGCCTTGCCGCCTTGCGGATTTCGGGGGCGAGCGACACGAAGCCGGCGAAGCTGCCAATCTCCGTGGGGGATATTGACTAGACGACGACCGTCGTCAGCCGCTCAGCGATCAGTGCCGCGAGCCGCGTCGCCACCTTGTCCTTGCTCATCTCCGGCCATTCCTCGACGCCGGCCTTTGAGACGATCCGCACCTTGTTGCGGTCGCCGCCCATCACGCCCGGAGAACCGCCTTCATGCGAGACATCATTGGCGACGATAAGATCGGCACCCTTTTTCGCAAGCTTGGCCTCGGCATTCCTGACCAGGTCCTGCGTCTCCGCGGCGAAACCGACCACAAGCATCGGCCGCTTTTTGTGATGCCCGACACCGGCAAGAATATCGGGATTTTCCACCATCTGCAGCACCGGCGGACCCTCGCCCGCCACCTTCTTGATCTTTTCCCCGGCCGAGCTTTGAGCGCGCCAGTCGGCGACAGCCGCGACGAACACTGCCGCGTCGGCCGGCAGCAGCTGTTCGACCGCATCCTTCATCTCGACGGCAGTTTCGACATGCAGCGTGGCGACGCCGGCCGGATCGGCAACGCCGACCGGACCGGAGACGAGACGCACGTCGGCGCCAAGCCTGGCCAGCGCCGCCGCGATCGCATGGCCCTGCTTGCCCGATGAGCGGTTCGCGATGTAGCGCACCGGGTCGATCGGTTCATGCGTCGGTCCGGAAGTGACGATGATCTTTCTTCCCGCCAGCGGCTTTGGCCGGCTGTCGAGCAGCGCCTCGATCGCGGCGACGATCTCCAGCGGCTCGGCCATGCGGCCCTCGCCCGCCTCGTTGCTCTCGGCCATCTCGCCTTTCGCCGGGCCGACGAATGCGACGCCGTCCTTACCCAGCGTCGCACGGTTGCGGCGGACCGCCGGGTGTGTCCACATTTTCGGATTCATCGCCGGCGCCATTAAAACCTGCTTGTCGGTGGCGATGAGCACGGTGGAGGCAAGATCATTGGCGTGGCCGTTGGCGAGCTTCGCCATCAGGTCGGCGGTGGCCGGCGCCACGACCACAAGGTCGGCCTCGCGCGACAGCCGGATATGGCCGATGTCGTGCTCGTCCTGCCGGTCGAACAGCTCGGTGAAGACGTGGTCGGCGGACAGTGCTCCGGCCGACAGCGTGGTCACGAATTCCTGCGCCGCGGTTGTCATCACCACGCGCACCGAAGCACCGCGCTCGCGCAGCCGGCGGATCAGGTCGAGCGCCTTGTAGGCGGCGATGCCTCCGCCGATGATCAGCAGGATGCGCTTGCCGGAGAGGACACCTCGCGCGACTTGGCTGGGGACCGCGACCACCGGCGCTGCAGGATTCTGCAAGCCTGTCAGCTCGCGCAGGGTTTTTTCGATCTGGTCGATGCGGCCGGACGAACCGAGTTGACCTTCGACCGCTGCGCGGATCATGACCCGCGCCTGGTCTTCCATAGACCGGCCATTCTCCGCCGCCAATCGGCGCAGCATATCCTTGACCTCGTCATCAAGGTTACGGATCGTGATGCTGGCCATGTGATTGCACTTTATCCAAAATCGCCGAAGGCAATGATAGCAATGCAATCAATTGACAACAAGGCGTTAGAGCAGCTTCCAGGCGATGTACAGCAGGCTCAGCGCGATCACCCACAGCGCCAGCCGGCCGGAGCGGGTGTAGTGCGCCTCGGCCTTGCCGATCGCGCGCGCGGTCCTTTCGTCGAAGCGCAGGCCGTGCTCGGCCATCAGGTCGATCTCGCGCGACAGCCGCTCGGTGCGGGCGGCGAGGTCCGGCGCCTGGCGGGCCAGCGCCAGCAGCGCGTTGGCGCCGTCGCGCGCATCGGCCAGCAAAGCGCGCGGGCCGAGATTGCGGGCAATCCAGCCGCTGACCACCGGCTCCGACGTCTTCCACATGTTGAAGGCCGGGTCGAGCGTGCGGGCGACGCCCTCGACAACGACCATGGTCTTCTGCAGCAGCACCAGCTCGGATCGCGTCGCCATGTCGAAGAGGTCGGTCACCTCGAACAGCAGCGTCAGCAGCTTGGCCATCGAGATGGTCTCGGCCGGCTGGCCGTGGATCGGTTCGCCGATCGCCCGGATCGCCTGGGCGAAAGCTGCGACATTGTGCTGGCGCGGCACGTAGCCGGCCTCGAAATGCACCTCGGCGACGCGCTGGTAATCGCGCGTGATGAAGCCGTAGAGGATTTCGGCGAGGAAGCGGCGCTCCTTCCTGCCGAGCCGGCCGGCAATGCCGAGATCGACAGCGACGATGGTGCCATCGGCCTCGACGAACAGGTTCCCTGGATGCATGTCGGCATGGAAGAAACCGTCACGCAGCGTATGGCGCAGGAACGACTGGACCAGGTTGGCGGCAATCGCCTTCAGGTCGTGGCCGGCGGCGGTGAGGCCGGCAATATCGTTCAACTTGATGCCGTCGACCCATTCCATGGTCAGCACGTCACGACCGGTGCGCTCCCAGTCGACCGACGGCACGCGAAAGCCGGGATCGTCCTTGGTGTTCTCGCCGAGCTCCGAAAAAGCCGCCGCCTCCAGCCTCAAATCCATTTCGATCTTGGTGGTCTGGGCCAGCGTCTCCGTCACCTCGACCGGCCGCAGCCGGCGCGACGACGGGATGTACTTTTCCTGCAGCCGGGCGGCGAGGAAATAGCTCTCGAGATCGCGAAAGAAGCGGCGGCGCACGCCCGGCCGGATGACCTTCACCGCCACTCGCCTAACGACGCCGTCCTGCAGCGTTTCGGCGGTATGGACCTGCGCGATCGAGGCGGCGGCGACGGCCTCGCCAAAACTGGCATAGAGCTCACCGACCTTGCGTCCGAGCGATGCTTCTATCGCCGCTATGGCCTCGGCCTTCGGAAAGGTCTGCATCTTGTCCTGCAGCATGGCGAGATCAAGCGCGATATCGTTGCCGACGACGTCGGGCCGTGTCGCCAGGAACTGGCCGAGCTTGACGTAGGACGGGCCGAGCCGCACGACCGCCTTGGCCAGCCTGTCCCCGCGCTCATAGGCAAGCGCGCGCCTGCGGGTGAACAACCGGGCCATGCGCCAGCCGAATTTCGGCAGGCCGAAGAGTTCGTCGCCAGGCAAAGCCGCGATGACGCCTTCGCGGACCAGCACCCAGCCGGCCCGCACGAGCCTGAAACCAGCGCCGATGCTGCTCATGGCTGGCTTTGCCCTGCCGGTTTCCTGAACTGGCGAAAGGCACGTCGGGCTATGAAAATGCGGGCCAGCCTCAAAGCTTCCAGCCCGAATGAAGCGCGGCGATGCCGCCGGAATAATTGCGGAATGAGGCGCGGTCGAAGCCCGCGCGCGAAATCATCGCCGCGAAATTCTGCTGATTGGGAAATTTGCGGATCGATTCGACCAGATAGGAATATGGCTCGCCATCGCCGGTCACCACCTTGCCTATCCGCGGGATGGCGTTGAACGACCATGCTTCATAGACCTTGTCGAGCAGCGGCATCTCGACCTCGGAAAATTCAAGGCAGAGAAAGCGCCCGCCAGGCTTCAGCACGCGATAGGCTTCGGCAAGCGCCACATCGATGCGCGGCACGTTGCGGATGCCGAACGCGATGGTGTAGGCATCGAAAGTAGCGTCGGCAAAAGGCAGTTCCTCGGCATTGGCTTCGACGAAATCGGTATTTGCCGACAGGCCCTTTTTCTCGGCCCGGTCGCGGCCGACGGCGAGCATCGAGCCGTTGATATCCAGAACCGTTGCATGAGCGTGCCTGCCGCTCGCCTCGACGATGCGGAAGGCGACGTCGCCGGTGCCGCCGGCAACGTCGAGAACGCTCCAGCCCGGCCGCTTCGGTGGATTGAGCCAGGCGACCATGGCGTCCTTCCACAACCGATGCAGCCCGGCCGACATCAGGTCGTTCATCAGGTCGTAGCGGTTCGCCACCTTGTGGAAAACATCATTGACCAGGGACTGCTTGTCGCCTGGTCCTACTCGCTTGAAACCATAGGAGGTTTCCATGCCGCCCGCAGCAGTGGTTCTTTCAACCGACATCGTTTTGATCCGCCATAAAATCGGCGGGACCATAGCCGATCGATGGTGCGGGCGCTATTGTTTAAGGCGCGGTGTTCGGCCGCGCTTCGAAGCAGGTTCCGGAAAAGTGTCACACGGTTTTCCGACAAGAACTTGCGTCATAAGAAAAGCCTGACGGGATAATCGAATGCCTTTGAAAGCAGAACTGCACTGCCACATCGAAGGGGCAGCGGCGCCTGAACTCGTCCTCCGCCAGGCTGAGAAATACGGCAAGGATGCCTCGCCCTACATCCAGGACGGCTCCTTCGTCTGGCACGATTTCACCTCTTTCCTCGCCGCCTACGACTTCTCCTCCGACCTGTTCCGCACTGAAGAAGACTATGCGCGGCTGGCCGATCATTACCTGACAAGCCTTGCCCGAGACGGCGCCATCTATTCCGAGGTTTTCACCTCGCCCGACCACGCCAGCAAGGCCGGCATGTCGCCGAAGGCCTATACCGACGCGCTCGGCGAAGGCATGGCCCGCGCCAAGGCGAAGACCGGCATCGAAGGCCGGATGATCGTCACCGGCGTGCGCAATTTCGGCGTCGAATCGATCGAGCGGGCGGCGCGTTTCGCCGCCCGCTGCGGGCATCCGCTGGTCACCGGCTTCGGCGTCGCCGGCGATGAGCGGATCGGCGATTTGGAAGATTATGTCAGGGCCTTCGAAATCGCCCGCGAGGCCGGTCTCGGCATCACCGTGCATGCCGGCGAATTGATGGGCTGGGAGAGCGTTGAGGCGGCACTCGACCACATCCGCCCGTCTCGCATCGGCCATGGCGTGCGCGCCATCGAGAACCCCGATCTCGTGCGGCGCATCGCCGACGAAGGCGTCGTGCTCGAATGCTGCCCCGGCTCCAACATCGCCCTGAAAGTCTTCGATAGCTTCGCCGACCATCCCTTTCCCGCCTTGCGCGCGGCGGGCTGCAAGGTGACGCTCAACTCCGATGACCCGCCCTATTTCTGGACCTCGCTGAAACGCGAATACGACATCGCCGCCGAGCATTTTGCCATGGATGACAAGGCGCTCACCGCCGTCACCAGGACGGCCATCGAGGCAGCCTTCGTCGACAGGAAGACTAGGGCGGCGCTGCTGGGCAGGCTCGGCGCCAAGGGCAGGTGAATAGTGAATGGTTCACCCGGCGCTTCGGTTCGTCAACCGCGAGTTTTTCCGCGCAACCAAGGACTCGCAAACCAGTTCACTATTCACTATTCACCATTCACTATTCACCTGCGCAGTTGGAGAACACCATGAAGGGCGTCACCGTCGTCGACCATCCGCTTGTCCAGCACAAGCTGACCATCATGCGCAAGAAGGAAACCTCGACGGCCGGCTTCCGGCGGCTGCTGCGCGAGATCTCGCTATTGCTCGGCTACGAGGTCACCCGCAACCTCGAACTGACGACGACGACGATCGAGACGCCGATCGAGACGATGGAGGCGCCGACGCTGGAGGGCAAGAAACTGGTCTTCGCCTCGGTGCTGCGCGCCGGCAACGGCTTGCTTGAAGGCCTGCTCGATCTGGTGCCGGCGGCGCGTGTCGCCCATATCGGCCTCTACCGCGACCATGAGACGCTGGAAGCGGTCGAGTATTTCTTCAAGGCGCCGGGCGACCTCGCCGACCGGCTGGTGATCGTCGTCGACCCGATGCTGGCGACCGCCAATTCGGCGATCGCGGCGATCGACAAGCTGAAAGGCCGCGGCGCCACCAACATCCGCTTCCTCTGCCTGTTGGCGGCACCAGAGGGCCTCGAGCGGTTTACCCAGGCGCATCCCGATGTTCCGGTCTTCACCGCTTCCATCGACCGCCAACTCAACGAGAAGGGCTACATCATGCCCGGTCTCGGCGATGCCGGCGACCGCATGTACGGCACCAAATAGATCCGTTTACCGATTGTTTACCCAAACGGCTGGTTTCCGCATTCGTTAAAGCGGCAAACACCATGTCGGACTAAGGATCGGCAACCACAAAGGCCGGTCCATGCTGCGCAAGCTTCTCATCCTTGGCGTGTTTGCCGGAACGTCGGCGTCGCTGCCGATCGTCTATCAGTCGAATCCACAGGTAATCGAACGGCTGTTGAAATCCGCCGTCGGAACCAAGCCGGCCGACACACAAACCGACCTGAACCTCGCCGCCGTTCCGGACAGGCCGGCGACGCCGCAGCCGCTCGGCCGCAAGGTCGTCGTCACCGCGGACGCGCGCGGGCATTTCATGTCCGTCTTCAAGTTGAACGGCCGCCAGATCGACGGCATGATCGATACCGGCGCAACGCTCGTCGCCATCAACAGCTCGACAGCGCGCAGGATCGGCATCTCGCTCAATTCGGCGGACTTCAGCCATCAGGTCAACACCGCCAACGGTGCGATCAAGGCCGCCGTGGTGACGATCGACCGCCTGCAGATCGGCAGGATCACCGTCGAGGGCGTCGAGGCCGTCGTGCTCGACGACAGGGCGCTGCACACCAATCTGATCGGCATGAGCTTTCTGCAGCGGCTCGAAAAATACCAGGTCGAAGACGGCACGCTGCTGCTGGTTCAGTAGACCGCGACCCCGAACCGCGGGTCCGCGTCAGCGAAAAGTGGAGACCGGTTTTCGGACAAGATCATGGCCCAAAGAAAGATAGAGCCCATCCGATACCATCGGAATGGGCTCTACCCGCGCGGCAGGATCCGCCGGATGACGGTTTTCTCCGTGGCCGGTTTGGAAGTGCCGATCGTATAGGCCGAAAGCACGGCGGCGGCGGCCGCTTCGGCATCCCCGGTATTGCGGGCATGGACCAGCGCCAGCGCTTCGCCGGTCCGCACTTCAGCGCCGACTGGCAACAGCCTGGTGATGCCGACGGCGTGATCGATCCTGTCGTCGGGCCGCGTCCGCCCGCCGCCAAGCCCGACCACCGCAACCCCGATCTCGCGGGTAGCGATGCCGGAGACAAAGCCGTTCGCGCTCGCCTTGACGGCAAATTCCGTTGCCGTTTTCGGCAGATATTTTTCCGGATTTTCGATGAAGTCGGCGGGACCGCCAAGTGCCGCCACCATGCGCGCGAAGATGGCAGCGGCGCGGCCGCCGGCCAGCGTCTCGGCGGCGCGGCGCAGGCCGTTCTGGTTGGACGACACCAGGCCTGCCGATTGCAGCATCTCGGCGGCCAGCGCCAGCGTCACGTCCTCCAGCCGCCGGTCACGAAAGCGGCCGGTGAGAAAATCGACGGCGTTGCGCACCTCGACCGCATTGCCGGCGGCGGATGCCAGCGGCTCGTTCATGCCGGTGACCAGCGCCGAGGCCTTAAGGCCGGCGCCATTGGCGACGTCGACCAGGCTGTTGGCGAGCGCGGTTGCATCGCGCGATTTCTCCATGAAGGCGCCGTTGCCGACCTTGACGTCCAGCACTAGCGAATTGAGGCCGGCGGCCAGCTTCTTCGACAGGATCGAGGCGGTGATCAGCGGCACCGATTCCACCGTTCCCGTCACATCGCGGATGGTGTAGAGCCTGGCGTCGGCAGGTGCCAGATCGGCGGTCTGGCCGATGATGGCGCAGCCGGTTTCGAGCACGGTCTTGCGGAAGCGCGCAACATCCGGCTGGCTGATATAGCCGGGGATCGCATCCATCTTGTCCAGCGTGCCGCCGGTATGGCCCAGACCCCTGCCGGAAATCATCGGCACATAGGCGCCGCAGGCAGCGACGATCGGCGCCAGCATCAAGGAGACATTGTCGCCGACGCCGCCCGTCGAATGCTTGTCGGTGACCGGGCCGGGCAGATCCGACCAGTCGAGCACATCGCCGGAATCGCGCATCGCCATTGTCAGCGCCACCGCCTCGTCGCGGCTCATGCCGTTGAAGAATACCGCCATGGCGAAAGCGCCGACCTGCGCGTCGGTGACGGTGCCGGCGGTCAGGCCCTCGATGAAGAACGCTGTCTCCTCAGCCGAGAGCTTCTGGCCATCGCGCTTGCGGCGGATGATTTCCTGCGGAAGCATCAGGCGTCTACCCTGTGCTCCGGAAGCCCGTCCTGAAAAACACGCTGCAGAATGGTCGCCAGCCGCGCGCCGCCGACCGGCGCCATGTCCTTGGTCTCCTGGTGCGACAGCTCGGCTCCGGTCATGCCGGCAGCAAGATTGGTGACTACAGAACAGGCGGCGACGCGCAGGCCGAGGAAGCGGGCGAGAATGACCTCCGGCACCGTCGACATGCCGACCGCGTTGGCGCCCATGACGCGCGCCATGCGGATCTCGGCGGGCGTCTCGAAGCATGGGCCGGAGAACCACATATAGACGCCCTTGTGCAGCGTGGTACCGGTGGCCTTCGCCGCCTGCTCGATGGCGGAGCGGAGACCGGCGTCGTAGGCCTCGGTCAGGCCGACGAAACGGCGGTCGCTCGGTTCGCCGATCAGCGGGTTGGAGCCCGAGAAATTGATGTGGTCGGTGATCAGCATCACCGATCCCGGACCCATCCCGGGATCGACCGAACCGGCAGCGTTGGTGAGGATGAGCCTGGAGATGCCCAGGCCGGCGAGCACTTCGAGTGCCGGCCGCATCGCCGCTGCGTTGCCGTGCTCGTAATAGTGTGCGCGGCCGGACAGCATCAGCACCGGCGTGCCGGCAAAAAGCCCCGCCACCACCTCGCCGGCATGGCCGCTGACGCCGCTTCGGGGAAACCCCGGCAAGTCGGCGTAGGAGATGCGCACCGCATCCTCGACCTTGTCGACTAGCCCGCCAAGCCCTGACCCCAGCACCAAGGCGGTGGTCGGCGCCAGCCCGTCCAGTCTTTCGACGAGGTGATCGAGCGCTTCCTTCATTTCAGCACATCGCCTTCAAACCCGTATGGCAACAACTCGCCCATGGTCACGGTCTCGACCACGCCGCTATCATCGCAGAGATAGAACTTCGTTTCCGGCCGGCAGAATTCGGCCAGCCGCTGCCGGCAACCGCCGCAGGGCGAGCATTTTGCCACGCGTTCGGCGATCACGGCGATTTCCGTGATCTTGCCGCCACCGCCCATGATGTAGTTGGCAAGTGCGGTGGTTTCAGCGCACCAGCCCTCCGGATAGGACGCGATCTCGACATTGGCGCCGGCAAAGACACGGCCGTCCTCGGTGCGCAACGCCGCGCCGACCGGAAATTTCGAATAGGGCGCATAGGCCTTGGCCATAGCGGCTTTCGCCGCTTCGAACAGATCATGAGCCATGATAGATCAGCGTTCCTTGACATAAGGCACGCCGCCGGCGCGCGGCGGGATTGCCTTGCCGATGAAGCCTGCAAGCAGGATGACGGTCAGCACATAGGGCAGCGCCTGCATGAATTGCACCGGCACCTTGCCGATCAGCGGCAGCGGGGTGCCTTGCAGGCGGATCGACGCCGCGTCGAGGAAGCCGAACAGCAGGCAGGCAAACATGGCGTTGACCGGTTTCCATTTGGCGAAGATCAGCGCGGCCAGCGCGATGTAGCCCTTGCCGGCGGTCATGTCCTTCACGAAGCCGCCATTCTGCACCATCGACAGATAGGCGCCGGCAATGCCGGTGAGCACGCCGGTGCAGATCAGCGCCCGGTAGCGCAGCCAGGCGACGGATATGCCGGCGGTATCGACCGCGGCCGGGTTCTCGCCGACGGCGCGCAGGCGCAAGCCGAAGCGGGTGCGAAACAGCACCCACCAGGTGAACGGCACGGCCAGGAAGGCGAGATAGACCAGCACGGAGTGGCCGGAGATGAGTTCCGAATAGATCGGCCCGAGGATCGGCACGCTCCTGAGCGCATCCGCGCCCGGCCAGGTGATTGCCTCGAAGCGCTCGCCGGCGGCCAGCGCCGGCGTGCGCCCGCCTTGCTGGAACCAGGCCTGGCCGAGCATGATCGTCGATCCGGCGGCAATGAAATTGATCGCGACGCCGGAAACGATCTGGTTGCCGCGATGGGTGATCGAGGCAAAGCCGTGGATCAGCGCGAAGGCAACCGAGATGAGGATGGCCATGCCGAGCCCGAGATAGGCCGAGTGGAAGACCGAGGCGGCGGCCGCACCGGCGAAGGCGCCGACAAGCATCTTGCCCTCGAGCCCGATGTCGAAGACGCCGGCGCGCTCCGAATAGAGGCCGGCGAGGCAGGCGAGCAGCAAAGGGACCGACAGGCGGATGGTCGAGTCCAGGACCTGCACGATGGCGTTGAAGAAATCCATCTCAGGCGCCCTTCCCCTTGACCGCTTCCATGCCGACCGATTTCGGGCTGAGCGAGGCGAACAGCGCCTGGACATAGGGCCGGAACATATGCTCAAGCGCGCCGGCGAACAGGATGACCAGGCCCTGGATGATGACGATCATGTCGCGGCTGATCGCCGGCATCTCGAAGGCGAGCTCGGCGCCGCCCTGGTAGAGCATGCCGAACAGTATTGCGGCAAGCACGATGCCGACCGGGTGCAGGCGTCCCATCAGCGCCACCGCGATGCCGACGAAACCGGCACCCGAAACGAATTCGAGCGCGACATTGTGCTGGTCGCCCATCGTCGGGTTGAGCGCCATCATGCCGGCCAGCGCGCCCGAGATCATCATCGCGATGATGATGATGCGGATCTCCGAAATGCCCGCATAACGCGCCGCTTTCGGACTGTGGCCGTAGGTGCGCATCTCGTAGCCGAGCTTGGTACGCCAGATCAGGGCCCACACCAAAAAGGCCATTGCCAGTGCCAGCAGCGAGCTGACGTTGAACGGCGCCGAACGGATCTTGGCGCCGAACAATTCGATGACCCAGTTGAGCTTCGGCAATTGTGCGCCTTCGAGGAAGGTACGCGTCTGCGGCGCCATCGAGCCGGGCGGCTTCAGCATGCCCACCAGCGCATAGACCATGACACTAGCGGCGATGAAATTGAACATGATGGTGGTGATGACGATGTGCGAGCCGCGCTTGGCCTGCAGATAGGCCGGGATCAGCGCCCACAGCGCGCCCATCGCCGCGGCGGCGACAATGGCAATCGGGAAGGTCAGCCACCAGGGCAGCACGCTGTCGAAGGCCAGGCAAACGATGCCGATGCCGAGACCGGCGATATAGCCCTGGCCCTCGCCACCGATGTTGAACAGGCCGCAATGCGCCGCAACCGCCACCGAAAGCCCGCTGAAGATGAAGGTGGTGGCATAGAAAAGCGTGAACGCGATGCCTTGGCCGCGACCGAAGGCCCCCTCGACCAGGACGACGGCTGCGCGCAGTGGGTTCTCGCCAACCAATATGACGACGAAGCCGGCAACGACGAAGGCGACAAACAGATTGATCAGCGGGATCAGCACGTAATCGGCCCAGGCCGGCAGCTTGGCATAGGGAGTGCTCACTCGGCGGCCTCCCGGTGCTCGACGCCGGCCATCAGCAGGCCGAGTTCGCCCTCGGTCGCGTCGGGGCCGCGCTCGCCGACGATGCGGCCGGCAAACATCACCAGGATGCGGTCGGAAAGCGAACGGATCTCGTCGAGCTCGACCGACACCACCAGCACCGCCTTGCTCTGGTCGCGCATGGCGATAAGGCGCTTGTGGATGAATTCGATGGCGCCGACATCGACGCCGCGCGTCGGCTGGCCGACGATCAACACGCCGGGATCTTGTTCCATTTCCCGCGCCAGCACGATCTTCTGCTGGTTGCCGCCGGAGAAATTGGCGGTCTTGAGGCGGCAGTCCGCCGGTCGGATGTCGTATTTGACGATCATGTCCCTGGCATCGTTACGGATGGCATCGATGTCGAGGAACGGCCCCTTCAGATAGCGCTCGTCGTCCTGGTAGCCGAGGATCGAATTCTCGTTCTCCTCGAAGGCCAACACCAGCCCGACATGGTGGCGGTCCTCCGGCACATGGGCAAGGCCGCGCTCGCGCAGCTCGCCGGGATCGGCGGCGCCGGTGAGGTCGATCGGCTTGCCGTCCAACGTGACCGAGCCCGAAACGGCATGCCTGATGCCGGAAATCGCTTCGAGCAGTTCGGACTGCCCGTTGCCGGCGACGCCGGCAATGCCGACGATCTCGCCGGCATGGATATCGAAGGAGACGTCGTCGACCATGGTGACGCCGCGGGAATCCTTCACCGTCAGGTTCTTGACCGCGAGCTTGACGCCGCCGGCCTTCGCCTCGCCCTTTTCGACGCGCAGCAGCACGCGCCGGCCGACCATCAGCTCGGCCAGCTCCTCAACCGTGGTCTTCCTGGTTTCGCGTGTCGCCACCATCGTGCCCTGGCGCATCACCGAGACCGTGTCGGTGATCGCCATGATCTCGCGCAGCTTATGGGTGATCAGCACGATCGTCTTGCCCTGTTCCTTCAACTGCCTGAGGATGCGGAACAGGTGGTCGGCCTCGGCCGGCGTCAGCACGCCCGTCGGCTCGTCGAGGATCAGGATCTCGGCGCCGCGATAGAGCGCCTTGAGGATTTCGACGCGTTGCTGCAGGCCGACCGGCAACTCCTCGATGATCGCGTCCGGATCGACTTCGAGCCCGTATTCGCGCTCGAGCCGCTCCAGCTCGGAACGCGCCTTGGCGATGCTCTTCTTCAGCAGCGCGTCGCTTTCGGCGCCGAGGATGACGTTTTCCAGCACCGAGAAATTGTCGACCAGCATGAAGTGCTGATGCACCATACCGATGCCGAGGGCGATCGCATCGTTCGGCGTCTTGATCGATGCCGGCTGGCCGCCGACACGGATCTCGCCGGAATCGGCCTGGTAGAAACCATAGAGAATCGACATCAACGTCGACTTGCCGGCGCCGTTTTCCCCGACGATGCCGTGGATGGTGCCGCGCATAATTTCCAGATTGATGTCGCGGTTGGCGCGCACGGCGCCAAAGCTCTTGTCGATGCCGATCAGCTCGATTGCGGCTTGCGCCATGCAGCCTGTTCCCACTGTTATTTTTTTACCGCTTGGTCAAACGCCTAGCATGACGCCCAGTCTGTGCCAATTGGGTCTGTTCCAATTGGCCGGAGCAGGGTTCACTCTCGACAAATCCCGCCATGCTTGTCAATTTCCAACGTGGCCGCAGCCTGCACAATCGCTGATCGAGGATTTCAAATGACCAAGCCCGACGACCGGCTGACGACGCTGGAAATCCGCACCGCCGAGCAGGAGAAGACCATCGAGGAACTGTCCGGCCAGATCGCCGAGCAGTGGAAGGTGATCGAGCGGACGCAGCGCAAGCTCGACGCGCTGGCCGAGCGCTTCCTGGCGCTGGAGGAACAGGCCGCACCCGACGTGCCGGTGACCAAGCCGCCGCACTGGTGAGCGGCTGACAATGCAAAACCGCCGGGCTTTCACCCGGCGGCTCGTCAGTTCAGCAGTGCCAGTCGATCAATAAGGGCAATCGATCAATACGGGCAGGCATTGTCCGACATGTAGTCATGCACCTTGATGGTACCGGCGATGATGTCGGCCTTGGCCTTTTCGACCGCTGCCTTCATCGCGTCGTCGACAAGCGCCTTGTTGTTGTCGTCCATGGCGTAGTCGACGCCGCCTTCCTTGAGGCCGAGATCGTTGACGCCGGCCGTGAACTTGCCGTCCTTGGCATCCATGAAGGTGTTGTAGACGGCAACGTCGACGCGCTTGACCATCGAGGTCAGCACCTTGCCGGGCTGCAGGCCGTTTTGGTTGGAATCGACGCCGATGCCGAGTTTGCCGGCGTCGGCCGCTGCCTGCAGCACACCGACACCGGTGCCGCCTGCCGCTGCGTAGACCACGTCGGCGCCCTGGTCGATCTGCGTTTTGGCGATCTCGCCGCCTTTGGCCGGATCGTTCCAGGCCGCCGGCGTATCGCCGGTCATGTTCTGGATGACGTCGGTGGCGCCGGCCGCCTTGGCGCCGCCGACATAGCCGCAGCCAAACCTGCGGATCAGCGGAATGTCCATGCCGCCGACGAAGCCGACCTTCTTGGTCTTGGAAGCCATCGCCGCCATCACGCCGACGAGGTAGGAGCCTTCCTGCTCCTTATAGACCAGGGAGCGGACATTGGGCTTGTCCACGACCATGTCGATGATAGCGAATTTGGTGTCGGGGAACTCGGTGGCGATCTTGTCAAGCGCGTCAGCCCACGAGAAGCCCGCCATGACGATCGGGTTGCGGCCGTCCTCGGCGAAACGGCGCAGCGCCTGCTCGCGCTGGGTGGCGTTGCTGACCTCGAATTCCACATAGGGGATGCCGGTCTCGGTCTTGAACTTTTCAGCGCCGTGGAAGGACGCCTCGTTGAACGACTTGTCGAACTTGCCGCCGAGATCGTAGAGGATCGCGGGTTGAATGTCCGCGGCGAAGGCCGGAAGAACCATTGCAGCTGCGGCCATGAGGCCGAGTACGATACGTTTCATGTGATCCACACCCCTGTCGGTTATTTGTCCATTATGCACCGCATGCCGGCCCGGTTCTCCGGCAGGCACGCGGCGTCAGGCAGGAGTGTCTTCCTCCCGCTTCGGGCCAATCTGGCACGGCCCGAAACAAAATTCACGTGGAATTTTGACCCTTTGGAAAAGCGTGGCGCCGCATCGCGGCGCCACAGCATATTCCTTGCGTCAGGGGCGCAAAATCAGGCGGAGACGGCGGCCGGAATGGCGCAGGAGACGCCGGTTCCCTGCAGGCCGCAATAGCCATAGGGGTTCTTCGCCAGATATTGCTGGTGGTCTTCCTCGGCGAAGTAGAATTCCGGCGCCGGCGCGATCTCGGTGGTGATCTTGCCGCGTCCGGCACCGCGCAGCGAAGCCTCGTAAGCATCGCGCGACGCGATCGCCGCCTGGTGTTGCGCGTCGTTGAACGTGTAGATCGCCGAACGGTAAGTGGTGCCGACATCATTGCCCTGGCGCATGCCTTGCGTCGGGTCATGGCTTTCCCAGAACAGCTTCAAAAGCTCGGCATAGGACACGATCTTCGGATCGTAGACGACGAGCACGACTTCGGCATGGCCGGTGAGCCCGGTGCAGGTTTCCTGATAGGTCGGGTTGGGCGTGACGCCGCCGGCATAGCCGGCCGCCGTGACCCAGACGCCATCGACCTGCCAGAACAAGCGCTCGGCGCCCCAGAAGCAGCCCAGCCCGAACATCGCCGTCTCCAGCCCTTCGGGATAGGGACCTTTGAGCGGCCTGTTCGAGACAAAGTGCTTCGATGCCGTCGGGATCGGCCGGTCGCGGCCGGGCAACGCCTCGGAGGGCTTCGGCAGGTTGAGCTTCTTGTTCAGCATTTCGCTGAGAAACATGTGCGGTTTCCTTTTCTTCTTGGTTTGAGCTTTCCACGGTTCGGCAACACTGACCCGGGAATGCTGGACATGTCAGGTCGCGGCGAACCGCCCACTGCGGCGCTGCCGCCTGTAGCCGATGGCGTAAAGAATGAACGCCAGCACCGCGAACACGGCAAAGCCGGGCTGGCTGAGCACCCAGGCGATGGCACCGTCCCACAGCAGCGGGTTGACCTTGTCGCGGACGAAGCTTTCGAAGGCGCTGCGCGTATCCGGCGAGACGGCGAGCCAGCTGGTGTTGAGCGGGGTCATCACCAGCGCCGAAGCCGCCACTGAGCGGGTCGCGTCGAGCACGGCCATGATGACCGAAACCGAAAGCGCGACCATTGCAGCGAGACGAAAGACGAAGCGGAACATCCAGACCCTTCCTCCCCAGGAGTTTATCGGAATGTCGTGTCGGACTGTTAAATAGGATCTACTTGCTTCGGCTGCAATCGCGACACGCGAAGTTGAAACTGCGGCAGCCGGGTTCGCCGGAACCGGTGGCGCGCCGGACGGCAAGCACACCTCCGCCGCTCCTTTCGACAGACCCCCACCGGGTGCTCCGGTAACATGGGCTGAGCATCCCTATCCGGCAAAGCGAATAGAGTGTCTTGGCATTCGCCACCGGATCGACTAGATGAGCCCCGCGCCTGTTGCTTTGACGGCTCAGGTGCGGGAAAGGGTATCCGCTGGTTGACGGCGCCCACGGCCGGAATTCCGGTCCGGACTCCCAAGGGAGATGCATCTCCCCAACCCGCACGGCGAAACGGGCCGCGACGAAAATGCTTGAGACGGAGAGGTGGCCGAGTGGTTGAAGGCGCACGCCTGGAAAGTGTGTTTACGGGAAACCGTAACGCGGGTTCGAATCCCGCTCTCTCCGCCAGATACCCACTTAAGCGTCTGTTATTGTTTCGCTTTGTGAGTTGCGGCCTTTCCGTTCCTAACTTCGTTCCTAACGTCCGCAAACGATGAAGCTCGGCCACCATGCCGCCGCCCCTTTGTTAACTTTGCTTGGGAATCGGAGTGTCCGGAAAAAAACCGCAGGGCAGCCCCAGGATTCGCGTCCTCCGCCCCGCCGGCGCCTACAGGCAATCTACCCCAACGCCCCCCAAGCGGCGCCGGCCACTTTCAGCCCCTTCGTTCGAAAGTTGGCTTCCAGTCGCGATTGCGCGCCCGCTGATGGCCTTCGTAGTCAGGAATGCATGCGAAGAAGGTCGGTCACGGCCGGCAGCCTTGCAATTTGAGCAGACAAAGAGCCCGACCAAGTCGTCATGCATCGAGCCGTGGTCATGGCCGAGCCTGTCAATCAGCGCCTGGATGTCAAGTTTCGTCGATTTGCAGCACATCGGGTGCGCACAATTGACATAGATGGTTTCGCGGGCGGACAGAGTGTCGGCGAGGGTCTTTCGAGTCATGCCGATTCTCCGTTGAAGGGGCTCGCCGCAACGGGAGGATTATATTCCTTAATGCTGATCCCCTGCATTGTCTCGTGCGGAATGGGCTCTCCGGCATTAGACAGGGATATCCGGAGTTCGCCGTCTCGGGTGGTGGCTTCGATCTTAATGGGCATGCCCGCGGCACAAAGTTACAGGTTCGAATCCTGTCGGGTGCGGCATTGCCGCAGTTCGCTTGACAACTATTCCTGCTGGAATTGACAGGGCCAATCTTCAGGCCTCGTCAAGCCAGAAGGCAACTCGGTCCGGGCGTCTCCGCAAGCCATGTTGAGCTGCCACTGGGACAGACCCGCCGAATTGGAAAGGTCGACGCCCTCGATACGGGTCAGAAAGAAAAAGGCGCGGTCAAAGTCTATCGGCGCGGTGAACCTCGCTCCTCGGAAGTCCGCCCGTGCGAGATTGGCAAAGGAGAAGCGGCTGCCGCTGATATCAGCGTCATGGAACTGCGCACGCCCCAATTCTGCCTTCGTGAAGTCAACATTGGTCAGATTGGCGTCCTGGAAATTCGAGCGCTGCATTTCCGCGCTCGCAAACACAGCGCCCTGCGCGTCCATACGGCTGAAGTCGGTCCTGTAGGCCTCGATTCTGTCGAACCGGGCGCCTTTGGCGGTCGAGTCGGCCAGGGAAGCACGTACAAGCGTTGCCTTCTCAAGATTTGCCGCAACGAGATTGCTGTTCCTGAGGTCGGTCGAAGTGAAATCAACACCGAACAGGTTCGCCCCGCTCAGGTCCTGTCCTTCTAGGATGAGAAGCTTCTTGTCACACTCGTGCCAATTGACGCCAGGCGTCGCGGCTGCGTCGCAATTTTGAGCGGCAGCGGCGTTCTGCCAAGCAAACACAGTGCAAACCGCTAGAACCAAGCCGGATGTGCCGTAAGCTCTGGTTCGCCTCAAAGTCATAGTTGCTGGACCTCTGCTACTCGCCGACACTCAACCTTACCACATCTGCTGACACTCGAGCCACCGTGACCACATGGCTGTGGTCGCGGCGCAGTGGGTCAAGCCTGGTGTGAAGCTCCGCGTCAAACACTTCGCGGCGAATTCTAGGCGGCCAGCTTACATTAGGCAGAGTGAACAGAACGTGATTACGGGCCAGGCCTTCACACCTTCGCCTTGCACCAGTCCGCCCACCTAGCATGCCCCGCCATCGCGAACGGCCCAGCACGGGCGAAAGACAAGCTCCTTCCTGGCGCTGCGCCGCGTGCAGTCGGAACAAATGGGATCGACGCCGGTTAACAATCGAAGGGACCGCAAACGAAGCGGTATGATGATGATTGATATTTTTAGCTTCGAACTGGCCAATGCCAGGCTGCGCGTTAAACGGGCCGAGCGCTCGCTGAAGCGTGCGAATGAACTGTTGTTGAACGATGGCTGTGTCGCCGTCAATCTCGCGTTGTGCGACCGCATACGGTCTGAGCAAAAACGCGTCATTGAGGCCCGGGAACGCATGACGAAGATCGATCGGAAGAATTGACCCATGATGCTCGCGACCCTCCACCTTGAAGCTGCGAGATACGGCGACGAATATCGCGTCGCAAGGCTCGCGCTGCTGAGGCAGCAAATGATACGGCACATCAAGCGCACAGACGCCTTGGCGCAGAAAGTCGAACAATCGCTGGCGAGATTGGCCGAAGCAAACACGCTCGGGGACCGGCTCGCGCAACAGTAGGTAACGCGCGCTCTACCGTCGTTTGACGATGACCCCGTCATGCTGCGTCGCCAACAACAAGGCTGCATCAACGTCGCACCTGCGCTCGCTGGGCGTCGCGCCCCAAACGCACAAGGCAGTCGTTTCGGCGAAGATCCAAGAAGTGTCGATATTTTCACCTTCCTAGGGACGCAGGCACAACGCCAGAATGAAGGCCGCGACAAGAAGCATGGCAGGCAGAGGGGCGCGCGAAGGCTACTGAGCGGCTTTCATCTTCGCCGCACCCTTACCTCAGATCAGCCCACAACCAATCGGCCCGCGCTTCACCAGAAGCACGGGCTTTGGTCTACTCGGCACCATCGCCGACCCGTCTAGCGCGGGACCGCTTGTATTCCCGAGACTGAGCGCTCTGTTTCGCTGGAGAAAACCACGAAGGCAAAGATAAGCACGGCGACAGCGACAATCATTGAGCCGGTGGCGACGATCGGCTCGAGCGCCGGATTTCCCTGCAGCATCAGGTAAAGCGCCGGCAGCATCACGACCAGGCCGAGATTGTAGACGCCATAGTGGATCATCGCGCTCCTGCGGGCAGCCTTCGCCGGGTTCAGCGCATAATAGCCGCCGAATATTGCACTGGTGACCCACCCCAGCAGGTTGATGTGCGCGTGAGCCGGAAACGCGCCGTGATCGCCTGAAATTGCCATCTGCAGGCCAACTGCAATTCCCAGAATTAGAAAGACGATGGCTGTCTTGAAAAAGAGTTCCGAAACCTTAGGCATGTCATTCTCCCAAACCCGTTTTGCCGCCGCATCATGCTTTGTTTCCGGCGACCTTGCCAAGGGGACCGTCGGGCCTGCCGAACCATTTGTTGGCAGCCTGACGGCCCGTTGGCGGCCGGCCACCGGGTCTGGCCGGTTTGCGAGGCCAGCCGGCAAAAAATATGCGCTCACGCTAATTTGATTGCAATATCACCCGCCAGGCTTCCATGTCGTTCTCACAAGGGAAGTGTCCTGCATGATAGTGGTGCCATACGCTCCAAAGGTCTGCCCGTCAGTGTTGCAGCAAAGCCTCGCCAAACTTCTCCCACAGCTGTGCGCAATCTGTTGCTCTGAGGCTGGGGGTTCCGAGTGGGCCATATCTGATAACGGCGGCGTGAACATCATAGCCAACGATAGGTGCATTGGCGACAAAGTGGATAGCCTCGCCCAATCGGCGAGAGCCAATTGGCGCATCGGTTTTGTTGGTGATGTCGAAGACACCACAAATATCCACTTCCTGATTTCTGGCCGCCAACGCAGCTTCCATTACCTGTTCGTGCATCATCGAAATTTCTCCTAACGGTCTAAGTCTAAGAACCGCGGCCTGTGCCGGTCCGGCAGCTGACAACCGGCAAATCGAAGTGCCTTTTGCAGCATCTCGATTGGCTCTTGCTGCGAGCCACTCCGCCCGCTCCCGCGGCAAGCCGATAAGGCAACTGCCAGCGAAATCCGCAGGCACGTCCACGGTCGCATCAAACACGGCCCACGTGCCAGTCGGCTCCTGAACGGGCAAAAACCTCATAACAGCGCCTGCTAATATACTATGCCGACTGTGAGGACGGGGCTTTTTTCCTGCATCAACCAAACGAATGAGAGCTAGTGTCGAAGTGCCAGGCGACGCTCGTCGAAAACAAGTCGTCGGCGACATCGCCAGGATCGAAGGTGCGCCTGAGCAGCGATCCGGCCGCATTCGGGGCTCGCCGACAGGGACAAGCACAAGACGCAGCGCCGGCACGCCTCGTCAGATGTCACTTTCTGCCCTGCGGATAGATGGTCTCGCCGCGCTTCAGCATCTCCACGAAAGCCGCGATCTTCTTCTTGCGTCCCGCTTCGGTCTTCATGTTGTGGGTGCGGAAGGCGAGCGCGAAGCGGTTTTGCCCGCTGAGCTTTGCCAGCATCTCTTTCGCCCTGGGCTCGGCGTCTATTGCCGCCTGGAGATCGTCGGGGATCTTCATCTCCTTACCGCTCTTGTAAGCGCGCGCCCAGCGGCCATCGGCCTTGGCTGCCTCGACTTGCTTCAGCCCGTGCTCGGTCATCCGGCCCTCCTCAATCAGCCGGGCGACATTGTCGACATTGATCTGGCTCCAGGTGCTCTTCTTGCCGCGCGGGGTGTAGCGCTGCAGGTAGCTTTTGCCGTCCAGGGCCTTTCGCACCGCATCGATCCAGCCCCAGCACAACGCCACGTCGATGGCTTGCTTCGGCGTGATCGACGGCAGTCCCGAATCGAGCTTATGGATCTTGATCCAGACTTCGTCCTCGCTGTCGTGATGCTCGCCAAGCCAGGCATGGAAGCTTTCGGCATCCCTGAACTCGCGCACCTTGGCGGGGTCGACTTTGACCGGCGCCATCAGACTGTCCGCCGGTGACGCAGGCGCGTAACGACGCCGAACCGCTTGCCGGCCGCGCGCGCGCTCATCTCAGCTCCGACAACCGGGATCATGGTTCGCTCCCCTCAACGATGCGAATACGAAACCTAGACGATCTTTCTGCTTTCATCATCAAGAGCGTCTCCCTCCAGGTACCGCTCCAATGCCTCCATTGGCCACTGACACTGATCTTACTCGTACGGAACCGCTCGGCATCCGCAGATTTATTTGCAACTTCTAATTTAGCTGGATGCATGCTGAGAGCCTTCAATTAGGCCGCCATCCATTGCACTTGACGGTCTCTCGAGCTGTATCTAGCCCGAACTGCGCCGTCTCCGTCGATTTTCTAACGCAACCAAGCCTTTACCTTTCAGTCAGTTTGGAGTTGCCGCCGCGTTGCCTTCGTGGTCCGGTACAACCAGGGCGCTCAATGCGGCATTCGGCAACGGTCGCCTTACCGACCGTCAAGGCAACACACCGTCAAGGCACACAGGAGATAGCAATGGGCATTTTCGACAGTATCAAAGGTGCGATTTTCGGAAACGCGGTTGCGGCCGAAGCTCCGCCGGCGCAACCGTCTCCCGCGCCTGCTTCGAACACGGCCACCCAGCCGACGGCGCCTACCCGACCCGGCCCGGCTCCGGCCGCGCCAACCGCGCCGTCCTCTGCCCCGGACATCGCTGCCATTCTCGACAAGGCGGTGGCCGCGAAGGGGCAAAAGCTCAACTGGAAGAATTCGATTGTCGATCTGATGAAGGCTCTGAATATCGACAGCAGCCTCGGCGCCCGCAAGGAGCTTGCTCACGAGCTGAACTACACCGGCGACATGAACGACACCGTAACGATGAATCTGTGGCTGCATGATGCACTGATGAAAAAGCTGGCCGAAAATGGCGGCAAGCTTCCGAGCGACCTGGCCGCCTAGAGTCATAAGACAAGCAATTTCCAGGAAAACGTGTGAACGGTTTTCCGTCCGGAATTGCGTCAAACAAAAAAGACAGACCGGTTCGGCGTTTCCGTGAAACGACGAACCGTCCTGGTCCTGCCCGCACCGTGGTTCTTGCTGCGCTGGCTTCGGCCGCAACCGAGCAGACCACACTGCCAAGCATCAGACTGCCAAGTAAATAAAATTGAGACCGATCCCGGCCGCTGGGATTGGGTCTATGGCGAAGTCGCATGGCACAAAAGCGCTGCCGCCTCGCGCCCGGATTGCCTCACGCAAAACCGACGATTTCGGTCGCTGACCACGCGCTGGTAGGACCACCATTTCGCTGGCGAAACCCCACGTTCGGCGTATCATTCTCGCGGGAGAGGGTTCATGGTGGGAGGAAGCCAATGAACGTGGTGCAGAGGGTGACTGTCGCTGACTTGACGGCCCAAGAGCTTGTTTCATCTGCGCTTTCACGGTTCGGTGCCGGCGACACCATATCGACGAGGGCGATGCTGGACATCGTTCGCAGGACGGCCCCGGCCTGCGGCAACAGTGACGACGATCTGGTCGAGCTTATCGTCATGACGGCCGTTGGTAGGACCATGGGCGTCGTGTTCGACCATCGCTCCCATTAGCAATCCGGAACGAATATCAGGCTGCGCCCAGGAGCAGTGGCGGGCGGTTGGCAGCGCCGCCAAAGAAGCCAGCCTGTTTGTGCGTGAAGGTCGGCCTGGCACCAAGCCCTTGCTTTGAGCAAAACCGCTGCTCATGCCGGATCATGCCCGAGGGCGGTAATTGGGCGACACGCTCGAAGGAACTCGCTGAAATCTTGCCCGTTATGCTCTCGTTGAGATGAGGAGAGCTGCCATGGCCGACGACAAAACCAAGACCGACAGTCGCGACCGCTCACGAGTGGCGGGCGGCGAAGACTACGAGGTACGTCACTTCGCCGAGGAAGCGGGCATTACTCCGGATCAGGCACGCACGCTGATCAAGCGCCACGGCACCGACCGCAAGGTGCTGAACGAAATCGCCGAGAGCATAAGAGCGTCGTAATGGCTAACAAGAAAACCGCAATGGCCGACCGCAAGACGCGCGATCCGGACGAAAAGGAGGCTCTGCGTCTGGCCGAAACCACCGACGTTTCGCCGAAGCAGGCCAGGGATCTGATGCGCAAGCACGGCAAGGACAGCCCGAAGGTCGAGAAGGAAGCCAAGAACTTCAAGGCCGAGGGCTGAACGCGCCGAGCCGGTTGGACGCGCGGCACAGGATTGTGGCCGCAATCCTGCAGCTTATCGGTTTTCTAACAAATTCGGCCTATCCCTTCCGCTATCGCGGCTCAGGGATGCTATATGCACGGGATATCTGGTGACGCCAGGCCGTCGATAGACGACATACGGCATGTGAGGCTGGTGTTTTGCCTGCTGGCGGCGGTCGTGATGGCGGCGGCGCTCCTCGCCTTTGCCACCTCCCTCCTGCAGGATCCCGATAGCTGGTGGCACATCAAGGTCGGCATGGATATGCTGGCAAGCCGCACATTCCCCACCGTCGACATCTATTCCTACACTTTTGCCGGCCAGCCATGGGTCGCCAAGGAATGGCTTAGCCAGGTTCTCCTTGCAATTGCCTTTGAAGCCGGCGGCTGGAACGGCGTGGTGCTGCTGGCGACTGCAGTAATCGCGCTGACGGCCTTCTTGACGTCGTGGTATCTCAGCGCGTGGTTGAAGCCGACGCTGGCGATAGGACTGACGCTGGTTCTCGCGCTGTTGATCGGGCCGATCTATGTCGCCCGGCCGCACATCTTTACCTTGCCCATCATCGTCGTCTGGACCGCCGGTCTTTTCGAAGCCGCACGCAACGAGAAAGCGCCGCCTTTGTGGCAGCTGGCGCTGCTTTGCCTGTGGGCCAATCTCCACGCCACCTTCACCTTCGGTTTCGTCATCGCCGCCTTCGCCGGCCTCGATCTCGTCATGCGCACGCGCTTGTCGAACCCCCGGCTGCTGGCCAAGTGGATCGCTTTCGGGCTGCTTTGCCCGCTGGTCAGCCTGCTCAATCCCTATGGCATCAAGGCCATACTCGCCACATTCACCGTGGCCTATGGCAATGAGGCGGTGCCTTACATTGCCGAGTGGCAGCCGTTCGACGCCTCGCGGCATACCCTCCAGGAGGTGGCCCTGCTGGTGGCGTTTTTCGGGCTGCTCGTGTCGAGATTGCGCATTGGCTGGGCCAAGGCGCTGTTCCTTGTCTTCACCTTGCACGTCTATCTCACCCACATACGGTTCATGTACCTGTTCTTTCTTCTTGTTCCGGTCGTCCTTGCCGTCGAGGTCGCGCAACAATATCCAGCGCTTTCAGCCGAGAAATGGGCGGCGGAAAAGCGCGACGGACTTGAACAATTTTTCGCACGGCAATTTTCCAGGATTTGCGCAGGAATTGCCGTTTTGCTGGTTTTGGCGGCTGCCGCCTTCACGACCTATCCGGTCGCGCCGAGCCAGAAGACCTCAGCGAGGGACGCACTGGCCTTCGCCCAAACCCATAATCTGTCGGGCAATCTGCTGAACTCCTACAATTTCGGCGGCACGCTGATTTTCCATGGCATCAGGACGTTTATCGACGGCCGCGCGGATCAGCTCTTCCTGAATGGCTTTACGGAAACGGATGAGCAGACTGGGCACAGCCGGGGCAAGCCGATCCTGAAAGCCCAACTCGAGAAATATACGATAGGCTGGGCATTGTTGACCGCCGACGACAGCCGCATTCCGTTCTTCGAGGAACTGGGCTGGAAGCGGGCCTATGCGGACGACTACGCGGTGATCTATACCCGCCGCGACTGATCCCGGCAGCTTCGCGCGCCGGTGCGCACTTCCCTCCTGAAGCTGTGGCCAGTGCCGAGGCGGCGAAATCCTTATGGGATTTTAATTTCTTTGCGCGGCGTCCCGTCTCGAACCTTTATGGCACTTTGATCCATATTCGCCGGAGTGATGTATCCGGCCGCCGATATGATGCGGCGCGCGGGCTTGGACAGTTTTGTCCAAGTTTACGGAACAAACAAATATAAGGAAATGCACGGTGGACATAGTTGTTGTCGCGACTGGAATTGCGTTCTTTGCTCTATGCTTCGGCTACATCAAAGCCTGCGACAAGCTATAAGTTTAGGGGATCGTAACATGCTCTTCGACTATATCCTCGGCGGCGCCGTGACCTTGTTTCTTCTCGCTTACCTGACATACGCCCTGGTTCGCCCGGAACGCTTCTGATCTCCGCTGGCAAGGAGCCAACCCCATGACAATCAACGGATGGCTGCAGATCCTCGTCTATTGCGGGATCGTCGTTTTGCTGGCGAAGCCGCTCGGCGGCTACATGCATCGCGTTTTCAGCGGCGAGCGCACATTCCTGTCGTCAATTCTGGCCCCGCTCGAGCGCGGGCTCTACCGCATATCAGGGACCAGCGAGCGCGAGGAGCAGCACTGGACCTCCTATGCGGCGGCCCTGCTGTTCTTTAACCTGGCCGGCTTCCTGGTGCTCTATTTCCTGCAACGGCTGCAAGGCGGCCTGCCCTACAATCCGGCCGGCATGACCGCCGTCGAACCTGGGCTGGCCTTCAACACCGCCGCCAGCTTCATGACCAACACCAACTGGCAGAACTACGGCGGCGAAAGCACGATGTCCTATCTGGTGCAGATGGCCGGCTTGACCGTGCAGAATTTTCTGTCGGCGGCGACCGGCATCGCCATTGCGGTCGCACTGATCCGCGGCTTTGCCAGGGCCTCAGGCAAATCCATCGGCAATTTCTGGGTCGATATGACCCGCTGCACGCTCTATTTGCTTTTGCCGTTCTGCATCGTCCTGACGCTCGTCTATGTCTATCTCGGCATGCCGCAGACGCTCGCTGCCTACGTCAACGCGACGACGCTCGAAGGCGCGCAACAGACCATCGCGGTCGGGCCGGTCGCTTCCCAGGTTGCCATCAAGATGCTCGGCACCAACGGCGGTGGTTTCTTCAACGCCAATGCCGCGCACCCGTTCGAGAATCCCGACGCGATCTCCAACCTGATCCAGATGGTGACGATCTTTGCCCTCGGCGCGGCGCTGACCAATGTCTTCGGCCGCATGGTCGGCAACCAGCGCCAGGGCTGGGCAATTCTGTCGGCTATGGGCGTGCTGTTCATCGCCGGCGTTGCCGTCTGCTACTGGGCCGAGGCCGCCGGCAATCCGCTCGTCCATGCGCTGGGCGTCGATGGCGGCAACATGGAGGGCAAGGAGAGCCGCTTCGGCATCGCCCTGTCGGCACTGTTTGCCGTCATCACCACCGCTGCGTCCTGCGGCGCGGTCAATGCCATGCATGACAGCTTCACCGCATTTGGCGGCATGATCCCCATCATCAACATGCAGCTCGGCGAGGTCATTGTCGGCGGCGTCGGCGCCGGCTTCTACGGTATCCTGATGTTCATCGTCATTGCCGTTTTCGTCGCCGGGCTGATGGTCGGGCGCACGCCCGAATATCTCGGCAAGAAGATCGAGGCCAAGGAGGTCAAGATGGCTATGCTGGCCGTGCTCTGCCTGCCGCTGGCAATGCTGATCTTCACCGCTATCGCGGTGGTGCTGCCGACCGGCGTTGCTTCCATCGCCAACGCCGGCCCGCACGGCTTCTCCGAGGTTCTCTATGCCTATACCTCGGCCGCGGCGAACAATGGCTCGGCCTTTGGCGGCCTCAGCGGCAACACGCCCTGGTACAACATAACGCTCGGCATCGGCATGCTGATGGGCCGCTTCCTGGTCATTATTCCGACGTTGGCGATTGCTGGCTCGCTGGTTGCGAAGAAGACCGTCCCTGCCTCCGCCGGCACCTTCCCGACCGACGGTCCGCTATTCGTCGGGCTGCTGGCCGGTGTCATCCTGATCGTCGGTGGCCTGACCTTCTTCCCGGCCCTGGCGGTCGGACCGATCGTCGAGCACCTGGCGATGATTCACGGTCAGACATTCTGAAACGGCCATGCCCTGGTTCAACCTCATACGTCGGCACGACCGTCACCAACCCGATGACGGAAGGCCGGATGACGGGAGGGACGAGACGCCTCGTCCTTTTCCGACGCTCTCCACCTTCCTCGGCATGGCAGCCGTGCTGTTCGTGCTGTGGCTGCTGGCCTCCGGCCTTCCGCGCCTGTTCCCGAAGAGCGAGCACCCGGCGCCGTCCAACATCACCGACACTGGAGCCACTAAATGAGCCCGTCGAAATCCGTGAGCATCATGGATACCCGCATTCTGTGGCCCGCTATCGGCGGTTCCTTCAGAAAACTGAACCCGCGCACCTTGATGCGAAACCCGGTGATGTTCGTCGTCGCCGTCGTCTCGGCGCTCACCACCGTGCTGTTCGTCAAGGACCTCGTCACCGGCGGCGGCGATCTTGGCTTCACGCTGCAGATCATCATCTGGCTGTGGTTCACCGTGCTTTTCGCCAATTTCGCCGAAGCGGTGGCCGAAGGCCGCGGCAAGGCGCAGGCAGACTCGCTGCGCCGGGCGCGAACCGAGACGCAGGCCAAGCTGTTGAACGGCGGCGACCGCCGCAAGTTCAAACTGGTGCCCGGCACCAGCCTGAAGGTCGGCGACATCGTGCTTGTCGAAGCCGGCGACATCATCCCCTCGGACGGCGAGGTGGTCGAAGGCGTGGCGTCGGTCAACGAGGCGGCCATCACCGGCGAATCCGCACCGGTCATCCGAGAATCCGGAGGCGATCGTTCGGCGGTGACTGGCGGCACGCAGGTCTTGTCGGACTGGATCCGCGTGCGCATCACTGCGGCTGCCGGCCACACGTTCCTCGACCGCATGATCTCGCTGGTCGAGGGCGCCGAGCGCCAGAAGACACCCAACGAGATCGCGCTCAACATCCTGCTCGTCGGCATGACGCTGATCTTCGTGCTGGCGACGGCGACGATCCCGAGCTTCGCCTCGTATTCGGGCGGCTATATCTCGGTGACCGTGCTGGTCGCCCTGTTCGTTACCCTGATCCCGACCACAATTGGCGCCCTGCTGTCGGCCATCGGCATTGCCGGCATGGACCGCCTGGTGCGCTTCAACGTGCTCGCCATGTCGGGCCGCGCCGTCGAGGCGGCCGGCGATGTCGACACGCTGCTGCTCGACAAGACCGGAACCATCACGCTGGGCAACCGTCAGGCGACGGCATTTCGTCCGGTCAAGGGCGTCACCGAACAGGAACTGGCCGACGCGGCCCAGCTTGCCTCGCTTGCCGACGAAACGCCGGAGGGCCGCTCGATCGTCGTCCTGGCGAAGGAAAAATACGCCATCCGCGCCCGCGACATGGCAAGCCTGCACGCGACTTTCGTGCCCTTCACCGCGCAAACCCGCATGAGCGGCGTCGATCTGGAAGGCTCCTCGGTCCGCAAGGGCGCAGTCGATGCGGTGCTTGCCCACGTCAACCTCTCGACCGTTGCCACAGGCAGTACGCGCCCCGGCAGCGACACCGTCCGCGACCTCCAGGGGATCGCCGACGAGATTGCCAAATCGGGTGGCACCCCACTGGCGGTCGAGCGCGACGGGCGCCTGCTCGGCGTCGTCCATCTGAAGGACATCGTCAAGGGCGGCATCGCAGAGCGCTTTGCCGAATTGCGCCGCATGGGCATCCGCACGGTGATGATCACCGGCGATAATCCGATGACCGCGGCGGCGATCGCGGCGGAAGCCGGCGTCGACGACTTCCTTGCCCAGGCGACGCCCGAGGACAAGTTGAAGCTGATCCGCGACGAGCAGGTCAAAGGCAAGCTGGTCGCGATGTGCGGCGATGGCACCAACGATGCGCCGGCCCTTGCGCAGGCCGATGTCGGCGTTGCCATGAACACCGGCACGGTCGCGGCGCGCGAGGCCGGCAACATGGTCGATCTTGACAGCGATCCGACCAAGCTGATCGAGATCGTCGAAATCGGCAAGGCGCTGCTGATGACGCGTGGTTCGCTGACCACCTTCTCCATCGCCAACGACGTGGCCAAGTATTTTGCCATCATCCCGGCAATATTCGCCGTCTTCTACATCGCCCCGGGCCAGACTGCCGGGCCGCTGCAAGCGCTCAACGTCATGCATCTGGCGACGCCGCAGAGCGCCATTCTCTCGGCCATCATCTTCAACGCGCTGATCATCATCGCGCTGATCCCGCTGTCGCTGAGGGGCGTCAAATACCGCGCGGTCGGCGCCGGTGCGCTGCTCAGCCGCAATCTCATTGTCTATGGCCTCGGCGGCGTCGTTGTCCCCTTCGTCGGCATCAAGGTGATCGACATGGCCATCACTGCTCTCGGTCTCGCATAAGGAACCACGGCAATGCTCAATCAAATCAGGCCCGCGATCGTCATGATCGTCATCTTCACCGTTCTGACGGGTTTGGTCTATCCGATCGGCATGACCGGCATTGCCCAGGCGCTGTTTTCGCGCCAGGCCAATGGCAGCCTGATCGAGAAGGACGGCAAGCTCGTCGGTTCCGAGCTGATCGGCCAGGCTTTCGCCAGCGACCGCTATTTCCATGGCCGCCCGTCGGCTGCCGGCGACGGCTACAATGCCGCCGCCTCGGGCGGCTCGAATCTCGGCCCAACCAACCCGAAGCTCATCGACCGTATCAAGAGCGACGCCGAAAAGTTGAGAGCAGAAAACCCGAACCAGCCGGTGCCGATGGATCTGGTCACCACGTCCGGCAGCGGGCTTGATCCGCATATCAGCCCCGATGCGGCCTATTTTCAGGTTGCCAGGGTGGCCAAGGCCAGGGGCGTCGATGAATCCAGGATCAAATCGGTTGTCGACAGCCAAGTCGAGAATCGCGAGTTGGGTTTCATCGGCGAGCCGGTGGTCAATGTGCTGGCCCTCAACCTTGCGCTGGACGATGCTATGAAACAATGAAAGGCGGCGCCGGGATCGACACCGGAGCCGGCGCCGTTCATGATTGACCCTTATGCCAGACGACAGCCGCACCGCCGAAACCAGGCCGTCTCCCGACGCGCTGCTCGCGCATGCCGAGCGGGAGGAGCGCGGTCGCCTGAGGATATTTCTCGGCGCCGCCCCCGGTGTCGGCAAGACCTACGAGATGCTGATGTCGGGCCGCGCCAGGCTGGCCGACGGGGTCGACGTGGTGATCGGCATCGTCGAGACGCACGGCCGCAAGGAAACCCAGACGCTGGTCGAAGGCTACGAGGTCATTCCTCGCCTTGAGATCGATTATAAGGGGCGGATCCTCGAGGAGATGGATCTCGACGCCATCCTCGCCCGGCACCCGGCGCTGGTTCTGGTCGACGAACTCGCCCACACCAACGTCGCCGGCAGCCGTCACCCCAAGCGCTATCTCGACGTCCAGGAAATCCTGACGCACGGCATCGATGTCTACACGACACTGAACATCCAGCACGTCGAAAGCCTGAACGACGTCGTGGCGCAGATCACGCGCGTCAGGGTGCGCGAGACGGTTCCAGACTCGATCATCGACCAGGCCGACGACATCGAGATCATCGACCTCACCCCCGACGACCTGATCAAGCGGCTGGAGGAAGGCAAGGTCTACTTCCCCAACACCGCCCAGCGCGCCATCGAGAACTACTTCTCGCCGGGCAATCTGACGGCCCTCAGGGAGTTGGCGCTCCGCCGCACCGCCCAGCGTGTCGACGAGCAGTTGCTCAACCATATGCAGGCCCACGCGATCCCGGGACCGTGGGCGGCCGGAGAAAGGGTTCTGGTCTGCGTCGACGCACGTCCGGGCGGAGCGGCTCGCATCCGCTATGCACGCAGGCTGGCCGACCGGCTTCGCGCCCCCTGGACGGCGCTTCATGTGGACACCCCTCGCTCAGCCGCCATGTCCGAGGAGGACAAGGATCGGCTGGCGACGCAGCTGCGCCTTGCCGAGCAGCTCGGTGCCGAGGTGACGACCATTCCGGGTCAGAATGTCGCGCAAGACATCGTTCGCCATGCGACGGCGAACAACTTCACCCATATCGTGATCGGCAGGCCGACCCGATCGCGCTGGCGCGAATTGATCGAAGGCTCGCTCACCTATGAGCTCATCCGCGACGCCGGCAACATCAGCGTCCATGTAATTTCGGGAACCGACCAGGGCACCGACGCACCCTCGAAAAATGTCAGCGCGGCAACCGAGCAGAAGCAGTTTCAGGTTAGGCCCTACCTGCTAGCCACAGCCTATGTCATGGGCTCCCTCGCCTTTAGCACTGTTCTCGACCAGTTTCTCGACGTTCGCAATCTGGCCATTGTCTTTCTGCTGGCGGTGCTCACATCGGCTGTAACGGGCGGGCTTTGGCCAGCGTTGTACGCCTGTGTCGTCAGCGCCCTTGCATTCAACTACTTTTTCCTAGAGCCGCGCTACACACTGACGATCAGGGATCCGGAGAGCATCGTTGCGCTTGCCGTCTTCCTTGTTGTCGCCGTTATCGCCAGCAATCTGACGGCGCGGGTGCAGCGTCAGGCGATCGCTGCCAGCTCACGGGCGCGCGCCACGGAAGACATCTATCAGTTTTCAAAGAAGCTCGCCGGCGCCGGTACCCTGGACGACGTGCTATGGGCCACTGCCTTCCAGATCGCCTTGATGCTGAAGCTGCGCGTGGTGCTGCTTTTGCCCGAGGACGGCACAATTGCGGTCAAAGCCGGCTACCCACCCGACGACACGCTGGCCGAGGCCGACATCGCAGCAGCCCGCTGGGCGTGGGAGCATAACCGCGCCGCCGGGCGCGGCGCCGACACCCTGCCCGGAGCAAAACGCCTCTATCTGCCCCTGCGGACCGGACGCACGGCGGTGGGCGTTGTCGGCCTCGACAACGACAAGCAAGGTCCGCTGCTAACACCCGAGCAACAGCGTCTGCTCGATGCGCTCGCCGACCAGGCGGCGGTCGCCATCGAGCGTATCCAGCTCGTCGCCGATGTTGACCGGGCCAAGCTTGCGGCCGAGGCAGACCGTCTGCGCTCGGCCTTGCTCACCTCCATTTCCCATGATTTGAAGACGCCGCTTGCCGCCATCATGGGCGCGGCCGGAACACTCAGGGAATTCGAGGCCGCACTTCCCGAGCAGGACCGGGCGGAACTGCTGTCCACCGTGCTTGATGAATCGGAAAGGCTGAACCGCTTCATCGCCAATCTGCTCGACATGACCAAGATAGAATCCGGCACGATGCAGCCGAATTATGCGTTCCACTATGTCGGCGACATTGTCGGCTCAGCCCTGCATCGGGCCCGCAAAATCGTCGGCGAGCACAAGACCGAGATCGATATCCCATCGGATCTGCCGATGTTGCGGCTCGACCCCGTTCTGTTTGAACAGGTGCTGTTCAATCTCCTCGACAATGCTGCAAAATACGCGCCGCCAGGTTCGACGATCCGCCTGCAGGCCTGGACGGACAACGGCTTCGTCATCCTGCAGATCATGGATGAGGGACCAGGCATTCCGCCGGCGGATCTAGAGCGCGTTTTCGATACATTCTACCGTGTGCGCAAGGGCGACCAGGTGCGTGCCGGCACCGGGCTCGGATTGTCGATTTGCCGCGGCTTCATCGAAGCGATGGGCGGGACGCTCTTGGCGGCGAACAGGACCGACCGCTCGGGCGCGGTTTTCACCATAAGAATCCCGGTGGTGCCGGCAGAGCTGCCCAACCTCGGCGAACCCGATGCAGGCCATCAGAATATGGACGATTTGGCATGACGAGCCTGGACGTCAGGATATTGGTGGTCGACGACGAACCGCCGATCCGAAAACTGCTTCGCGTCGGGCTCGGCAGCCAGGGCTATGCCATCAGCGAGGCGCCGAACGCCAACGTGGCGATCGAACTCATGGAGGCGGAAAAACCGGACCTGATCCTGCTCGATCTCGGCCTGCCCGGCATGAGCGGTCATGATTTGCTGCGCACATGGCGCGACGACGGCCTCGATATTCCCGTGGTCATCCTCTCCAGCCGCACCGACGAGGCCGGCATCGTCTCGGCCCTCGAACTCGGCGCCGACGATTATGTCACCAAGCCGTTCGGTATGAACGAGCTTGTCGCACGCATCCGCGTAGCGCTTCGCCACAAGTTCCAGAAGCAGGGTGAGAGACCGGTGTTCCAAACCGGCGACCTCTCCGTCGATCTGGTGAAGCGCATCGTCAAGGTCGAGGAGAGGGAGATAAAGCTCTCGCCGAAGGAATACGACATTCTTCGCACCTTGGTGCAGCACGCCGGCAAGGTTCTCACCCACCAGTTCCTGCTGAAGCAGGTCTGGGGCGATTCCACCGACGTTCAATATCTCAGAGTCTACGTCCGGCAGATCAGGCAAAAGATCGAAAAAACGCCCGACCAGCCCCGCTATATCACCACCGAGACCGGCGTCGGATACCGGCTGCGCGAAGTCGATTGACGCGACGAGCGTCCGAAGCCGAAATGGCCTCTTCCAATCCGCTTCAAATCAGCGGCGGCCATGGCGTCGTCCGACAAAAGCCCTATATTAAGGAAAGCGGTTTTGTGCGGGAATGAACGGATGCCACGGCTTCTCCTATTGCAGTTTTTTGGGTCGGCAATGCTGACCGCAGCGATGCTGTGGGGCGTAAATCCTGCTTCATCGGCACAGGTCGTCAGCCCCGCCGACCGCAACGTGTTAATTCAGCAAAACCAGTTGCAGATGTTGGAGAACAGGCTGCGGCGGCAGCAATATCAGCAGGAACAACAGCAGTACCGTGCCCAGGATCGCCAAATCCCAATACCGCAACGGCAGGAGGTGCCGCAGATGAGGCCAACTTGCCAGTTGCTGCCGTCGGGGAGCGGAGGCTTTGTCAGCACCTGCCGCTAACGTTTCAGTTATTTAGCCGACTTATTATGCTTGGATGCCGCCGCACCTAAGAGGACATTGAGGGTGGTTTGGACTTAGCAATTGCTGCCCTTCTTGCTTCGGGCCGCTTCGACTGGATTTTTGAATGGCAGCCAGCAGAAAGAAGGTCGTACGCAAGGCAAGGAAGGGCGACCGGATTCGCCAGGTCGCGGCGATTCCCTTTCGGCTGAACGGGCATGGCGATGTCGAGGTGATGCTGGTCACATCGCGAACGACGAGGCGCTTCATCGTGCCGAAGGGCTGGCCGATGAAGGGCAAGAGCGGCCGCAAGGCAGCCACCATCGAAGCACAGGAAGAAGCCGGTGTTCTCGGCAAGACACTGAAACAGCCGGCCGGTACCTATCACTACTGGAAGCGGCTGGCGAACCGCTTCGTTCGCGTCGATGTCGTCGTCTATTTGCTGGAAGTAACCGAGGAACTTGCCAATTGGCAGGAAGCCGAGAGACGGCAGCGGGCATGGCTGGCGCCGACCGACGCGGCATTGCTGATCGACGAGCCGGATCTTTCGACGCTGGTGAGGAACATCAGGATTCCCGAGCTGGAGCACAATGCTAAAAAGCAGAATCCGGCGTTCGGAAAAGATCACGCTCAATAAAAGATGGCGGCCTACCCCGGCTGTGTTGGGATGGAATTGGTCCCAGCGCCCGCCGCCGTCTCTTGAACCGATGCCTCACTGACTGCCATCGTCATCCTCGGGCAGAGGCCGCACCGGTGTGCCGGTATAGGCCCACAGCCATTCGCGCGGCAGTGGCCCTTTGTTGCGGTCGCTTTCCTGCGACTGTTCCCATGCATGGGCCAGGATGCCGACCGAGCGCGACAGCACGAAAAGGCCGCGCGTCAGCGGCGGCGGGAAGCCGAGCTCGCCGTAGATGACGGCTGTAGCGCCGTCGATATTGAGCGGGATTTTTTTGCCCTTGCGCCGCGCAACCTCGGCCTCGACCATCTCGGCGATGTCGGCGAAGCGCCCGCTGACGACGCCGCGCGCGGCAAAGTCACGGGTCAGTTCGATGAGGCGCGGCGCCCGCGGGTCGACCGGGTGGAAGCGGTGGCCTAGCCCCGGCACATAGCCGTCTTCCCCAGCAAGGACACGATCAACCCGCGCCGACACCGCGTCCGCGAGCGGCACGCCGGCGTCCAGTTCGGCGGCGATGTCTCCGTAGACGGAAAGCGCCTGTTCGCCGGCGCCGCCATGCACGTCGCCAAGCACGTTGACGGCCGACGCCATGGCGCTGTTGATGCCGACACCGCACGTGATCGCCATGCGGGCGATGGCGATCGACGGCGCCTGCGGCCCGTGGTCGACGGCGGCACCCAGCGCGATGCCAAGCAGCGCCGCCTGCTCCTCGCTTGGCAGTCCGCCGCGCAGCATCAGCCAGATCATTGCCGGAAAGCTGACGCGGCCGATCAGATTCTGGATTTCATAGCCACGCAGCCGGATGACGCCGGGCCGCATCTCGATGATGCCGGTCTGCCACCATTCCTCGCCGCGCGCGCGGCCAGTCTTGTTTTCCGTGTCGCTCATGCCTTCTTTTCCGTGCCGCTCATGCCTTTGCTCTTTTCTTGGCGCGTGGCGGCAGGCCGGCAAAAACCTCGTCCATATGCTCGCCCAGCCCCGGCGGCGGCCTGCTCGGCAAAGGTGCCTCGCCATCAACCATGAAGCCGCCGCGCACCACGGTCAGCGGCTTGTCCATCCCGGACACAGCCGGGAAGCGCGCCGTCATGCCGCGCTCGATCACCTGTCGCTCCTGCAGTACCTGCGGGATTGTCAGTACCCGGCCTGCCGGCACGCCGGCGCGATTGAACGTCTCCTCCCAGGCGGCGGCCGAGCCGCTCGCCAAGGCATCCTCGATCAGCGCTTTCAATGCAATGCGGTTCTGCTTGCGCGTTTCTCGCTCGGCAAAGCGGACATCCGACGCCAGCTCCGGCCGACCGATCAACCGGCACAGTGTGACGAACTGCTCTTGCTTGTTGGCGGCGATGTTGAGCAAGCCGTCGCCGGTGCGAAACGCACCAGACGGCGCGGCCGTCATGTTTTCATTGCCCATCGGCTGCGGCTCGACGTCCGCGGTCAGATAGTTCGACACCGGCCAGCCGAGCGCAGAAAGCGTGCATTCGAGCATCGAGACGTCGAGGAACGCGCCCTCGCCTGTCGTCTTCTGCTTGACCAATGCGGCGGTAATGGCGAACGCCCCGACCAGCCCGCCAAGCGTATCGGCAACGGGATAGCCGACACGCAGCGGCGCCGTTTCCGGTGTACCGGTGATGCTCATAATGCCGGAAAGACCCTGGATGATCTGGTCGTAGGCTGGATTGTCGCGCATCGGCCCGGTCTGGCCGAAGCCTGATATCGCACAATAGACAAGGCTTGGCCGGACCTCTTTCAGCCTGGCATGGCCAAGCCCCAGCCGGTCCATTACGCCGGGGCGGAAATTCTCGACCAGCGCGTCGGCCGACGCGACCAGATCGAGGAAGCGTTCGCGGTCTGCCTCCCGCTTGAGATCGAGCGCCACCGAGCGTTTGCCGGCATTCTGCGCCAGGAACGAAGCGCCCATGCCCGCCCGGTTGAGCTCCGGAGAGGCGCCGAGCTGGCGCGCCAGATCACCGCCTTGCGGCGTCTCGACCTTGATGACGTCGGCCCCGAGCAACGCCAGCTGGTAGGCGCAATAGGGGCCGGCCAGCACATTGGTCAGGTCAAGGATGCGGATGCCGGAAAGCAGGTCTGTCATGACGTCACGAACAGCTCAGGCATCGCCCGGCACGTGCTCCGGTCCGCGTATGCGCCTGTGCTCGATGTAGGCCCAGATATGCGGTCCGACCAGCCCGATGAAGGCCAGCGTCAGCAGCGTCAGCGACAGCGGATGCTTGTAGAACACCGTCCAATCGCCGTTCGAGATGGTCATCGCGCGGCGGAACTGCGTTTCGGCAAGCGGCCCGAGAATCATGCCAATGATGACCGGCGCGGTCGGGAAATCGAAACGCCGCATCAGGAAGCCGGCGGCACCGAGCAGATAGAGGATGACGAGGTCGATCGGCGATTGCGAGATGCCGTAGGTGCCGACCGTGGCGAACACCAGGATGCCGGCATAGAGCTGCGGCGCCGGGATCTTCAGCAATCGCACCCAAAGCCCGATCAGCGGCAGGTTGAGGACGACGAGGATGACGTTGGCGATGAACAGGCTGGCGATCAGCCCCCACACCAGGTCGGCCTGCGTCGTCAGCAGCAGCGGCCCCGGATTGATGCCGTAGCTCTGGAATGCCGACAGCATGATCGCGGCCGTCGCCGAGGTCGGCAGGCCGAGCGTCAGCATCGGCACCAGCACACCGGCCGCGGATGCATTGTTGGCCGCTTCCGGCCCGGCAACGCCCTCGATGGCGCCGACCGTGCCGAACTCCTCCTTGTGTCTGGAGAGTTTCTTCTCGATGGCATAGGAGAGGAAGGTCGGGATTTCGGCGCCGCCGGCCGGCATGGCGCCGATCGGGAAGCCGATCAGGGAGCCGCGCAGCCATGGCCTCCACGAGCGCGACCATTCAGCCGCGGTCATATAGAGCGACCCTTTCAACGGCACGATGTCGTCCTTGCCGGCATAGCGGCGCGAGGCCATGTAAAGCGTCTCGCCAACGGCGAACAGGCCAACCGCGACGACGATGACGTCGACGCCGTCCAACAATTCGCTCATGCCGAAGGTGAAGCGCGGCTGCCCCGTCTGCAGATCGACGCCTATCATGCCGACGACGAAGCCGACGAACAGGCTGGTCAGGCCGCGCACCGACGACGAGCCGAGCACCGCCGAAACCGTGATGAAGGCCAGCACCATCAGCGAGAAATATTCGGCCGGACCGAAAGCCAGCGCGAATTTGACGACGATCGGCGCCAGGAAGGCAACGCCGATAGTGCCCAGCGTGCCAGCGACGAAGGAGCCGATCGCCGAGGTTGCCAAGGCCGCACCGCCGCGGCCGGAGCGGGCCATTCGGTTGCCTTCCAGCGCGGTGACGATAGTGGCGCTTTCGCCAGGCGTGTTGAGCAGGATCGATGTCGTCGAGCCGCCATACATGGCGCCGTAATAGATGCCGGCAAACAGGATGAACGACGCCTCCGGCGCCACCTGATAGGTTATCGGCAGCAGCAGCGCGATGGTCAGTGCCGGTCCGAGGCCGGGCAGCACGCCGATCGCAGTCCCCAGTGTGGTGCCGACCAGGCACCATATGAGATTGGTCGGCGAGAACGCGACCGAAAATCCGTGCGCGAGATGGCCGAGCGTTTCCATGGCGTCAGCCCCTCAGCATGGCAACGACCGAATCGACGATCGCGTTCAGCTGGTTTTCGATGAAGCCGGCGCCGATATTGACACCGAGTGCCCTGGCAAAGCCGAAATAGGCGGCCAGTGCCAGGATCAGACCGAGCAGCACGTCACGCAGCGGACGCCGGCTGCCGAAACCGTGGCAGATGAGAACGAACATGATGACAGATGCGGCGGTAAAGCCGAGCGGCTGGATCAGCACGAGGTTGGCGATCAGTCCGAGGGCGACGATGCCCATCGCCTTCCAGTCGGTCGGCGTCTCCTTTTCGTCCTCCGGCTGCCATCCGCCCCGCAAGGCGGCAATGATGAGCAGCAGCGACAGGATCATCATCCCGGCCATGGTGATGTAGGGAAAGACGGTCGGGCCGACCTTGGAATAGAGCGGCGACACCGGGATTGCCAGCGTCTGCCAGGCAACCGCACCCGCACAGGCGAGGAGCCCGACGCCGATCAGCAGTTCGGGCACTGCAAGGCGCGGCGGCGCCTGCTGGTCGCTGGTGCTCATGATCGTCCTCCCAATGTCGGTCCCTTGGGGCCGGTTCTCCTTGGACCGGTCTCACTCGGCCGATCTCGGCGTAGTTTCACCTCCGGCGCCGCGTATGTCCATGCGGCTGGCGAAAGTCGGCAGGGCCGGGGCAGGCCGCCCCTTGCCGAGAGCATCACGCCAGGCCGAGGTCCTTGAGGATCGTCCCGATGCGGGCCGTGTCTTCGGCGACGAATTTCGCATAGTCGTCACCGGTGAGCAGGATCTGCGTCCAGTTGCGGTTCTTGCATTCGGTGGCCCAGGCGTCGCTCTTGGCCATGGTCTCGATCAGCTTGATCATTGCTGCCTTGTCGTCGTCCGAGACGCCGGGCGGTGCGAAGACGCCGCGCCAGTTGAACAGCTCGACGTCGATGCCGGCTTCCTTCATCGTCGGGGCATCAATCCCCTCCTGGCGTTTGTCGGCGGAGATCGCAAGCAGCCGCAGCGCACCCGCCTTGACCTGTTCGGCAAACTCGCCATAGCCGGAGATGCCGGCCGCGACCTGGTTGCCGAGCAGCGCCGACAGCGCCTCGCCGCCGCCGGCAAACGGCACATAGGAGAGATTGGTGGCCGGAACACCGACGGTCTTGGCGATGAGGCCGAACAAGATGTGGTCCGAGCCGCCGGCCGAACCGCCAGCGACCGGAACCTGCGTCGGGTCAGCCTTGAGAGCAGCGACAAAGTCCGCGGCCGTCTTGAACGGCGAGGCAGCCGGCACCACAAGCGCCTCGAACTCGCCGGTGAGGCGGGCGATCGGCGTCACTTCGGTAAGGTTGTTCGCCGCCTTGTTGGCGATAATGGCGCCGACCATGACCATGCCGGCCACCATCAGCGCATTGCCCTTGCCGTTCCACTGGTTGACGAACTGCG
>NZ_SUEG01000290.1 GCF_005063415.1 Mesorhizobium sp.
CCATACCCAAATTAGTAGCATAGCTGCCGGCACAAAGCGAGAACAAAATGTGGCGCCGCCGATGAAACTGCCGATTTCAACTCTCGAGCGGGGCGATCGCTGCGGCCGCGACCGTGCGGCCGAGGCCGCCATGCAGATCGAGGCATCGTTCGAACCATTGCGCCACGACATCGCTGTCGTCGAGCAGCCGGTAGGATGTGGCGATGCGCGCCCATTGCAGCGCGCCGAAAACGATGTAGTCGGCAAACAGCGGCGACGGGCCGCCGATGAAGGGCTGATAGCCAAGCATCGAGCGGAGCGGCTCCAGCGAGGCGCGGAAGCTGGCGAGCCCGGCGTCGCGGGTGGCGTATACCGCCTCCAGGCGCTTGCCGAGGCGCTGCTCGCGGTTCTGCCGGAAATAGGCGGCGTTCGCCCCGTCCTGCATGGCGTGCAGGTCCAGTATCGCTGCGGTGGTGACGTAGGGATGGATGGTCAGCGGCGACCAGCGTTCGATGAAGCGCGCCGTCGCCTTACCGCCGTCACCGGAAAACAATGTCGGCCGCTCGGGATAGGCCTCCTCGAGATAGAGCGCGATGGCGAAGGAATCGGCGACCACCGTCTCGCCGTCGCGGATCACCGGAACGAGCTTCGAGACGCCGCCTTCCACCTTCGGCACTTCGAGGAAACGGGTCGGCACGCTGGTGATGTCGAGCCCTTTATGGGCCAGCGCCATCGTCGCCTTCCAGCAATGTGGGCTGAATGGGCGGGCGGCGTCGCGTCCGACAAGGTCATAGAGCAGAATGGTCATTGGCGGCAGCGTCCTTGCAGTCTAACTATGCCCGAAACAGACCCGCGAAACAGGGTCTCGCAGGTCGAGAGAAGAATGAAACAGCATTTCAGGATGTTTGCGGCCTACAATCAATGGGCCAATGGCCGCATCTACGATGCCGCCGCCGATCTCGACGAGGAAGAGTTCGACCGCAATGTCGGCGTCTTCTTCGGTTCGATGATGGGAACGCTCAACCACCTCCTGGCAGCCGACCGTATCTGGATGAAACGCTTCACCGGCGAGGGCGACGCGCCGGCAAGGCTCGACACGATCCTGCACCGCGCCTTGCCAGGCTTGCGGCTGGCGCGCGAGGCCGAGGACAAACGGATCATCGACTGGGTCGACGGCCTGAGCGACAAGGCGCTGTCGGGCCGCTTCTCCTACATGACCGTCTCGGACATGCGCACCGTCTCGCAGCGGCTGGCGCCGGCGCTCGACCACTTCTTCAACCACCAGACCCACCACCGCGGCCAGGCGCACGCGATCCTGACCATTCTGGGTAAGCCAAGCCTCGGACTGGACCTGACGATGTTCCAGCGCAGCGAGGAGGGCAGAGCATTCGCCTAAAGCGCGTCGCGTTCGACCGGCCTCCATGCGACGCGCTTTAGGTTCTTGTTTGATGCATGTCGTAATCGCAAAACCGCTGCACACTTTTGCGCGACATGCATTAACCCTGGGGCGGTTGGTGAAGCGGACGGTGGATAGTGGACGATCTGCCGAGATTGCAAAACGCGCCAAAACATTTTATGGAGCGCACGGTCGTGAGGGCGGCCGCTTCAGCAGCATTCAGCAGCAACAGCGAGAATTGGCACGCATGCCCAATGAACCCTTGCGCCTCGTGGCGTTCTTCGCCGTGGTCCTGGCGCTTCTCAACTCCGGTTATTATTTCCACCAGGGCGACATTGTCGCGACCATCTATTTCATGATCGGCGCCATTCTTGTGACCGCGGTCACCCGGATGAGCATCAGAAGGCAGCTGATCTAGGACCGATCTTCTTATCTGGCCGCCATCTCGACGGCTGGTTCGCTTCGACTGCGATCGAATTGAAAGCAAAGTCTTAGGACTTCGTTTGCGCTGTTGCTTCAAGGTAATCGGCTGAAGCAGGAGCAAAAAGCATGCAGATCGATTTGTCCCCGACGAGCTGGGGCAGGGTCGTGGCGGTTACCGTCGCTGGCACCGTGGTCTGCATTGCAGCCGCGTTCTTCGTCGATTCCTTCAATTTCCCGTATTTGTCGCCGGAAGCGCTGTGGCGGGCGCAGCTCACCGACCTGCTGCTGCCGCTTGTGCTGGCCGGCTCGTTCTTCTTTTTCCTGATGTGGAAAATGCGCCAGCTGGCCATCGCGCAGAAGGCACTGGCCATCGTCGCGGCGACCGACAGCCTGACGGCGGTGTTCAACCGGGGTGCGTTTTCGATGCTCGTCGAAGCCTATCTCGAACAGGCCCGCAGCCATTCCGTCGTCAATGCCGGCGCCTTGTTGATCGTCGATGCCGACCATTTCAAATCCGCCAACGACCGCCTCGGCCACGACTGCGGAGACCAAGCGCTCAAGCTGATCGCCAGGACGATCTAGGGCCAGCTGCGCGGCGCCGATATCGTCGGCCGGATCGGCGGCGAGGAATTTGCGGTTTTCCTTCCCGGCGCAGATC
>NZ_SUEG01000291.1 GCF_005063415.1 Mesorhizobium sp.
GGTCAGGAGAAAAGAATCGCGCAGCGCGGCTTCGTCCTCGGTGCGCCCCGCCTGCCGCGCCGTCGTCGCGGCCGCCGCCAGCGCCAGGCGCTGCCGCCAGGCGCCCGCCCATTTTTCGTCCCGGCGCACGACGGCATCGAGCGCGGTCAGCGCCGCGCCGGCGGCAAGCGCAGCATCTTCGACGGTTTGCGCCGTCTCGACGGCCCTGCGCAGCCAGGATGGCACAGTCGCCATGGGCCCGATCGGCGCGGCGTCGAGCGGCTGGACGGCGTGGCGCGAAGGCGGTTTGGCGTGGAGAATCATCGCCGGCAGCATGAGTCATCGCGGCGCTTTTTGCAATCATCTCGGCCATAAAGCGCCGGGGATGTCGAACGACGTTTGTGTCCGGTAAGCTTGCCTTATCGGACGTAATCGAAGCGCCGCTAGCGCAGCACCTGCAGCCCGTGCTTGTCGACCACAAACAGCAGCTTCAGCGCCATGCCACTCGGCCGCTTGGCGCCAGTCTCCCACTTTTGCACCGTCGATTCGGATGTGTTCAGATAGCGCGCAAACACCGGCTGGCTGACATGGTTCTTCTCCCGCAGCGCCTTGATCGCGTCGGGCTCGATCGCCGGCGGCACCGTCAGGCAGCTCTCGTCGAAGCTGCGCATTGTCGCCTTGTCGATCGCCCCGACCTTGTAGAGCGCGCTCGCCGAGCTGTGCATCGCCTCGAAGGCGTCGGACTTGTATTGTCTAGCCCTGCTCATGTGCATATCTCCAAAAAATCTCCGTCTGCCAGCAATTCGCCGAGCTGCCGATCGGTCAGCCCAGCATAAGCCTTGGCCAGGCTGCGGAACTGGGCGAGTTCGTCGTCATATGTTGGCCCTGTCCTGATTGGCGAACAGATACTCGTAGACCCAGAACCGACCGGATTTGGCCAGGATGATCGATCGGTGCCGGTTGTCGTTCAGACGCTTCTTGAACACGCCACCGCCAAGATCTTCGGCTTGTCCCAACGCCACCTGCGCAATCGCCTTGCACAGTGCCACGTCGCTGATTCGCGCCTTGCGCGCCGCCTTGGCGAACCAGGCCGTCTTGAACGTCCGCTGCGTCATGGGTTTATATAGCACCAGGTGCTATGGATTGCAAACGCTGCGGTGCCGCCGCCGAACACCGGTTGGCCGACAGCCGGTCCCGTACCGCTAGAGGGTTTACACGTCAGTCAGATCCTCGGGATATCAGCCACCACGCGCGTGGAACAGCCACCACGTTTGCGCGCCGCGCGTAGAAACGACCAGACAGTGGGGCTCATCCAGCGCCGGCTCGATCAAGCCCAGACGGACGAGCGGAATGATGGTCTTTTCGCCGATCGACTTGTCATGGTACGAAAGCCCGGGCACGACAAGGCGCCATCCCGGCGTTCCGCGCTCGGTCGTGGCCGCCGCGAGATAGCCCATTTCCGATGGCGACTCGCCATGCCCCAAGGTGAACAGGCAGATGCTCCAGAAGGCGTTTCGCGGACGCGGCTGGGATGAGCGCCCAATCGAGCGGACCGTCCTGCGCCGCCGGCTCTTGGCTTTGCGACGGCCGGCCCACCCGGTTGTCCTCAAAGCCTTGGCGATAGGCCTTTTCCAGCGCCCGGGCGATGGCGCCCGCCGTGTCGACGGCCATGCCGTATTTCCGGTCATGGCGGTCCTTGGCCACGATGTCGCGGGCCATCTCACGAAACCTGGCCTTGCGATAGGGATCAGCGGCGATTTGCGTTCGTGTACGGATATGGGCCTAAGCCTGCGGGTGCGTGAGATGCCGATGCAATGGACAGCCTCGCTGTTTGGCTGCAAGCTGGCGCCGACTCGACTCTTCTGATTCAATCGCACAATTGAGCCATGGACAAGCTACTGAAACCAGATGGCGCGGACTCCCATCAAGACCCGCAAGCCGCCCGGCGTCGCGACAACGGCCCGCCCGGCGAATTCGCACGTCTGCCCGACATCGTCGATCTAGTCATGGAGACGGGACGCCCATCGCGGTCGCCGGCGCATATCGAAGCGCTCGTCGAGACGGCAAAAGACTACGCCAAGGCCGCCAGCTCCGAAAACACGCGAGACGCCTACACCAAGGACTTTTCGCATTATTCGTCCTGGTGTCGCCGCAACGGTTTTGAGCCCTTGCCCCCAGAGGTACAAACAATCGGCCTCTATATCAGCGCCTGTGCCTCAGGCACCGCCGCCGGCGAGCCGAAACGCGGCATTCCCGCCCTTTCGGTCGCAACGATCGAGCGGCGCCTCTCCGGCCTGGCCTGGAATTTTACCCAGCGCGGATTTTCTCTCGACCGTGCCGATCGCCATATTGCCACCGTGCTCGCCGGTATCCGCAGAAAACACGCAAAGCCGCCGCGGCAGAAGGAGGCCGTCCTCGGCGATGATATCAAGGCGATGATCGCGACGCTCGGCCATGACCTGCGCGGCCTCCGCGAC
>NZ_SUEG01000292.1:0-2205 GCF_005063415.1 Mesorhizobium sp.
GTTTATCACGGTGCTGTTCATGGCGAACTTCATGATGCCGCTCTTCGTCCCGGACTATCTGACGCCTGATCGTCTGCTGCGCCCGCTCATCGCGATAGCGTTGTTCTCGTCCGCCTATATGGCCGAGGTTGTGAGGGCCGGCCTTCAGGCGATCCCGAAGGGCCAATACGAAGCGGCCAAGGCGCTCGGGATCAGCTACTTCGACATGATGCGCCTGATCGTCCTCCCCCAGGCGTTGACGATCGTCATCCCGAGCATCGTCTCGACCTTCATCGGTCTGTTCAAAGACACGACTCTGGTCGCCATCGTTGGCATCGCGGATTTCCTGAGGGCCGTCGAAACGGCGCGGGTCGATCCGGACTGGGCAGGCCCGACGATCTCATCAACCGGCTACCTCTTTGCGGGACTGGTCTACTGGGGCTTTTGCTTCGGCATGTCCCGTTACTCGCAATCGATGGAGCGCCAATTGGCGCGCGGCCACAAATCTTAGGACGCAATGATGATGCCACAAGCAATGTACACAGCGACGAAGGCAACGCCCTACGACAAGGCGATGGCCATCGAACTGCGTGACGTCAACAAATGGTTCGGTTCATACCATGCGCTCAAGAACATCAACCTCTCGGTGAGGCAGGGGCAGCGCATTGTGATCTGCGGCCCCTCCGGGTCGGGCAAGTCGACGATGATCCGTTGCATCAACCATCTCGAGGAGCATCAGTCGGGCGACATCATCGTCGACGGCGAGGCGGTAACCGGGGATCTGCGCAAGATCGACGAAGTGCGCAGCAACGTCGGGATGGTGTTTCAGCACTTCAGTCTGTTTCCCCACCTTACGGTGCTTGAGAATTGCACGCTTGCGCCGTTTTGGGTGAGAAAGATGTCGCGGTCGGCGGCTGAGGAATTGGCGCGCCATTATCTCGATCGCGTCAGAATTGCGGAGAAGGCGGACAGCTACCCAGGGCAGTTGTCGGGTGGCCAGCAGCAACGCGCTGCAATTGCCCGGGCTCTCTGCATGAACCCAAAGATCATGCTTTTCGACGAGCCGACCTCTGCCCTCGATCCGGAGATGGTCAAGGAGGTGCTCGACACGATGGTGTCGCTTGCGAGTGAAGGCATGACGATGCTGTGCGTGACGCATGAAATGGGCTTCGCGCGGGAGGTGGCCGATCGCGTGGTGTTCATGGACCGCGGGGAGATCGTCGAGACCAACACGCCCCATCAGTTCTTCACCAACTCCCGATCGGAACGGGCACGGCAGTTTCTGGCGCAAATCCTCAAATAGGGACGTCTGCGCAGGCAAAGCGGCCGCAACCGTGTCAACAGATTTTTTAGGTGACTATCAAATGGCTTGTGCAGACACGCCCGCATCGGCGCTTGGGCAACGAAATATCGCGGGAATAGATTTCGACCAAATCCACGACCGCCGGCAATTCGGATCCGTCAAATGGGCCAACCAGTGGGACGAGTTCTCTCCGCAGGTCGAGGGCCAGGACCTGCTGTCCCTATGGACGGCGGATATGGATTTTCGTGCCCCGGAAACTGTGATCGCGCGCCTGCGCGAGGCTGCGGACCATGGCATTTACGGCTACACGCGCCGCGATCCGCGCCACTATGAGATCGTGCAATCGTGGTTCGCGCGCCGGCACAACTGGTCGCCGAAACTGGAGACCTTGCTTCCCGCACCGGCGATCATGCCGTCGGTGGCTGCGATACTGCGAACCTTCACGAAGGCCGGTGACGGTGTCATCGTGCAGTCGCCCGTGTACTCACCCTATTTCGAAGTGATTCAGGGTAATGGGCGGGTTCTGCTTACGAACCGGCTGAGGTTGCAAAACAACGGATATGAGCTCGATCTGGAAGACTTCGAGAAACTGGCGGTCGGAGGCGCCAAGGCGTTCCTGCTCTGCAATCCTCATAATCCTGCCGGAAAGGCCTGGACACTCGAAGAATTGGCAGCGCTGAACGACATTTGTGAGCGCCACGGACTTTTGGTCATATCCGACGACATTCACTGCGACATAAGGCTGTCGGATCGTCCCCACACCGTCTTTTCGTCCATTTCAAGCGATGCTGCGGAGAAGTCGTTCATCTGCACCGCACCGACGAAAACCTTCAACCTGGCTGGCATTCCTTCAGCAACAATTTCGGTAGCGAACAAAAAACGCCGCGACGAGCTCCTTGCCGCAATGCAGGCGTCGTTCATGG
>NZ_SUEG01000292.1:2215-2452 GCF_005063415.1 Mesorhizobium sp.
AATGCGAACTTTTTCGGCCGCCTGGCGCTGGAGGTTGCCTACAGCAGCGGCGCGCCATGGCTCGACCAACTCACGCGCTACATCGCCAGCAACATTGATCTGGTTTGCGAGTTCGCCTGTGAACACCTTCCAGGCATCACGCCCATGCGGCCCGACGCATCGTTTCTGGTGTGGTTGGACGCGTGCGCGCTCGATCGCAGAGTGGGTGGAATTCAGAAGTTCTTCGTCGATCAGGCC
>NZ_SUEG01000293.1 GCF_005063415.1 Mesorhizobium sp.
CCGGCGGGCGAGGCGGCGGCGCCTGCCTTTGACCGCGATCTTCTTCGGTGTGACGCTGCTCGCAGCCGTCGGCATCGGCCTTTATTTCGCCAACCAGACCGGCGTCTTCAAATCGGCGACCGAGCTCGACACGGCGCCGCCGGAAGCGCCGCCAACGGTCGATGGCGATGATTTCACGCCGGACGACACCGCTTCGCCGCCGAAGCAGGGCGAGCAGGACCAGGCGCGCGACTGGATCAACGTGTTTTCGCCGGGTGACCCGACGCAGGTCAATGCACCGTCTGACGCCAAGGCCGACGTTATCCAGGACGAAAGCGGTTCCTTCCTGCGCATCCGCTCGGGTGCATCCGGTTCGGCCATCAGCTTCGACGTCGGGCAGGGCGTGCTGGAAAAACTCGCCGGCAAGCATGCCACATTCGACATCATCGCGCGCTCCGAGGAGGGCCAGGAGACGCAGATTTCCGTCGACTGCAATTTCGGCGAACTCGGCGACTGCGGCCGCAAGCGCTATGCGGTCGGTCGCGAGCGCAATGAATATCTGTTCGACGTGCGCTTTCCCGACAAGCATCCGGGCGCTGCCGGCACCATCGCCATCAATTCCGACTTCGACAAGCAGGGCAAGTCGGTCGACATCTATGAGATCCGCGTTTCAGTCGTTCCCTAAAGCACGTCGCGTTCGGACCGGCCTCATGCGACGCACTTTAGGTTCTTGTTTTGATGCATGTCGTTACCGCAAAACCGCTGCACACTTTTTGCGCGACATGCGTTAACTATCGAGCAGCGCCTGCAGCGTCTCGATCCGGTCGGCTTCGGCCGCCGGCTTGTCCCAGCGCAGCCGCGAAATGCGCGGGAAGCGCATGGCAACGCCGGATTTGTGCCGCGTCGAGCGGTTGAGGCCTTCGAACGCTACCTCGAGCACCAGCCCGTTCCTGCGGTCGGCCCGTACCGAGCGCACCGGGCCAAAGCGCTCGATCGTGTTGTCGCGGACATATTTGTCGATCTGCCTCAATTCCTCGTCGGTGAAGCCGAAATAGGCTTTTCCCACCGGCACCAGCTCCTCCGATCCTTCCGGCCCGGACCAGACGCCGAATGTGTAGTCGGAATAGAAGCTCGAGCGCTTGCCGTGGCCGCGCTGGGCATACATCAGCACGGCGTCGACCGTGTGCGGATCGCGCTTCCATTTGAACCACGGGCCCTTCGGCCGCCCGGCCACATAGGGCGAATCCCAGCGCTTCAGCATGACGCCTTCGATGACCGGATGCAGCGGCTTGCGGCGCAATTCCTCCAGCGCCTGCCAGTTGGTGAATTCGACCAGCGGCGACAGATCGAAGCGGCTCGGATCGAGTGTCCTCACAAAAGCCTCGAGCCGGCCGCGCCGTTCGCGGAAGGGAAGTCCGCGCACATCCTCGTCACCGATCTGCAGCGCATCGTAGCAGCGCATGAAGGCCGGGTATTGCTGCTGGATCTTGGGTGGCACGCTCTTGCGGTTCAGTCGCTGCTGCAGGTCCGAGAACGTGCCCGTCGCCTGCCTGGGGTCTCCCACCAGAAGCTCGCCGTCGAGGGCACCTGAAAAATCCATCGCCTCGGCCAAGTCCGGAAAGGCGCCCGAGACATCGTCACCGGTGCGCGAATAGAGCCGGCGAATGCCGCCTTCGCAAACCGCCTGGACGCGGATGCCGTCCCATTTCCATTCGGCCGCGTAGTCGGCCGGGTCGAGCTTTTCGAGGTCGCCGTCACCGACGGCATTCGACAGCATCACCGGCCTGAACAGCGCCAGCGCCGTCTTCCTGGGTTTTTCCGCTCTGCCCTCGAGCCAGGCGAACAGCGCCGTATAAGGCGGCGTCAGGCCGTGCCAGAGTTCCTCGATCTCGCCGACATCGATCTTGCCGAAATCGGCCAGCGCCTGCTTGGCCAGCCGCGCCGAGACGCCGATGCGCAGGCCGCCGGTGACCAGCTTTATGATGGCAAAGCGCGCCGACGAGCTGGCGCTGTCGAGCAGCCGGGCCAGCACCTGCGGCCCGTCGGAGCGGCTCGCCGCCTGCAGCTTCGCCACCACCTCGGCCAGCGTCGGCTCGTGGTTGGCAATGTCGGCCGGCGCTTGCGGCCAGACCAGCGATATGGTCTCGGCCAGGTCGCCGACATAGTCGTAGGAATAGCCGAACAGCACCGGATCCATGCGCTCGATCACCAGCGTGCGCAGCATCGCCGGCTTGACCGCGGCAATGGACAGATCGCCGGTGATGGCCGCCAGCGCCAGCCCGCGGTCCGGATCCTCGACGCTGCGGAAATAATCGGTCAAAAGCGTCAGCTTGCCGTTGCGCGACGGCGTCAGCACCAGCCGGTCGAGAAGCTCGGCGAAGCGGTTCATGGGAGGGGCGCCAATGGGCCAGCCTCGCGTTCTGCCGCGCCCCCCTCTGTCCTGCCGGACATCTCCCCCTCAAGGG
>NZ_SUEG01000294.1 GCF_005063415.1 Mesorhizobium sp.
ACACGCAATACGAGATGTTCTATGCCGGTGCCACCTTCGTGACCAAGGGGCACAGCTTCCGCACCTTCGACTGGGACCGCTGCACGCAGCTCGTCGACCACATGCTGGACAGCTATTCGCTGGAAGACGAGGTCGACCGCGCCGCTCTGGCTGCCGCTTGAGGTTTGCCATGCCGATCCGAAAGGAACACAAGGAATTTCACACGATCGACATGGCCGGCGAGGGTTGGCATACGCCGCCTGGTTACCCTCCCGGCATCGAGCAGAAGATTCTTGCCGGCCGGCTCGACGAGGCAGGCAAGACCGGGAACCGCACGCGGCTGCTGCGGTTTGCGCCGGGTGCCTATACGACGGTGCAGTTCGTGCATGAATACTGGGAAGAGGTCTATCTCGTATCGGGAGATCTCATCATCGGCGGATCTTCGGTCGCAGAGCCGTCGCTGAGTTTTGCCCCGAACACCTACGCCTGCCGGCCGCCTGGCGTCTATCACGGTCCCTTCCGGTCGCAGACCGGGTGCCTGCTGCTCGAGCTTCACTACTACGAGACTTAACTTTTTTGGAATGATGTTCCGCTCCCAAGCGCCTGCGGACTCGGCAATAGTGCTTCTCTGACGTTCGAAATGTCCGCAACGGGTCATGGCGGTGAATTGACCCGGAGCAAGCGAGCTTCCGCTTAGCGTCGATTCCGGCGGCCTGGTTTTCGCAAAAGTCCCGGATTAAAGCGACAGTTTTGCGTCTGATTTTTGCACCGTCCCACAATAGGCTGTTTCGCGACCCCCGCAACCATGGCGGTTGCTGCGGCGTATTTCTGACCCAGCCTATGGGGCTATCCGCTTGCCCGAATTCTGAGCCAGAGCGCATTGAGGTATATCTAAATGAGCCGGACGGGAGGGGGATATGCACGTTGCTCGTGTTTATCTGCGGGTCAGTACGCAAGGGGCAGGATCGATCATCGCTGAGGCGAGGGATGCCGGGTACTACATCGCCGGCGTCTACCGCGAGAAGGCATCCGGCGCTCGCGCCGACCGGCCGGAACTGCTTCGTCTAATCGCGGACCTTCAGCCGGGGGAGGTTGTCGTTGCGGAGAAGATAGACCGCATCAGTCGTCTGCCTTTGCCTGAAGCTGAAAAGCTGATCGAAACAATTCGTAATAAGGGTGCTCGTCTTGCCGTACCTGGTGTGGTGGATCTTAGCGACATCGCGGCCAGCGCTGACGGCGTTGCCAAGATCGTGCTCGAGTCCATCCAGGAAATGTTGCTGAAGCTCGCCCTGCAAATGGCTCGAGACGACTTCGAGGATCGCCGCGAACGCCAGAGGCAAGGCATCGAATTGGCAAAGGCGGGCGGGAAACATGCCGGACGCCAAGCTGACCTGGTGAGTAAGCCGTGTTCTCAGGCCACGGCCTTGACCTCGGGGCGCGCATGTAGGCCGCAGCCGCATCGGGAGCGTTCCGAGATTGCCCAGCTTGGTCCGCGCTCCTTCCGAGCAGCAAGGGCAGCTCGCGTACGCTCAGAGGTTTGCCTGCGCTCCTTCTCCGCCAGCGCTGCGTAGACGTGAGCAGTTAGCGGCGCGAGCACCGGAGCCGGTTAGAAGGTTGTCGCTGGGGAATCAGCCCCAGCGCTGGACTCCTCGCCGACTATCCGCCACGACCGTTTCGAACGAGCCAATCGACGTTCCCGGAAGAAACACCAACATCCTTGAACATGCTGTCGTCAGCCCCGAGCAGCCGGCGTTTCACTAGCCACACCTCCATCTCGCGCCGGATGGTCCGCATTGTTGCCTCGGCCCGATGCCGGGCTTGTTTAGCGGCGCGAAGCTGCAGGTCGTCCGCAAAACCCGGATCCAGTTCGATAGATCTCTCGGTCAGCAAACGAGCGGGCCGATTCCCTTTGACCGACTGGTTGACCAGCGCCCGCCCGCGCACGAAAAGGTCGTAGGCTTCAAGATTCGCTAGCCTTTGACCTGCAATGGAAGGCACCGGCGGCAGCAGATCAGAAAGGCTGTTCACGATCCTTGCCACTATCTCATCCTGCATCGCAAAGATATCTGCGAGATCCCGATCGAACCGTTCGGCCCACAGTGGGCGATTGTCGAGCGCATCGATGATCTGGGCGCTGATCCGGACCCGATCCGCGGCACGGCGTACGCTCCCTTCGATCACGTAGCGCACGTTGAGATCCGTGGCGATTGATCGGATATCGGCCTGCTTGCCTTTGTAAACGAAAGAGGAATGGCGTGCGATCACCAGGAGACCGGCGACCTTCGACAGGTCCGTGATCAAATCCTCGGCCAATCCGTCGCCGAAATACTCTTGCTCTGGATCGCTGCTCATATTGGTGAACGGCATTACGG
>NZ_SUEG01000295.1:0-325 GCF_005063415.1 Mesorhizobium sp.
TTTCGATAGCGATCGCAACTCCGTCAAAACGGCCGCCTGGATGCGCTGCACGTTGCCAAGATTGATGTCGAGCTCGCTCGGGTGAACGCTCTTGCCGCTGTTTATTGATCGCGCCACTTGGTTCAGGTTCACGCCGATCGCGCGCATGTCCTCCAGCAGCAGCGCCATGACGAGCCGATCATCCTTGGTCAGGATCGGTCGTACGCCGGCACCTTCGAGGATCAGGGACCGGAAAAATCCCGAAACCGTCATGTCGGCCGCCTTCGCGGCCTTTTCGATCGCTGCATATTCGTCCGCGCTGACGCGGGCATGCACCATTCGACCC
>NZ_SUEG01000295.1:335-2332 GCF_005063415.1 Mesorhizobium sp.
GGCCCCTCTCACTGGCGCTTGCGGCAGGCATCGAGGGCTTGTCCCTCGATCGTCGGGAAAAATGTCGCACATTTTTCCGTATCCTGCCACCATCAATAGACGTGAACCTCCTACTCAATAAACCAACTTTGCGAGCGGCCACACTTCGCTCGTCCACATCGAAAAGATGGGCAGGGCCTCCGTCCCTGCCCATCTGAACGCTAAGACGCTCTCCAGTGTTCACTCCAGGACCGCTTTGTCGGCCTTTGTGTGCCCCTCGTACTCGCCCGCAAGGGACGCTCCGCTCTTCGCCCTGGCGGACTACGTGCGAGCGTCACCGACGAGCCTTCGCGCGGCTCCGGGGTTCACCACAAAAGGAGCGAAAGGCCAGCCGACTTCATCCGGTCAACGACGGGAGTTGGGCGATTGTGGAGACTTCCAGGATGGCTCAAACGGCAGCGCGCGGTTGATCTTCACGACATGTCCACACGATGTGTTTACATGCCATGACATTACGATGTGAAAGTAAGATGTGATTGAAGTATCACACGCTACGATAGTGAGGCGGGATCGCATGGTGTAAAAACGGCGTGGCGACGGCCTGGCTGCGTTTGGCTTTTGGGGACGGCAAAGAGGGATCAGACATGTCTCAAAGGATCTGCGCGATCAGCGGAAAAGGCGGCGCTGGGAAGACGACGGTCATTATCCTCGTTGCCGGCGAGTACGCTATCCAGGGAAAGAAGGTTCTTCTGATCGACGCCGATCCGCGCCAGAACCTCGCCGAATGGTGGAAGCGATGTGAGGCCAAGGATAACCTTCCGGCCAACATTGAGCTGCACGGCGCGGCAACCCAGCGAAGCTTTGAAACCGTGCTTGCCGAACAAGACGGCGTCTACGACGTCATCCTGATGGACTCACCGGGTGTCGACAGCGTTATCCGCGACACCATCATCCGCAACTCCGACCTGGTGCTGACGCCAATTCAGCCGAACCAGGATGAAATCAAGGCTGCCGGCGAAGCGGCCACCATCACGGCGGATATTGGCGACAGGGAGGGGTGCACAATTCCCCACCTCAACGTCGTGACGCGCATCTCACTTCCGGCCCGCTTTCTCGAAGCCTACAGACTAATCCGTCCGTTCATCGCCAATCTTCGCCACAATGGCTATGAATCGAGGTTGATGGAAACCGAGCTCGCGGAAAGAAATTGCTACCGCGAAATCCGTAACGGCCTCGGCACCTTGCAGATGCTCGAGCTGACCGACCCGGTCATGAAGGGTCGCGCGGAGGTCGCGGCGTTTGTGGCCGAGCTCGATCGCCATGTCGCGGCAAACCGGGAAAAGGTGGGAAATGTCTAAACCAGGCAAACTGTCCGTCTCTGATTTTCCGATCGCACCGCGACGGCCGAAGCCGGCCACATCCAAAGCCACAAGGAAGCCGCCCTCTGTGTCAGAAGAAGCAGAAGCGCGAACGGCTGCGAGGGAACCAGCAGCGCCGCCGGTTTCAGAAGCGGATGCGACAAGAGAACGGCCGCGGCGCAGTCTGCCGAACCCGAGCAGTGAAGAGCGCAAGAGCAAGGCGATCGAACGTGCTCTGGCTCAAGAGGAGGGTCGCTATCGCCTGCGCGACCTGCAGCGGGCGCACGCGCGGGAAGCCAAGCACTACGTCAATTGCCCGCTGGACTACGAGACGAAGATGCGACTGCAAAAGGCCGCCTTCGACAACGACATCAAGATGACGGTGATCATAAAGGCTGCCATCGACCAGTTCCTACGAGACAACGGCTATTGATTCGTGAGCGGTCGAAGCCTCCTGCTCGGGATCGGTATCCTTATTGGCATCTACGCCGCACCGTGGGTCGGTCGCCAAGGCATCGACTTTGGTGAAAGCTCAAAGCCGCTTCCCCATTGAACGGGCTTGTGGAATCCGCTCTCGATGCGGCCATCCGGCCATCTGACGAAATCGCCAAAGGCGAGCTGTTTCGCTTATCCAATTGGGATATCTCAATGCACGGGACT
>NZ_SUEG01000296.1 GCF_005063415.1 Mesorhizobium sp.
ACTTTCGCCTTGGCCTCAGCTTGCGCCCTCGCCTCCGCTTCGGCCTTCGCCTCGGCTTCAGCTTGCGCCTTGGCCTCAGCTTGCGCCTTCGCCTCGGCTTCAGCCCTCGCCTTGGCTTCAGCCTGCGCCCTCGCCTCCGCTTCGGCTTGGGCCTGCGCCTCAGCTTCGGCCTTTGCCTTGGCGTCGGCCTCGGCCTTCAGCCGCGCTGCTTCCTGTTGCCTGCGGAGTTCCTCCGCCGCTCTTTCACGCTCAGTTTGCAGGGCAGCGTAGTAGCGCACCTCACGCCGCAGCCTTTGTTTCTCGAGCAGTGCGGCTTGCATGGCTTCGACCCGTTGCTGCTCCTTTTCCAGCGCACGCTGGGTCAGGAACTGTGCCAGCGGCTCGCTGTCGAACTGCCGTTTGGTGGCGCCGAAGGGACCGTCGACGCTGAAATTCAAAATCGGTTCGGAGCCGACCAGCGCCTCATCGCCGGGTCGATAGGCGATCTCGCCCTTGGCATCGACGGTGCTGGTGTTCAGATCGGCGGTGATGTCGGCGGACAGCGTCGCGCCCGGGCTTTCGAATTTGACCGGCGGCGCCCTCAGCGTGCCGCCGGCGATGGTGAAGGCAATATCGGTGTCCTGCGCCGGAAAACTTCCCGCCGCAGCGATCTGCGGCACGAAGCCGGCAGTCTTCGAGGCGTCGATATCGCGGCCTATCGCGTCGGCCTTGGCGATGAATGCGCCAAAGGCATCCGGATTAAAGCCGGCAATAGTCATGCCCTTCAGCGTCGCCGTGCCGGAACCGGACAGCGCCGCGACCATCGCGTCGACCGATTTGCCGCTGGTCGAAAGCGCCGTCGAGAAGTCGCCGCTTCCGCCGATGCCGGCCTCCGGCAGCACGACTGCCAGATCGGAGCCGGCGAGTTTCATCTGACCGGAGAAAAGCCCGGTGCCGTCATTGTTCTTGAGCTCGAACAGGCCACTCAACTCGCCGCCGAGGAACTTTGCCTTGAGGTCGGAAACGCGGATGCCCTCCTGGTCGAGCTGCAGCGACAGCGCAGCGTCATAGGCGGTGGCAAGCGGGCCGGCGGCAAGCGACGCCGCCGTCAGATCGAGATCGGCAGTAAATGGCAGACTGGATTTCTGGCTGAACGGTGTGGTCGGCCAGGCCCCGTCATTGACAAGAAAGGCCTGGTCGCCGAACAGCATCACCGCCATCGGATCGAGGTCCAGCTCGTCCAGCGACAGCGCGCCGGCAAGATGCGGCAGCCCCTCTTTGACGTCGATATTTACGTCACCGGAAACCGCCGCTTCATTGACGGCGCCGCTGAGGCCGCTCAACACCAGGAGACCATTGCCGTAGTCGGCATCGGCAGCAAGCGACGTCGACATGCCGGTCCCCATGCCGGGCAGGCCGACGCCGGTCGTCATCAGCCATGGCTCGATGTCAGCCGTTTCAAGGCTGACCTTGCCCTTGGCGGCGGCGCCCTGAGGCGTGTCGGCAATTGTCCCGTCGAAACCAGCTTTGAAGTCATTGCCGGCCAGGCTGAATCGTGTCGCCAGGCCGCCGCCAAGCGTGCCTTTGGCCGAGACGTCGGTGGTCGCCTCGCCAAGTATGCCGAGCGGCAGTGCCGGCAACCCGTAAAGCGCCAGAAGTGCGGTGGCGTCGGCGTTCCTTGCGTTGAAGGTCAACGTCAACGGCGCTTCGAGAGGCCGGTCGAGCGCCCCTTTGCCGGACAACGACGCCGAAAAGGCCGAGCCACCGGCCTTGCCCTGTGCGCTCATTGCCAGTCCAGTCGTACCGTCGCCATTGTTTGCCGCACTCGTGACCGCGTCGATACGCGCATCCTGGAACAGCTCGGGATAGGCAGCAGCGCGCTCTGCTAGCCCCTTCAGCACCGCATTGTCCGGATAATGCTGGACGGCGACGTCGATCAGCGGCTTGAGGTCGACGGCGACCACCGAGGCGTCGAGCTTGCCGGTCGGGCTCGCCGGGAAATCCTTGATCCGGCCGGTGGCGCTGATCGAGGCGCCAGCAAGTCCGCCGACCGACAGTCGGTCGATCTCAAGCAACCCGTCACGCAATCTAAGTGCAGTATCGACGCTATCGGCGGTCAAGCCGCCGGCGCTGACCGGCCCGGCCTTGATCCGGAAATCGAGGTCGCGATCGGAAAAGCGGTTGGCGCCCTTGTCGCTGACGAAGATAGAGGCGAAGGCGGTGAGCCCATCGACGTCGAGTTCGCCGCCTTCCAGTTGCATCAGCACCGATGGCCTGGTGTCGTCGGGCTGGCTGGAATCGATGCGGCCGGAGAACTTCGCCTTGCCGAGGATGAGTTCGAG
>NZ_SUEG01000297.1:0-2070 GCF_005063415.1 Mesorhizobium sp.
AGCTTCCACCAGCCGCTCGGTGTATTTGATCGAGACGTATTGGGCGATTCAAGCGGTCGCGCGCAACTCGGATTTTGTTTACCTGCATCAGCCACTCGTCAAGGGCCTCGGCTGGCGTTCTCCAGCCGAGCGTCTTTCGCGACCTGGCATTGAGAGCGGCGGCCACGGCGGCGACCTCGTCGGTGCTGTGCACGCTCAGATCGGTTCCTTTCGGGAAGTACTGACGCAGCAGTCCATTGGTGTTCTCGTTGGTGCCGCGCTGCCACGGGCTTTGCGGATCGCAGAAGAAGACCTGGACGCCCACATCGATCTTCAATCGTGCATGCTGAGCCATCTCGGCTTGATCCCAGGTGAGCGATCGGCAGAGCTCTTCGGGCAAGGTGATGATGGTGCGAGTGCTCGCGTCGCGCACGGCCTCAGCACCATGGCCCAGCGAGCGCAGGCCCGTTCTTCGCGCGCGGCGCGTCACCGTGACCGACAAGGCGCGGAAGATGCAACAGCATCGTGAAGCGCGTTGTGCGCTCGACCAGCGTGCCTATCGTCGAGCTGCCGAGGCCAAGATGAGGTCACCCCTTCCCAGTGTCCTGGCTCCGCCCGATCGACTGCTTCAGCAGGACGCTGGCTGATCATGATCTCCGGCGAAACAAAGCCTTTGCCGCGCGTTCGTACTCGCGCCCTCGGCACCCGCAGCACCCTTCCTGTGTCAATGGGCACCGAAGTCTCCGCGAATGTGGGCGTCCAATTTTCCCGCCGAGTTGTGCTCTGGTCAATACGTCAGAATGGTCGGTGTCGTGTCGATCCCGGGGAGATTCATGCCACCGCAGAGAAGATCTTCGAATTCAAATCTGCGTCGGTCACTTTTGGTCTTGAAGCGCGAAACTAGGAGTAATCATCAGCTTTGCTATCGTTCCTTCGGTTGTCATTACGTCAGAATCACACGAACGTCCGGCTCCAGATCATGCAGGGCCCAGCAAGATAAAGGTTTCGCTCTTCGAGACGCCGTCTGTCGCCCGAACGGTTGAGATGAGCTCGTTCAATTCTGACATCGTGGCAACCTCGATTTCAGCGATTACATCCCAAACGCCATTCGTATTGGAAAGCGACGCCACCCCGGGGAGCCGCTTGATGGCTGCAACGGCGGGCCGTGGTGAGCCGCTTACCGTGATCAGGATAAATGCTTTGATCAGATCCTTGCTGATGTCGTCCTTCAGACGAACCGTGAACCCTTTGATATGTCCGCCCGCGATAAGACGATCCAGTCTCTTCTGGGCTGTTGCTCGGGCGACTCCGAGAAGCTGCGCAAGCTGCGGCACCGAAGCCCTGCCATTGATGCGCAATTCTGCGATCAGCCGCCTATCGAGATCGTCCATGGGCTACCTCCAATTTCGTCATTCTAGTTACTTTTTCGGCACCTGTTGAGAATATCAAGCACCTTGTGTTCTTTTTTGTTCCCCGTAAACGTCCTACGATTCCGCATGAAACTGAACCGAGTTTTTTCCGCTGTTCTGGTGGCTGCTGCAATCTGCTTGCCCTTCACCGCTGCCGAGGCGGATGACCTGCAGAAGATCGAAAACGCCGGCAAGTTGTCGGTTGCTCTCTGCGGCGCTTTTCAACCCTTCAGCTTCGTTGACAAAAACAACAAAGTGGTCGGTTTCGACGTCGATATTGACTCCGAGATTGCTCGCCGCCTGAAGGCCGATCCGAACATCGTGACGACCGCATGGGACGGCATCATCGCCGGTCTCGTTACCGGTCGCTATGAAACCATCATTGGCTCCATGAGCATCACTGAAAAGCGCAAGAAGGCCATCGACTTCGTCGGTCCCTACTACCGCTCCGGCCGGCCTTGCTGCCTTCGTTCGCAAGGGCGCCGGCGTCACCGTCGACGCGCTAAAGGGCAAGCCGGTCGGCGTCACGCTGGGCGAGGCTGCCGAGAAATGACCATGCTGATCATGACGCACGAGATGCGGTTCGCCGCCGAAGTGCCCGATCACGTCCTGTTCATGGATGGCGGCGGTTGTCGTTGAGCAGGGCGATCCCCGTCAGGTCCTGTCCAACCCGTTTGAGGAG
>NZ_SUEG01000297.1:2080-2290 GCF_005063415.1 Mesorhizobium sp.
GCGCGCCTTCCTTCGCAAACACCTGCCGAACTGAAAAGCTGAGAAACTGGATGACGAACGTACAACAAAAGAGTGTTTCTCGAACCGGAACCCGGATCGACAGCAAGCTTGCTCGGGAACTTGCGCTGCGCCTTACGTCGTGGCGGAGCGAAACCGGCACGTCGGGCGAAGCCAAGTTCGCCGATCAGTTGCACGGACTTCTGAGCGAGC
>NZ_SUEG01000298.1 GCF_005063415.1 Mesorhizobium sp.
GTGATCACCGTCGTCAACGACAACATGCCGTTCCTTTTCGATTCCGTCCTCGGCGAGATTACAGAAAGCGCCGGCGAGCCGCTGCTGGTTACCCACCCGGTCATAGTCGTCAGGCACGGCAAGAACGGCGTCGAGGAAATCCTCGGCGATGGCGGTTATGCCAAGGGCGACCACAGCCATGACCGGCTGAGCGTCATCCATGTCCATATCGGCCGCCTTTCGGCCGAGCAGGCCGAAGGCTTGGCCGCACGCCTGACGAAGCTGCTCGGCCAGGTGCGCGCCGCCGTCACCGACTGGAAGCCGATGCTCGCCCGCCTCGACCAGGCGATCTCGGAATTCCGCTACTCGCCGGTGCCGCTCGACAAGGCCCATGTCACCGAGGCGATCGCCTTCCTCGAATGGCTGCGCGACGACAATTTCACCTTTCTCGGCATGCGCGAATTCAACTACACCGGCGGCGAGACGAGCGGCATGCTCGAGCGCGCCGAAAAGCCCGGCCTCGGCATCCTTTCCGATCCCGACGTGCTGGTGCTCAGGCGCGGCACCGAAGCGGTGAGCACTACGCCGGAAATCCGCGCCTTCCTGCACGGGCCGGAACCCCTGATCGTCACCAAGGCCAACGCCAAGTCATCGGTGCACCGCCGCATCTACCTCGACTACATCGGCATCAAGACCTACACCGGCAAAGGCGTGCTTTCAGGCGAGCTCCGCATCGTCGGCCTGTTCACCTCGACTGCCTATACGCGCTCGGTGATGAAAATCCCTTATCTGCGCTCGAAGGCGGAAACCGTCATTGCCAAATCCGGCTTCAATCCAAGCGACCATTCCGGCAAAGCTTTGATCAACGTGCTGGAGAGCTATCCGCGCGACGAGCTGTTCCAGGTTCCGGTGCCGATCCTGCGCAAGCATGCCGAAGCCATCCTGGGCTTGATCGAGCGGCCGCGCGTCAGGGCATTGGTGCGTGTCGACCAGTTCGACCGCTTCGTCTCCGTGCTCGTCTTCGTGCCGCGCGACCGCTACGACAGCGTCGTGCGCGAGAAGATCGGCACCTATCTGAAGACCGTCTTCGAAGGCCGGCTGTCGGCCTATTATCCGGCCTTCCCGGAAGGCGGGCTGGCGCGCGTCCATTTCATCATCGGCCGCTCCGGCGGCAAGACGCCGAAGGTCGAGCAGGCGACGATCGAGGCGGCGATCCGCGACATCGTACGGACCTGGGACGATGCACTGCGCGAGACCGCGACCGAGACCGGCGCCGATGCGAGACTCACGGCCATCGCCTCGCGTTTTTCGGAAAGTTATCGCGACAGTTTTCCGCCGGGCGTGGCGCTGGCCGACGCCGGGCGCATCGCCAGGCTCGATGCGTCAAATCCGATCGCCATCGACTATTACCGTCACGCCGAACAGAAGCCGCATCAGGCGGCGCTGAAGATCTATCACCATGGCAGCCCGGTGGCGCTGTCGCGGCGCGTGCCCGTGCTGGAAAACATCGGTTTCCGCGTCATCAGCGAGCGCACTTTCGAGGTCGGCGACAATCAATCCGGCATGATCAATGGTGATCAGCCCGGCATGGTCTTCATCCACGACATGGAACTCGAGAACAGCTACGGCAGGCCGATCGACCTCGGCAATGGCGGCGCGCTGTTCGAGGATGCGTTCCTTTCCGTCTGGCGCGGCGATGTCGACAATGACGGCTATAACGGCCTTGCCCAGACCGCCGGCCTGTGGTCGGGCGAGATCACCGTCCTGCGCGCCTATGGCCGCTATCTGCAGCAGGCCGGTATCCCGCAGAGCCAGGATTTCATCGCCGCCGCACTCAACCGTTATCCCGAGATCGCCCGCGGCCTGCATGCGCTGTTCGTCGCCCGCCTCGGCCCGACGGCTGAAACGGAAGGCGTCGTCCAGGCCAAACATCTGAGGGCCAAGATCACGGATGCGCTGGAAGACGTTCCCAACATTGACGACGACACCATCATCCGCCGTTATCTGAACCTGATCGAAGCCTCGCTGCGCACCAATCATTTCGTTGCCGATACGAAAGAGAAGCGCCAATCGCTGGCGATCAAGCTCGATTCGCAATCGGTCGACGGGCTGCCGGCGCCGCGGCCATGGCGGGAGATCTTCGTCTACGGCTCCGAGGTCGAGGGTGTGCATCTGCGCTTCGGCCCGGTCGCGCGCGGCGGCCTGCGCTGGTCGGACCGTGCGCAGGACTATCGCACCGAGGTGCTCGGCCTGGTCAAGGCACAGCAGGTCAAGAATGCGGTGATCGTGCCGG
>NZ_SUEG01000299.1 GCF_005063415.1 Mesorhizobium sp.
GGATTGCCAAGTGCCGCGGCTTGTGCTGCGAGCGCCATCTTGGCGCGTAGCGCGGCGAGCTGGGGCGCATCCTTCTTGGCTTCCGGCGCCCGCGCCAGCACCGCCTCGGCACCTTCGGCATCGCCGGCCTCGAACAGCAGATCGCCCAAGCCGGCGATCGCCTCGATCGTCTCCGGCGCCTGTTCCAGGATGGCATCGTAAATGTCGGCCGCGGTCTGCACATCCCCGGCGTCGCGCGCCTCGGCGGCCGCGGCCAGCGCCTCGGCCACTTGCGGCGCGCCACCGTTCTTGCCGCCGACCTTCTGGATAAATTGCGTGATCTGGCTCTCGGGAATGGCGCCCATGAAGCCGTCGACCGGTTGGCCGTCCTTGAAGGCAATGACCGCCGGTATCGACTGGATGCCAAGCTGGCCGGCGATCGATGGATGGTCGTCGATATTCATCTTGACCAGCTTGACCTTGCCGCCGGCGGCTTTCACCGCCTTCTCCAGCAGCGGCGTCAATTGCTTGCAGGGGCCGCACCACGGCGCCCAGAAATCGACCAGCACCGGTTGGCGGCGCGATTCCTGGATCACGTCGGCGGCAAATCCAGCGGTCGTTGTGTCCTTGATGACGTCGGCCGGCGCCTCCGCAAGCGCGACCTTCTCACGCGCGGCATCGGTGCCGCCATATTGCACGGTGGTGGCATACTGGCCGCCATTGCTGCCAAATGGGCCGCCAAAGGGGTTGCTATCGCTCATCTCATCGCCTTTCAGTCGCGCCGCCGGCCAAGGGACGGGCGCAACATCCTTCTTTAGAACCCGGTTTCAGTCACCCATGTGGCGATCATGCCGAGACTTTCAAGATAACAGCATCATGTCCGGTTGCCTCGACGAATTTGACCAGGTCCGCGGCAGCGATGGACGTCGTCGCTTCGTTGGTCAGCGGGTGGGCATTGACCACCGCATGGCTCATCAGCTCCGCGTCGAGAACGACCCGGACCCTTCGATCGGTGTCGTTGATCAGCCCGAACACCGTGACCGCGCCAGGGACGACGCCGAGAAGCTCCATCAGCATCTCCGGCCGGCCGAAAGACACGCGGCCCGCAGCGCCGATCAGATGGTGGATCTGCTTGAGATCGACCACCGCCTCCTCGTCGACGCTGACCAGGAAGAAATTGTCCTTCTTGTCCTTGAGGAACAGGTTCTTGGTGTGGCCGCCGGCAATCTCGCCGCGCAGCGCCTGCGAATCGGCGACCGTGAACAGCGGCGGATGGCGCCGGGTCGATACCTCGATCCCGAGTCCGGCAAGAAAGGCGAAAAGTTCGGCTTCGGTCTTCGGCATCGGTCTTTCTTCAGATGGCCCGCTTTTCAACGGCTTGTTCGGCTAACGCCGTTTACGGCCAATGATGCGGCCAAGACAAGCCCGTCGCGCAACGCGGGGGCGATTGCCTTGCGACGTCTCGCAGGATGGCTTGTCCGCATTGCCGGCGAAGCAAAAAGCCTGCGAATTCCCTGTTGCAATCGCCGCGCTCTTCAGCCATATAGGCGCGGCTTGCGGCCCAAAAAGCCGCGCGAGCGGGTGTAGCTCAGGGGTAGAGCACAACCTTGCCAAGGTTGGGGTCGAGCGTTCGAATCGCTTCACCCGCTCCATTTCTCTCAAGGGAAATCAAGCATCGAAAAGCCGCGGTCCACCGCGGCTTTTTCGCATTTGGACTGCACAACACACACTGGCCGGCAGGCGCTGCGGTCGCGAAGTACACTGCCGATAGAATTCAGGACTTTTGCGTGTCGATTTCGGACCAAGGTCCGTCTTGTGGAATCCTGTATTTGAACAAAGCTAGGTAAACGGCGGACTTTCACATTGGAAGTCCTGACGTTTCTCATCTGGAACCCATCCTGGCGGGAGGGCGACTCGAAGGAGGAACTATGAAAACGCGCACCTGTCTATTCGCGACTGTAGCCGCTCTCACCCTTGTCGCGTCTCCGGTCCTCGCTGCTCCCGGCGGCAATGGCAATGGCAACGGCAATGGCGGCAGCAACGGTAACGGCGGAAACTCGGCCGGGGCCGGCTCGCAGGGACACGGCGCCGCCACCTCGGCCGCGGCCAAGGACAAGTCGACGACCGGAGTTGCTCATGCAATGGCGGTCGTTGCGACGACACCGGCCTCACCGCGGGCTACGCTGGCCTTGCAGGCAGCGCTGGATAGGAAGGCCGCGAAAGACGCGGCAGACACTGCCGACGACACCTCTGACGAAACCGAGTAAGCA
>NZ_SUEG01000029.1 GCF_005063415.1 Mesorhizobium sp.
TTGCAGGACGCCCTCGTCGAGACCGTCGCGCCTCCGCCGCCCGCCCCTGAACCGGCTCCCGCCCCGCAGCCTGCTCTCCAGCCGGCGCCCGCCCAGCCGACGGAGTCCAATTTCGTGCCGACCGTCGTGCTTGCCGAGGGTGGCGATCCCGTCACCGACGGCAATGCCTGGGAGATCTACAAGGCGAATTCCGACGGCACGCGCGGCGATCCCGTCACCACCGAATATGGCGCCTACAAGGGCCATCTGGAGCCGGGCGACTATATCGTCGTCGCACGCGCCGGCGAGGCCAGGGCCGAACAGAAGATCAAGATCGAGCCTGGCCAGGCCGCCAAGCCGCACTTCAACCTGAATGCCGCCACGCTGGTCATCCACCCGCGGCCAAGCGAAGGGGCGGACGTTGATGACGGCGCGGCTGCCGTAGTCGGCTATCCGGGCGTCGATACCCCGCCGACCTATTACGGCGACACGAAAGTCGTGCTGCCGGCCGGCGACCAGAAGGTGACCGTCACGATCGGCCAGGGCATGGTTACCGAGACGATCCCGCTTGCCGCCGGCAGGGTCATCGACAAGGACATCATCGTCGGCGTCGGGCGTATCGTTGCCAATGCCTATTATGCTGCCGGCGGCGACAAGGCCGAGGGTTCTGAGGTCGGCTTCAAGGTGCTCCAGGCAAAAAAGCAGGTCGACGGAACCAGGCAGGAGGTGACTTATGCCTATGGTCCTGACAGCAAGTTCGATCTGCCGCCCGACGATTATGTAATGGTCGCTACGGTCGACCTCGCGGTGGCCGAGCAGCCGTTCAGCGTCAAGGTTGGCGACCATCAGGATCTGAAGATCGCGATGAACGCCGGCATGCTGACGATTGCCGCGCCAGGGGCCTCGAAGATCGAGATATTCGAGGCCAGGAAGAACATCGACGGAACCCGCAAGTCGGTCGGCTACGCCTATGACCAGAAGTATGAAGCCACCCTGTCGGCCGGCGACTACGCGGTGGTTTCGGAGAAATCGGACAACAGCTGGAAGGAAGGCACGGTAACTGTCAGGGCCGGTGCGCAAGCCGAGCTCACGGTTCAATAGATCCAGAGCAATTCCAGGAAAAGTGTGGAACGGTTTTCCGTCCGGAATTGCGCAGAAACAAAGAGGGAGAGCAGCCATCGGCCGCTCTTCCTCATGGCCGAAAAAGGGTCACGCCGTACCGAAGGCGCTGGCGCCATGGTCGGCGCGGCCTACCAACTGCCGGAACCCGGCGAAAAGCTCGCGGCCGAAGCCGAATTCATTGCCTACGAGGTCGCTGTCTGCGGGGCGGCGCAGTGCGAAATCGCCGGCCGGCACCAGCACTTCGAGCATCCCGCCCTCCGCATCGAGCCTGATGATATCGCCGTCATGGATCCTGGCGATCGGCCCGTCCTCCGCCGCTTCCGGCGTCACATGGATCGCCGCCGGCACCTTGCCGGAAGCGCCCGACATGCGGCCGTCGGTGACCAACGCCACATGCTGGCCGCGGTCCTGCAGGATGCCGAGCACGGTGGTCAGCCTGTGCAATTCCGGCATGCCGTTGGCCTTCGGTCCCTGGAACCGAATGACGGCGATGAAGTCGCCGGTCAGCGACCCCGCCTTGAACGCCTCGTTCAGGCCTTGCTGGCTGTCGAACACCTTGGCCGGCGCCTCGATGACGCGCCGCTCCGGCTTGACCGCCGATGTCTTGATGACGGCGTGGCCGAGATTGCCTGAAAGCACTTTCAGCCCGCCGCTCGGCTGGAACGCCTTCTTGAACGGCGCCAGCACCTTCTCGTCGCCGCTCTGGCGCGGCGAGGCCTCGCGCACGACGCCGCCGTCGGCGCCGAGCTTGGCCTCGACCGCGTAGGGGCGCAGCCCTTCGCCCCACACTGTCTGCACATCCTCGTGCAGGATGCCTGCGTCGAGCAGTTCGCGGATCAGGAAGCCGAGCCCGCCAGCGGCGTGGAAGTGGTTCACATCGGCAAGGCCGTTCGGATAGACCCGCGCCAGCAACGGCACCGCTTCCGAGATGTCGGAAATATCCTGCCAGGTAATGGCGATGCCGGCCGCCGCCGCCATGGCGATCAAATGGATGGTGTGATTGGTCGAACCGCCGGTGGCGTGCAGGCCGGCGATGCCGTTGACGATCGAGCGCTCGTCGATCATCCGCCCGACCGGCGTGTAGGCGTTGCCGAGCGCGGTGATCGCCAGTGCCCGCTTGGTCGCTTCCCTGGTCAGCGCGTCGCGCAGTGGTGTGCCCGGATTGACGAACGAGGCACCAGGCGTGTGCAGGCCCATGATCTCCATCAGCATCTGGTTGGAATTGGCGGTGCCGTAGAAAGTGCAGGTTCCCGGCCCGTGATAGGATTTTGATTCCGCTTCGAGCAGTTCGGCCCGCCCCACCTTGCCCTCGGCATAGAGCTGGCGGATCTTGGCTTTTTCGTCGTTCGGAATGCCGGTCGTCATCGGCCCGGCCGGGATGAAGACCGCCGGCAGATGGCCGAAGGTCAGCGCCGCGATCACCAGCCCCGGCACGATCTTGTCGCAGACGCCGAGATAGACGGCGGCATCGAACATGTTGTGCGACAGGCCGATCGCCGCGGCCATGGCGATCACGTCGCGCGAGAACAGCGACAGCTCCATTCCGGGCTGGCCCTGGGTGACGCCGTCGCACATCGCCGGCACGCCGCCGGCCACCTGGGCGATGCCGCCGGCCTCGCGCGCCGCGTCCTTGATCATCGCCGGAAACGTCTCGAAAGGCTGATGTGCCGACAGCATGTCGTTATAGGAGGTGATAATGCCGAGGTTCGGCACCCGGTCCCCGCCAAGCGCTACCTTTTCGGAGGGACTGCAGACGGCAAAGCCATGGGCCAGGTTGCCGCAGGACAGCACGGCCCGGTTGGCGGTGCGGTTCGAGGCTTCGGCGATGCGGCCGAGATAGGCCTCGCGACCGGGCTTGGAGCGCTCACGGATGCGCTGGGTGATGGCTTCGATGTCGCGTCTTGCGGTCATGGCGGTCGGTCCTTTCAGGCGAGGTCCCGCAAACACCTTCCGGCTGTTGCCGGGACCTGCAGCCAAGTTGAGATCAGGGTGCCCAGAAAACCTCTACGGGCTTTTGAGTTGCATCGAGCACGGCGCGAATGGGCTTTCGTGCTCCAGCTCCAAGAGCGGCCTCGAATGCGGTGCGTTTTTCCGCGCCCTCGATATGCAGCGCGATGAAGGCGGCATTGATGATCCGCGCCAGTGACAGCGTCAGCCGTGGCTCGCCGGCGCTTGCCGCGTGAACCGGAAGCACGATCCTTTGCGACGACGGGTCGAGCAATCTTGCCAGGTTGTCGGCATCTGGAAAGAACGAGGCGGTGTGGCCGTCGGTTCCCATGCCGAGCACAACGACGTCGAGTGGCCAGGGCAGCACTTGCAGCGCCTCACTGTCGGAGACCGCTGCGCCCTCGATACTTGCCGCGTCATGGTAGAGCGGCACGAAATTCGCGGCGGCGGACGCGTTCCGCAGCAAGTTGGCGGCGACCAGGCCGGCATTGGAGCGCGGCGATGAGGGCGGCACGAAGCGCTCGTCGACCAATGTTATCGTCACCTTTTCCCAGGCGATCGGAACGGTCGAAAGCGCCGCGAAGAATTTCGCCGGCGTCGTGCCGCCCGAGACCGCAAGCAGTGCCGCGCCGCGCTCGGCGATCGCCTTTGACAGACGGCCGGCGACGTGGCCGGCAAGCGCTATCGCCAACTCCTGGCGTCCGGCAAATTCGTGCCAGTTGTAAGCGCCGCCTAATTGCTCTCGTGCCATGTCCGCCCGTCGCGTTCGATCAGCGCAATCGAGGCCGAGGGGCCCCATGTGCCGGCGGTGTAGCCTTGCGCCTCTTGCCTTGCGCTTTCCCAGGCGTCCTGGATCGGGTCGATCCATTTCCACGCCGCCTCGACCTCGTCGCGGCGCATGAACAGCGTCTGGTTGCCACGGATGACATCCATGATCAGCCGCTCATAGGCATCGGGGGCGCGGCCGTCGAAGGATTGCGCAAAACTCATGTCGAGCGGGATCTGGCGCAGTCGCATGCCGCCCGGCCCCGGATCCTTGATCATGATGAACTGCTTGACGCCTTCGTCGGGCTGCAGCCTGATGACCAGCTGGTTGGCGGAAATCGGCCCGGCGCTCTCGCCGAAGATCGAATGCGGGATCGGCTTGAATTCGATGACGATCTCCGAAACGCGCGTCGCCAGCCGCTTGCCGGTCCGGAGATAGAACGGCACGCCCGCCCAGCGCCAGTTGCCGATCTCGGCCTTGAGCGCAACGAACGTCTCGGTGTTGCTGTTCTTGCCGAGCTCCTCGACATAGCCTTTCACCGGCCCGCCGGCCGAGGCGCCGGCACGGTATTGCCCGCGCACCGTGTGCTTCGGCGCTTCGTTGCCGTTGATGCGCTTCAGCGCCCGCAGCACCTTCAGCTTTTCGTCACGGACGGCATCGGCGTCCATCGACGACGGCGCCTCCATGGCGACGAGGCAGAGCAGTTGCAGCATGTGGTTCTGCACCATGTCGCGCAATGCGCCGGCCTTGTCGTAATAGGTGACGCGGTCTTCCAGGCCGACTGTCTCGGCCACGGTGATCTGCACATGATCGACATTGGCGGAATTCCAAAGCGGCTCGTAGAGCGCGTTGGCAAAGCGCAGCGCCATCAAATTCTGCACCGTCTCCTTGCCGAGATAGTGGTCGATGCGGAAAATCTGGCTTTCATGGAAGTCGTCGCCGACCAGGTCGTTGAGCGCGCGCGCCGAAACGAGATCGCGGCCGATCGGCTTTTCCAGCACGATGCGCGAATTCGGCGTGATCAGCCCGTGCTCCTTCAGCTTGTGCGAGATGTCGCCGAACAGCGCCGGCGCCACTGCCAGATAGAAAGCGCGGATGTGTTCGCTGTTGCCAATCGCCTCCTTCAGCCTGTCGAAGCCGGCACCAGTGGTTGCATCTGCCGGGATATAGGAGAGCCGCGCGAGGAACGTCTTCAGTTCCGTGGCGTCGATATCTTCCGGTTTCACATGATCGGCAATCGCCTGCCTGGCGAAAGACTGGAACTCCTCGTCGGTCATCTTCGAACGTGATGTGCCGATGATGCGCGTCGGCTCAGAAAACTGGTGGTCGCGCTGCCGGTGGTACAGCGACGGCAGAAGCTTGCGTTCCGACAGATCGCCGGTGCCGCCGAAAATGATGAAGTCGAAAGGATCGACGGGGATGATCTGGCTGGTCATGGTGTGTCCGCTCTGACGCCGGTCGCGATAACGCGGCTGATATAATCTAATCGATTTAAACTTGCCAGTGCCATTGCGTCACTTCCGCGTGTGCTCTTGACACCGGCGCTAGCCGGAGGCTTGTCGGCAAGCGATGCTTCCGGGAGCGTTCGCAGGTGCAGCATAGAGCGGGATCAAGGCGAAAGCCAAAGGAGAAATCGGCAATGGACACACATCTTTCGATGGCCATGGCCAAACGCGTTTTCGATCGTGTTCAACGATGAGTGAGAAAAGCATGCGCCTCGAAAACAAGGTCGCCATCATCACCGGCGCCGCCTCGGGCTTCGGCGAGGGCATGGCCAGGCGCTTTGCCGAGGAGGGCGCGCGGGTAGTTGTCGCCGATCTGAACGCCAAGGGCGCAGAGCGCGTCGCCGGCGAGATCGGCGACAAGGCGATCTGGACCCAGACCGACGTCTCGCTGCGGTCCGAATTCGACGACATGGTCCATGCTGCAATGAGCGCCTTCGGCCGCATCGACATCATGGTCAACAACGCCGGTTTTACCCATCGCAACGGTGACATGCTGGATGTCGATGAGGCGACCTTCGATCTGATCACGTCAGTCAACATGAAGGCGATCTACCACGCAGCACTTGCCGTGGTGCCGATGATGGAGCGGCAAGGCGGCGGCGTCATCCTGACGACGGCCTCCACGGCCGGTATCAGGCCGCGGCCTGGCCTCACCTGGTACAATGCATCGAAGGGCTGGGCGATCACCGCGACCAAATCGATGGCGGTGGAACTCGCGCCGAAGAATATCCGTGTCAACTGCCTCTGCCCGGTTGCCGGCGAGACCGGCATGCTCGCGAAATTCATGGGCGCCGACACACCCGAGATCCGCGAGAAGTTCCGCGCGTCGATCCCGCTCGGCCGGCTTTCGACGCCGCTCGACATAGCCAATGCCGCGCTTTGGCTTGCGTCGGACGAAGCGGCTTTCATCACTGGCGTGGCGCTGGAAGTCGACGGCGGACGTTGTATTTGAACGGCCGGGCCCTCCGGCGGAGGACTGGCTGATAGCGAGCCACCCGCGATCGCTCTGCCGGCCTTACGCCCCGGTTTTGACGTAGCTCTTGTAGACCCAGCCGCGCTTGCCGTTGTAGACGATCTGGCACCATTGCTTGCAGCTCATCACTTGCACGGAGGTCTTGGCCGGCACGGTGAGAATGGCGGCAGCATTCTTTTTTGGGCCGGTGCGCATGGTGACGGATCTCAGGATGCGTCCGGTACCCGCAGTATTGGCTTTTCCCGATTTTGCCTTGGTGCCGTCGCCGTCCTCACTCGCGGACTGCGCTGCCGGCAGTTGCGGCTTGGGCGTGGGGATGGCGGCGGTCTGCGCACCGTCGGGCCCGGTGTTTTTCGTCGAGCTGCCGGGAGCCGCCACCTTGGCAAACAAAGCCGCAGCGTCGGGTTTTGCTGCCGGGTCGGCGAATGCCACCGCAGCAGACGATTTGTCGGCCGCCTGCTCGGTCTGGCTTGCCAGCTGGTCGGATGCTTCGGTGGCGGCGGCCGATGCCGTCTTTGGCCCCGTCCAGCGCGGATCGTTGGGAGCCAGCGCCGGTATCTCGGCTGCCGCCGCGGCCACTGCCGGGGAAACCGCATCTGCCTTGCCCGTCGTCCGCGGCGCCGCAGCGACCTTGGCAGGCATGATCTTCGTCGTCTTGACCGGGATGGTCGGAACGATCTGCTCAGGGCTTGCGGCCGCCTGCCGCTCATTGGCCGGCAAGGCCAACCACAGTGCCACCGCGGCAACGCCGAGTAGTGCGGCCGTGCCAAGCGCGGCTATTACCAGATGCGCATTCGACCGGACCCCGTGCCAGAACGTCGGCCGCATATCGTAACCGAATTGCATCGCAAGGCGCCGCCGTTCCGGCGCGCCGAAACTGAAGGGCTCTCTCACTCTTGCCACCTCCATTTGCGGGCCGATGTTCTTACGACCCATGCCGGAGAGCCGGCATTTCGATCGGCATCGGTCCCAAACCAAAAGCGGGCAGGCCCGCAAAAATTCCCCGTTCAGCTGCCCACGAGCATCATCTTTCGCCCGCGATTGTGGCATCACTGCGCCCTTGGCCGGAATTCTGCGTCCCAGTTAAGGATTCTGCAACGTCTGGTTAGATCCTATCCCGCAACGCGTACCAGTTGAGCGCGAGGAAGAGCAGTGGCGCGCGCAAACGCCGGCCGCCGGGGAAGGGTGGGATCTTCAAATCCTCGATCAGCTTCAGCCGGTCGCGGTTGCCGGCGACCGTCTCGGCATAAAGCTTGCCGAAAAAGTTCGACAGCATGACGCCGTGGCCGGAATAACCGCCGACCGAGATCACATTGGGCATCACTTCGCGCACGAACGGCTTTCTCGGCACGGTGATGCCGACATAGCCGCCCCAGCCATGGGTGATCTCGACGTCCTTCAATGAGGGATAGATCTCGGCAATCTGCCGGCGGATGTGGATGTGGATGTCCTTGGGATCGTTGACCGCATAGATCTCGCGTCCGCCAAACAGCAGCCGCCCATCCTTCGATTTGCGGAAATAGCGCACGACGAAGCGCGAATCGTCGACCGCCTCGCCACCCGGCAACACTTTGGAATCGGCTCCCAGCGGCACCGTTGCGCCGATGAACGAGCCGATCGGCATGATATGCGCGGCACTCACCGGTTCGAGCGTGCCGCCATACGCATTGACCCCGATCAGGCATTTAGCGGCGGTGATCGTGCCCTTCGGCGTCGTGACCTTGACTTTGCCGCCGCCGGAGGTAATGCCGGTCGACGGCGTCTGCTCGAATAGCTTTGCGCCGGCCCCTGCCGCGACTTTTGCGGTGCCGATCACCAGCTTCAGCGGATGGATATGGCCGGTGCCGGTGTCGCGGGTGCCGCCGAAATAATGCGTCGAGCCCAGCCGCTCGGCTGTCTCCGCGGCATCCATGAATGAGATGTGCGGATAGCCGAAGCGGCTCGCCATGATCTCGGCATGCGCCTTGTAGTCGTCGACATAGCGCTTCTTGTGCGCCACCGACATCTGGCCGGGCATATAGTCGATCTCGATCTGATGCGCTGCGGCGAAGTCGAGGAGATGCGCCTTGGCCTCTTCGGCGAGGTCGAACAGCGCCTTGGCGCGGGAAAAGCCGTATTCCGCCTCAAGCTCCTCTGCCCAGGCCCGCTGGCCGGTACCGAGCTGGCCACCATTGCGGCCCGATGCGCCGTCACCGAAACGATGCGTTTCGATAAGCACGACATCCGCGCCTGACTTGGCGAGATGAGCCGCCGCCGACAGTCCGGTAAAGCCGCCGCCGACAATCACCACATCGCATGTCCGGTCGCCGTCGAGCGCCGGATATTCGGGCCTTGGTCCGGCCGTGTCTTCGTACCAGGAGCGGCCGGGGGAGATCGGGGATTGGTAAGTCATGATGCTCGGTTAGGGCAGTAGGGGAGTAGGGGAGTAGGGGAGTAGGGCAGTAGGGCAGTAGGGCAGTAGGGCAGTAGGGCAGTAGGGCAGTAGGTTACGCAGCTCCAACGACTGCAATTTTTTCCTTTTCCCTACTCCCGTACTGCCCTACTCCCTTACTCCCCTATTCCATGCGAGTGAAGCGAGCACCCATGCCTTACGACCAGAAGAAGATCGTTGAAGCCCTGCGCGCCTTCGAGCGCGGCGAGATCGTCGTCGTCATGGACGATGACGGGCGCGAGAACGAGGGTGACCTGATCGTCGCCGCCGTCCATTGCACGCCGGAAAAGATGGCGTTCATCGTGCGCAACACGTCAGGCATCGTCTGCACGCCGATGCCGCGCGAGGAAGCCAAGCGGCTCAACCTGTCGCCGATGGTGGCCGACAATGATTCTGCGCACACCACTGCCTTCACCGTCAGCGTCGACTTCAAGCACGGCACCACGACCGGCATTTCGGCGGATGACCGCACGCTGACGGTGCGCAATCTCGCCAATGGCAATGTCGGCGCCTCCGATTTCGTGCGCCCCGGCCACATCTTTCCGCTGATCGCGCGCGAAGGCGGCGTGCTGATGCGTTCGGGCCATACCGAAGCCGCGGTCGACCTCTGCAAGCTCGCCGGCCTGCCGCCGGTCGGCGTCATTTCCGAGCTGGTCAATGATGACGGCACTGTCATGCGCGGCCCGCAGGTGCAGGCCTTCGCCGAAAAGCACGGGTTGAAGCAGATCTCGGTTGCCGACCTCATCGCCTACCGGCAACGCAAAGAAACGCTGGTCGAACGTGTCGCCTGTTCCGACATCGAGACGCCCGGCGGCAAGGCACAGGTCTTCACCTACACGCTGCCCTGGGATTCCATGCATCACGTGGCGGTCGTCTTCGGCGACATCCGCGACGGCGTCGAGGTGCCGGTGCGCCTTCATTCCGAGGACGTGGTCAGTGACGTCTTCGGCACCAGCCACAGGCTGGACGCCATCATGAAGGCGATGGGCGAGCGCCAGCGCGGCGTCATCGTCTATCTGCGCGAAGGCTCGGTCGGCGTCGCCCATCAGGAGCGCAAGCGGCCGGCTGCCGGCGACCGCGAAGATCATGAAGAGGCGCGCCGCCGCGAAAACGAATGGCGCGAGATCGGCCTCGGCGCGCAAATTCTCAAGGATCTCGGCATTTCCTCGATCAATCTGATCGCCTCGCGCGAGCGCCATTATGTCGGCCTCGAAGGTTTTGGCATCCACATCGCCAAGACCGAGATTCTTTAGGCCATTCTCACGATGCTGGTATGCGTCCGGCCCGCCTCTGGACCGGACGCACCGGAAACTATTCCGCAGCGACCGCGGCTGCGTCGCATGCAGCCATGTCGCAGTCCGGCGCGGCAAGGCTGCGCTGGCCGGCGAGCACGATGACCAGCGCGATTGTGCCTGATGCCACCGATACGCAGAACCCGTTCTGCGCGCCGAAAGCGTCCACCACCCAGCCGGCGGCGAAGGAGCCGAGCGCCATGCCGATGCCGATGCCGGTCATCACCCAGGTCACGCCTTCGGTCAGCATCGCCTCGGGCACGCGCCGTTCGATCAGGCCGAATGCCGTGATGAAGGTCGGCGAGATCGCCACGCCGCTGACGAAGACGGCAAATGCCAGCAGCGGCACAGTGTCGGCGACGAGCAGCGGCAGCGTGGTAAGCGCAATGATGGCGATTGCGATGGCAAGCTGAATTTGCAGCGGCATTTTCAGGTTCAGGGCGCCGATGATGATGCCGACGACGAACGATCCGAGCGCGTAGACGCCGATGACGAAGCTGGCGGCGCCCGGCTGGCCAAGCTCCTTGGTGATCGCCACGGTGCTCACCTCGGTGGTGGCGAAGGTCGCGCCGATGAAGATCAGGGCCAAGGTGATGATCTGGACCGGCCGCAGGCGGATTGCCGAGCCGCCCGAACCGTGTTCCACCGGTCGGGCTCGCGGTTCGGTCGAGCGCTGCAGGATGAAGGCCGTCGAACCGAAGGCGAGGAACAATGTGCTCGCGAGCACTCCCGCCTCCGGGAAAAGCGCGACGCTCAGTCCGACCGACAGCGATGCGCCGGCGATGTAGACCAGTTCGTCCGCCGCCGATTCGAAGGCGAACGCCGTGTTCAGCTCGGGGCGGTTGCGAAAAATCTCGGTCCAGCGTGCGCGCACCATTGCCGGGATGCTGGGCATGACGGCGGCGAGCAGCGCCGAGACGAATAGCGTCCATATCGGCCAATGCTGATTGGCCGCCGCGATCAGGATCGCGAAAGCGAGCGTGGAAATCACGGTAGTCGGCACCACAATCCGCGTCTGGCCGAGACGATCCATCAGTCGCGATACCTGCGGGGCGACGAAAGCGTTAGCAAGCGCATATGTTGCGGAGACGGCGCCGGCCAGCCAGTATTCGCCATCGGTCTGCGACAGCATCGCGACGATCCCGATCGGAGCCATGGCGATCGGCAGCCGGGCAACGAATCCGGCGGCGGCAAAGCCCTTGGCGCCGGGCGCGCGAAAGATCTGCGAATAGGGATTTTGCATGGTCTGGCTCCTCGACAACGGCCGGTTCGGCGATTACATACGTAGCGTATGAATTTAAATAGATCATACGCGGCGTATGTCAATTGGCATACGAAGCGTATGTTAATAGGGCCAGAGCATGCATAGACCACGCAAGGAGATGATTGCCGAAACCCGCGCCAAACTGATCGGCGCTGCGCGCCAGGCCTTCGGCACGCTCGGCTATGCCGAAGCCTCGATGGATGACTTCACGGCATCGGCCGGGCTGACGCGCGGTGCGCTCTATCATCACTTCGGCGACAAGAAGGGCCTACTCCAGGCGGTTATCGCCGAGATCGACGCGGAAATGTCGGCCCGGCTGAAGGTCGTTTCGGCCAAGCCGGACAATCTCTGGCAGGGCTTTGTCGACGAATGCACCGCCTATATCGAGATGGCGCTGGAGCCGGAGATCCAGCGTATCGTGCTTCGTGACGGGCCGGCGGTGCTCGGCGATCCATCGCAATGGCCAAGCCAGAGCACATGCATCCGTTCGATGACAGAAAGCCTGCAAAGACTAAGCGACGAGGGAACAATTCTTGCCGTCGATCCCGAAGCCGCGGCAAGGCTGGTCAGCGGCGCCTCGTTGCATGCGGCGCAGTGGATCGCAAATTCGAACGATCCCGAAGCGACATCGAAGAAGGCAGTGAAGGCGTTCAAGGTTCTTCTGGAAGGGCTGCTCAATCGCACTGGCAGGCTGCATCAGCCCGATCGGCAGCCGTCGATACAGCCCGAGGTTTGACCGATCACCGGCCTGAGGTCATCTTTTCGCCAATGTCAGACAGCTCGGTCCAGCCGAGGCCGGCCGCGTAAACCCTGTTGAACATCGCACCAGCGAGACGCGAATACATGGCCAAAGCGGTAAGGCGCGCCTATATCGGGGGCATGGTCACGAGACTTTACACCCATCCGATTTTCCTCGAGCACATAACACCGCCCGGTCATCCGGAGCGGCCGGACCGTCTGCGCGCCATAGAGCGCGTGCTTGACGACGAGGCCTTCGCGGCGCTCGATCGCGTCCAGGCGCCTGAAGGCGACGAGGCAACCATCCTCTACGCACATCCGGCCGAATTCGTCGAACGGGTCCGCGCAGCGATACCGGACACCGGCATCGCCCGTATCGACGCCGATACCACCGCCAGCCCGAAGAGCTGGCAGGCGGCCGTGACTGCGATCGGGGCTGCCAACGCCGCTGTCGACGACGTCTTCACCGGCCGTGCCGACAACGTCTTCGTCGCCGCGCGGCCGCCCGGCCATCATGCCGAAAAGACCACCTCGATGGGTTTTTGCCTGTTCAACACCGCGGCAATCGCGGCACGCTACGCCCAGAAGAACCATGGCGTCGACCGCGTCGCCGTCGTCGACTGGGATGTGCATCACGGCAACGGCACGCAGGACATATTCTGGGACGATCCGTCGGTGCTCTATTGCTCGACACACCAAATGCCGCTTTACCCCGGGACCGGGGCCGTGAGCGAAACCGGCGCCGGCAACATCGTCAACGCGCCGCTGGCGCCGCAGAGCGGCAGTGATGCTTTCCACGACGCGTTTCTGTCGCGCATCCTGCCGGCGCTCGACAATTTTGCGCCCGACCTCATCATCATCTCCGCCGGTTTCGACGCCCACCACCGCGATCCGCTGGCCGAGATCAATCTGACCGAGGATGATTTCGACTGGGCGACCGGCCAGTTGCTCGAACGCGCCGGGCGCCATAGCCGCAACCGGCTCGTCAGCCTGCTCGAGGGCGGCTACGATCTGCAGGGATTGGCATTTTCAGTCGCCGCCCATGTCGGGCGGCTGATGAAGGGATAGACGATGGCTGGTGAGACCAACGAGGACGTCAAGGCGATGAGCTTCGAGCAGGCGCTCGAGGCGCTGGAGAGGATCGTCGACGATCTGGAGCGCGGCGACGTGCCGCTCGACCAGTCGATCCGGATTTACGAGCGTGGCGAGGCGCTGAAGGCGCATTGCGACCGGCTGCTGAAGGCGGCCGAGGACAAGGTCGAGAAAATCAGGCTGTCGCGTGACGGCAAGCCGGTGGGGACAGAGCCGTTGGATGCGGATTGAGGCGCGGCCTCGAACGACGATTGTGCTTACCGGCTTTGGACATCATGATTGAGGATAAAACTCATCCCGTTTGAAACGGCTCCAGGACGAGAGGAGATTGCGAACGATGTGCAGAAACATCAAAACCCTGTTCAATTTCGATCCGCCGGCAACCAATGACGAGGTCCGCGATGCCGCACTTCAGTTTGTCCGCAAGCTGAGCGGAACGACGCGGCCGTCGAAACAGAACCAGCATGCGTTCGACCATGCCGTCGAGGCCATTGCCGCCTCGGCGCGCGAATTGCTCGACAGCCTCGAGACGACGCAGCATCCGCGCAATCGCGAAGAGGTGGCGGCCAAGGCGAAGGCCAAATCTGCACTTCGCTTCGCCTGAGGGGACCGCGTGAGCTTCTTTCCCGGAAACGATCCGCAGATGGGCGATGCCTTCGCCAGCGATCAGATCGAGCTGATGGTCATTCCGAACGCCAAGGATATTGGCGGATTTCAGGTTCGCCGCGCCCTGCCGACGGCCAGGCGCCGGCTGGTCGGGCCCTTCATCTTCTTCGACCGCATGGGTCCAGCCGTTCTGCGGGCCGGCCAGGCGCTCGACGTGCGCCCGCATCCGCATATCGGCCTGTCGACGGTGACTTACCTGTTCGACGGCAAGATCAGGCATCGCGATTCGCTCGGCACCGAAATGGTGATCCAGCCCGGCGACGTGAATTTGATGACCGCCGGCCGCGGCATCGTCCATTCGGAGCGCACGCCGGAAGAATTGCGTGGCGCGCCGATGTCGGTTTCCGGCCTGCAGACATGGCTGGCGCTGCCGGACGGCAAGGAGGAGGTCGCGCCGGTCTTCGAAAACACCGCGGCCCTGCGCCTGCCCGAAATCGATGCCGAGGGGATCAGCGGCCGTATCGTCATCGGTGCATTTTCCGGACTGCGCTCCCCGGTCGGCACCGCTTCGGACACGCTTTATGCCGATCTCAGGCTGGCGCCGGGTGCCAGCGTGAAGATCCCGGCCGATGCCGAGGAGCGCGCCATCTATACGCTGGAAGGCGAGGTTTCGATATCCGGTGACCACTTTCCGGCCGAGCGGCTGCTGGTTTTCCGGCCTGGCGATGAAATCGTTGTCTCATCGGAAGGCGGCGCCCATTTCATGCTGTTTGGCGGCGCTTCGCTCGGTTCGAAACGTTATATCTGGTGGAATTTCGTATCGTCCTCAAAGGAACGCATCGAACAGGCGAAAGAAGAATGGAAGACGGGCCGCTTCGATATCGTTCCTGGAGACGAGCAAGAGTTCATCCCGCTGCCCGAAAGCTGATGCGCGTTACCGCCACATTTACATTCGCCGGCCAGCGGCATATTTCACGATGAACAGAAAATCTGACCAGGCTCGCAAACAGTGAACGCAAAGCCCGATACGCCGCTTCTCGACAAGGTCCGCGTCCCAGCCGATTTGCGCACGCTTGCCGAAGGCGACCTGCCGCAGCTGGCGTCCGAGCTTCGCGCCGAGCTGATCGACGTCGTTTCCCACACCGGCGGGCATCTCGGCGCCGGCCTTGGCGTCGTCGAACTGACCGTCGCGCTGCACTACGTCTTCAACACGCCGGACGACCGGCTGATCTGGGACGTCGGCCACCAGGCCTATCCGCACAAGATCCTGACCGGCCGCCGTGACCGCATCCGCACGCTGCGCCAGGAGGGCGGCCTGTCCGGTTTCACCCGTCGCGTCGAGAGTGAATACGATCCGTTCGGCGCAGCCCACTCCTCGACCTCGATTTCAGCCGGCCTCGGCATGGCGATGGCGCGCGATCTATCCGATGGCCGCAACAACGTCATTGCCGTCATCGGCGACGGCGCCATGTCGGCCGGCATGGCCTATGAGGCGATGAACAATGCCGGCGCGCTCGATGCCCGGCTGATCGTCATCTTGAACGACAACGACATGTCGATCGCTCCGCCGACCGGCGCAATGAGCGCCTATCTGGCCCGTCTGGCGTCGGGCAAGACCTATCTGGGCTTGCGCGATTTCGGCAAGAAGCTGACGTCCTATCTCGGCGAGCGCGCCGATCGCGCCATCAAGCGGGCGGTCGAGCACGCGCGCGGCTACGTCACCGGCGGCACGCTGTTCGAGGAAATGGGTTTCTACCACATCGGCCCGATCGACGGTCACAACCTCGAGCACCTGATCCCGGTGCTGAAGAACGTCCGCGACAATGCCGACGGCCCGGTGCTGATCCATGTCGTGACCCAGAAGGGCAAGGGCTATGCCCCGGCCGAGGCGGCCGCCGACAAATATCACGGCGTCAACAAATTCGACGTTATCACCGGCGCCCAGGCCAAGGCGCCCGCCAATGCGCCGAGCTACACCAAGGTGTTTGCCGAAAGCCTGATTCAGGAGGCCCGAGAGGACGACCGCATCGTCGCCATCACCGCCGCCATGCCGAACGGCACCGGGCTTGACCTCTTCGGCGAAGCGTTTCCGGCGAGGACCTTCGATGTCGGCATTGCCGAGCAGCATGCGGTGACCTTCGCCGCCGGCCTTGCCACGGAAGGCTTCAAGCCTTTCGCGGCGATCTACTCGACCTTCCTGCAGCGCGCTTACGACCAGGTCGTTCACGACGTGGCGATCCAGAAATTGCCGGTGCGCTTTCCGATTGACCGCGCCGGCTTCGTCGGCGCCGATGGCGCCACCCATTGCGGCGCCTTCGACACGACCTTCCTGGCGACGCTGCCCGGTTTCGTCGTCATGGCCGCGGCCGATGAGGCCGAACTGCGCCACATGGTACGCACCGCCGCAAGCTACGATGACGGCCCGATCGCCTTCCGCTACCCGCGCGGCAACGGCGTTGGTGTCGAGATGCCGGAACGCGGCTCGGTATTGGAGATCGGCAAGGGCCGGATCGTCAGGGAAGGCACCAAGGTTGCGCTGCTTTCCTTCGGCACCAGGCTGCAGGATTGCCTGGCCGCGGCCGAGGAGCTCGGCGCGGCCGGGCTTTCGACCACGGTCGCCGATGCCCGTTTTGCCAAGCCGCTCGACGAGGATCTGATCCGGCGGCTGGCCCGTTCGCACGAGATACTGGTGACGGTGGAAGAGGGCGCGGTCGGCGGCTTCGCCAGCCAAGTGCTGCAGTTCCTGGCGCATGAAGGGCTGCTGGAGAGCGGCCTGAAGGTGCGCCCGCTGGTGCTGCCCGACGCTTTCGTCGATCATGCCAAGCCGGAAAAGATGTATGCCGATGCCGGGCTGGACAGCGCCGGCATCGTGCGCACCGTGTTCGTGGCGCTGGGGCATACCGCGCAGGCCCAGCGCGCCTAGCTTTTAGACGCATTCGGGGCGACGCCGAAGTGCTTCCGCCCGGCTGCAAAAGCCGAGACTAAACATCTAGTCTGAATCAAAATCTCAACTGCTTGAATCAAATTGCCGGCGAACAGTCGTAAGATGCTGTTTACGCTGCCGTTTGGCGATGTACTTACCGTGTCCTTTGGTCTTCAACGCTGCCCTGCTAGAAGGCAACCAGGCAGGGGACCAAGACCAATGAGATCGCTTTGGGCGGCATCGCGCTAACGGCCATCTTCGCCGCGTCGGCCGCGGCCGAAACGCGCTACGACTGCAAACTCGAAAAGGCGGTGATGGGCGTCGTCGTGCGCGATACCTTGCCGAAGGCGTCCCTACAAGACTCTAGAAACTAGAACCACATATCCCGCACACAGCGACCATCTCTCGGCAAATCCTCGAATGTATCGAGACCATCGAAATGGTCGATCGGGAGATCGGCGACCGCCTCGGGCGGCGCAAGCCTCACATTGACGGCGATGCGGTAGCGACCGGCGGCGTTAGGATGCAAACCGCGCCAGGCCAAGACGCAAGCGCACGTTGGGCAGAAGAGAATCTCAAGCGAAGGATGAGCCTTTCCGACGCGCCGATAGGCGCTTACGGGCCCAGCAAGGCGGATGCGTTCGTCGACATAGTCGTAAGCCCAGAGCGTGCCGTAGCGACGGCAAAGTGTGCAATTGCAGGCAGTGATCGAACCGGGATCGCCCTCCAGGGTCCAGTGGGCTGCGCCGCAGTGGCAGGTTCCCGTCAGCATGTTCCTCCTCCACGTTTCGACGGCTAAACGGCATCTCTTTCTTAGCATTGCGTCGGGTCTCGTGCGAGGTTCGACAAACAGCGCAGCGGCTGATGAGTTCACCCGCTTTTCCAACTATGCCTTGTCTCATCGCCAATATCCTTGCCATCATCGTTGGCTTTCGCCATGAAGGCCGATGACTTCCCTTCCGCCAGCCAGCATACGCCAGCGACTCGACGAATTGCTCGTCCAGCGCGGCCTGTTTGCCAGCCGCTCGCGTGCTCGCGACGCGGTTGAGCGCGGTACCGTGACGGTCGATGGCGTCGTCGCCCTCAAGCCGGGCCAGGCCGTTCTGCCTGAGTGCAACGTCGTCGTTGACGATCCGGCGCAAGGTTACGTGTCGCGCGCCGCACTGAAGCTGAAGGCCGGTCTCGACCATTTCGGCCTCGACCCCGCCGGTAGCGAAGCGCTCGATGTCGGCGCCTCGACCGGCGGCTTCACGCAGGTGCTGCTCGAACGCGGCGCGGCGCATGTCACGGCGATCGATGTCGGGCACGGCCAGATGCACTCCGACATTGCCGGCGATCCGCGCGTGACGGTAGTCGAAGGCCTGAATGCGCGCGAACTGACCACCGCCGATCTCGGCGGCCGTGTGCCGGATTTCATTGTCTCGGATGTCAGCTTCATCTCGCTGAAACTGGCGCTGCCGCCGGCGCTTGCCTTGGCCAGGAATGGCGCCAAAGCCGTCTTTCTGGTCAAGCCGCAATTCGAGGCCGGCCGCGAGGCGATCGGCAAGAGCGGCCTGCTGAAGGACCCTTATGATGCGGCGCGCATCGCCGGCCTGATGCAGGACTGGCTCGATACCATTCCCGGCTGGCGCTCGCTGGGGCTGCATCTGTCGCCGATAGAGGGTGGCGACGGCAACCGCGAGTTCCTGCTCGGCGGCATCAAGGACGTCGAGACCCAGAAGCGATGAGCACCCGTTTCACGATCGCAAAATTGGGCTCGCAGGGCGACGGCATCGCCGAGACGGAAACCGGCGAGGTTTTCATTCCGTTCGCGCTGCCGGGAGAGGTCGTCACCGCCGCGCGGGAGAAAGATCGCGCCACCTTGATGTCGGTGCTTGAGGCTTCGCCGCTGCGGGTCGATCCGCCGTGCCGGCATTTCGGCGCGTGCGGCGGCTGCGCCGTCCAGCATCTCGAGACTGAAGCCTATCAGCAGTGGAAGCGCGAAAAGGTCGTGCATGCGCTGAGGAGCAAGGGCATCGCCTGCGATGTCGGCGCGCTGGTGCCGTGCGCGCCGCACACGCGCCGCCGCGTCGTCTTCACCGCCCGGCGGAGCGAGGCGGGAATGCAGTTCGGCTTCGTTCGCGCGCTGTCGTCCGAAATCATCTCCATCGAGGAGTGCCCGATCTCGGCGCCGCAGATCGTCGCTGCGCTCGACCGCTTGAAAGCCCTTGCTGGGCTGATCTGCACCACGACCAAATCGTTCCACATGGCGGTGACGGTGACCGGTTCCGGCCTCGATGTCGCGGTTCACGATTCCGGCAAGCTCGGCGAGAACCAGCGCCGCGTCGCCTCCAACTTCGTCATCGCCGAGGGGCTAGCCAGGCTGTCGGTCGACGGCGAGATCATTATCGAACCAAAGAAACCGGTCGTCCTGTTTGGTGGCGTCGCCGTCGCAGTGCCTCCGGGCGCTTTCCTGCAGGCGACCGAGGCTGCCGAACAAACGATGGCCAACATTGTCGGCCAGCATCTCGCGCGTGCCAAAAAGGTCGCCGATCTCTTCGCCGGCTGCGGCAGCTTCGCGCTGCGCCTGGCCGCAAGATCGGAGGTTCATGCGGTGGAAGGCGATGCGGCAGCACTCGCGGCGCTTGACCGGGCCTTCCGTTTCGCCAGCGGCCTGAAGCGGGTGACCAGCGAACGTCGCGACCTGTTCCGGCGGCCGTTGACATTCAAGGAGTTGAATGCCTTTGACGGCGTTGTCTTCGACCCGCCTCGCGCCGGCGCCGAGGATCAGTCGAAGCAGATCGCGCGCTCCGACGTGCCGCTCGTCGCCGCGGTGTCCTGCAATCCGGTAACGCTGGCGCGGGATCTTCGGATCCTCCTCGATGGCGGCTACGCCCTGAAAAGCGTGACGCCGATCGACCAGTTCCTGTGGTCGCCGCATGTCGAGGCCGTGGCGCTGTTGGAGAAGCCGAGGCGAAGGCGCTAGCAGCATTTATGGGGCGTGAAAATGCGCACCAACAAAGCGCACTTGAACGTGCGTTGTTCAAAATGTGCTAGGAAATTGTAATGAGCACCGCAGCCTTTGAAATTTCGGCATCGCGCTTCGGCGAGGAGCGGGCGCCGTTTCTCTCGCCAAGGCGGGTCGCTGAACTGCTGGGGATCAATATGACAGAACTGGCGGGCCTGACCGGTCTCGCGCGCAACACGCTTGCCGCCAAGACCGGCGCGCGCAAGGTCGACGCCGCATTGAGTCCCGTAGTCCGCATCTTGGCGATGGCCGGCGAGATGGCCGGCGATGAACAGCATGCGGCGATATGGTTCGAGCATCAGCCGATCCCCGGTTGGGCTGGAAAGACCGCCTACGATCTCGTTCGCGAAGGCAAGACGGACAAGGTGCTTGCCTATCTGGAGGCAGTCCGCTCCGGCATCTATGCCTGAACCCAGGCTGACTCTGTGGCGTGCTTTTGTGCCGAGCTGGGCCCATCTGCCGCTTTCCGGTGAGGGCGCGGCCCGCTTCGGCGGCCGCTGGAATCCGATTGGCCCTCCGGCGATCTACGCCGCCCGGGAGCTGTCGACGGCTTGGGCCGAGTACAATCAGGGTTTTGTCCAGCACCCGGCGCCGATTGCACAATTGAAACTGTCAGGCGCACGGCTGGCCGACCTGACAGACGCCGATACGTGGCGCAGCTTGGTGTAGCGGCGGGCATTCGCCGATGCGAATGGCGCGACATCGTGGATAGAGGTTTTGTGCCCGAGACGCACCAGCTGAGAGTCCGCTCGCTCACCGACGGGCTGCACGGCCTGATCTACCCGTCCTTCATGTCGCCCGGCGGCACATGCGTCGCGCTGTGGAACGAAAACGATGCTCCGGGTCTCGAAATCATCGATCCCGACCATCGCCTGCCGAAAACACCGGCTTCATGGTTTTAGGGCAGTTCGAGCTGCGGCGAGCACACCCGCCTCCATCTCTTCCAATGTCTTCGGCCTGCCTCTGTGGGCAGGGATCCAAACACGTCCTCTGGCCGCGTTAGGGGCAAGACTGGAACAGGCAGCATGACTTGATCGTCGGTCGAACTGGTGACTTCTAGCTTTTCTCCGCCAGCCATCACAGTTTCCTCTCCCGACATAACAAAGATGCTGATCGCGCGCTGAATTCAAGGCTGCATAGCCAGACGGTACTAGCCTGCGCCTGAAAGGACGCGCTCGACGAAGGCGGGCACCACTTGTGTCGCCGGCCCTTCCATCTGCTCGTCGAAACGGGAGGCCCAGCCGGCGCATTTCAGATTGAGTTCGGCTGTTACGGCTCCGGCCGCGCGTGCCTCCTCCACGAAACCTGCTGCCGGGTAGACATTCCCGCTGGTGCCGATGGCCACGAACAGGTCGCAGCGCGTCAGCGCCTCGCCGATCTCCTCCATGCGGTAAGGCATTTCGCCGAACCAGACCACGTCAGGCCTCAATTGACCTTTTGCGCCACACGCTGGACAGGCCGAATGGGCAGCGATGTCGTCGGCCCAGGCGCTGCTTTGCCCGCAGCTCAGGCAAAGGGCATGGCCCAGTTCTCCATGCATATGGATCAGTTTGCGCGAACCGGCGCGCTCATGCAGGTCGTCGATATTCTGCGTGACGACGAGGACGTCGCCTGGGAATTTCTGCTCGAGCTTGGCCAGCGCGGCGTGCGCCGCATTCGGCTCGACGCTGCCCATCTGCCGCCGGCGCATATTGTAGAAATCCTGCACCTTTACGGGGTCGCGCGCAAAACCTTGCGGCGTGGCCACGTCCTGCAGGTCGTATTTCGCCCAGACCCCGTCGGGATCCCGGAACGTGGCGACGCCCGATTCCGCCGAAATGCCGGCGCCTGTCAGGATGACGATTTTGGCTTTGGACATGGTCGAAGACACCGGCATCCGGAAACATCATTTGGAAGGCGATGTTACCGAAAGGCGGCAGCCGCATCAAACCCTGGTGCCGCCGACCGTCATCTGGTTCATCCTGAGATGCGGCTGGCCGACGCCGACCGGCACGCCCTGTCCGGCCTTGCCGCACATGCCGATGCCGGTGTCGAGCTTCATGTCGTTGCCGACCATCGAAACGCGATGCATGGCATCCGGCCCATTGCCGATCAGCATGGCGCCCTTGATCGGTTGCGTCACTTTGCCGTTCTCGATCATGTAGGCCTCGGTGCAGCCGAACACGAACTTGCCCGAAGTGATGTCGACCTGGCCGCCGCCGAACGACACGGCATAGATGCCGCTCTTGACTGAGGCGATGATCTCGTCCGGCTCCATGTCGCCTGCTGTCATGTAGGTGTTGGTCATGCGCGGCATCGGCTCATGCGCGTACCCTTGGCGCCGCCCGTTGCCGGTGGCCTTCATGCCCATCAGCCGTGCATTCTGGCGGTCCTGCATGTAGCCGACCAGCTTGCCATCGTCGATCAGCACATTATGGGCCGAAGGCGTGCCTTCGTCATCGACGGTCAGCGAACCACGCCGCTCGGGCATGGTGCCGTCATCAACGACGGTGACGCCTTTTGCTGCCACCTGCTGGCCAAGCAGGCCGGCAAAGGCCGACGTCTTCTTGCGGTTGAAATCGCCCTCCAGCCCATGCCCGACGGCCTCGTGCAACATGACGCCGGGCCAGCCGCTCGAAAGCACGATGTCGAAAGTGCCGGCAGGTGCTGGAACCGCTTCGAGATTGACCAGCGCTTGCCGCAATGCCTCCTTGGCAGCGTGCCGCCAGCTGTCCTCGACCAGGAATTCGCCAAAATCCTTGCGGCCTCCCATGCCGTAGGAGCCGCTCTCCTGGCGGTCGCCGTCGCCGACCACCACCGACACGTTTATCCTGACCAGCGGACGGATGTCGCGCACCATCTGGCCGTCGGCGCGCACGATCTCGACATGCTGCCAGGAGGCGGCGAGCGACGCCGTCACCTGCCTGACGCGCGGATCCTCGGACCGCAGCCATGCATCGATTTCCTGGAGCAGCTTGGCCTTGGTCTCGAAGGAAGGCGAGGGGATAGGGTTTCCGTCGCCGTAGAGATGGCGGTTGGTGCGGGCGGGCGCTGCGGCAAGCGTGCCGGAATAGCCGCTCTTCACCGTCGAAACGGCATCGGCGGCGCGCAGCAGCGAGGCTTCGGAGAGATCGCTGGAATGGGCGTAGCCGCTGGCTTCGCCGGCGACGGCGCGCAGGCCGAAACCCTGGTCGGTGTTGAAATTCGCGGTCTTCAGCTTGCCATTGTCGAACATCAGCGCTTCGCTCTCGCTGTATTCGAGAAACAGTTCACCGTCGTCGGCGCCGTTAATAGTCTCGGCAACGATCTGCTTGATGCGATCGTCGGAAATGTCGAATTGGCCGATCAGGCTGTTCATGGCGTATCCGTTCGCAGGAGGATAGTTTCCCACGATGTAGGCGCGAAGGCCCGCACAGACAATCTGAAATGAGATTTTGCCGTGACCGCAGCCGGTCAACATCACTGGATCGTGCTACAGCTCCGCGTTCAGGGCAGGGCGGCGAAGCCGTCGGCGAAACCCTTGAGGTCGACGGGAATGCCGATGCCCTCTTCCGGTGTCTGGAAGACGATGAAGGTGGCGGACGTACCGGTCTTCAGCGTGTCGAGCAGCGGCTTTTCCAGGATGACCTCGGCATAGCAGCCGTCCTGGAAACAGCGCACGAAGTAGGCGCGGCCGATATCCTTGCCGTCGACATTGAGGCCGAGGCCGTTGGGCAACAGCACACCGAGCGGCGCCAGCACACGAAGGATTTCGGCCTTGTTGTCGGCTGTGCGCAGCACGACGACGGAAAGGCCCATTTCCGGGCGGTCCTCGGCGACGACGTTCTGCATCATCACGCATTGTTCGGATGTAGCACCTGCCGGCGTATCGCAGATGATCGACCACGCCCCATGCGTCGACTTCACCGTGCCGCTTGGCTGCGCGGCATTGGCCAGGCCGGCGCCGGGCAAGGCTATTGCGGCGGCAACAAGGATGACCTTCGCCAAGGTTCTCGAAAGCCAAGGGTTCATGACGGCTCCATTGCGAATCACGGCACTTTAAGCCGCACTAAACCCAAGTAAAGGACGAGACCCCGGCGATCTGCCCCGACATAGGCGACAATGCGCTTTTCAGTGCGAATTTCGCCCTAATTGCGACGGTTCCGCGCGCCGCGCGGCTCATTCTAGCCGGATGCCGCTTCGGTGATTCGCGGCGAGCCGTCACCGCACGAAGCCAGCGCCGCGCTTGCGCGCAAAAATGCCGCACGGGTTCCGGCGCTCCTTTCTTGCGGAGGCAAATAGAGTATGGTTTGAACCAGCCTTGAATTGTCCGGGATTCCCGTCCCGGCATTTGTTCGACATTCTTGCGGTCCGATCGCGAGGAACTGGGAGATGACGAGGGCGATGAGAAAATTCCTGGCAACCGCCAAAATCGTAGCTAGTGCCGCCGCCACGTTGTTTGCCGCTGCATCCGCTCATGCAGCCCAGCCCCAACCTTGGGAAACCAGTTTTCAGCCTCCGGCGACCGACATTATGAGGCAGATCGAGTGGTTCGGGAACTACTCGTTCGCGTTCATCATTGTGATCACCGCCTTGGTGCTTTTCCTGATCGCCTACTGCATTTTGCGGTTCCGGGCGAGCGTCAACCCGATTCCGTCGCGCACCAGCCACAACACGCTGATCGAGGTCATCTGGACTGTCGGTCCCGTCGTCATCCTGCTCTGTCTCGCCATTCCCTCGTTCCAGCTGCTGACCGCGCAGTACACGCCGCCGGAAGAAGCCAAGCTGACCGTCAAAGCGACGGGCAATCAGTGGAACTGGGATTACGAATACCAGGTCGACAACACGCTTTCCTTCAATTCCGCGATCCTTCAGGATGCCGACAGGGCTGCTGCCGGCAAGGAAGATCGCGCTGCTTATCCGCGCCTGCTCGCCGTCGACAATGAGATGGTGGTGCCGGTCAACACAATGACCCGCGTACTGGTGACGGCGACCGACGTCATTCACGCGTTTGCCATGCCTTCCTTCGGCATCAAGACCGACGCGGTGCCGGGCCGCATCAACGAGGTGTGGTTCAAGGCCGACAAGGAAGGCCTCTATTACGGCCAGTGCTCGGAACTCTGCGGCAAGGACCACGCCTTCATGCCGATCGCCATTCGCGTCGTCTCCGATGCGCGATACAAGACCTGGCTGGCGGCAGCCAAGACCGACCTTCCCGGCGCCAACAAGGCGCTGATGGCCGAGGTCGATGGCACGAACAAGGTAGCGGCCGCCGGCAACTGATGCCGCGACCAGAAAAGATTCAGGGAACGGAGCCGACCATGGCAGACGCTGCAGCTCACGACGACCACGACCACAAGCCATATCATGGCTGGGTCCGGTGGGTGTATTCGACCAACCACAAGGACATCGGTACGCTTTATCTGATCTTCGCGATCATGGCGGGCTGCATCGGTGGCGCCTTGTCGGTCGTCATGCGCATGGAATTGCAGGAGCCGGGCATCCAGATATTCACTGGCCTGGCGCAGATGGTCTACGGCATGAATGGTGACGCCGCCATTGACGGCGGCAAGAGCATGTACAATGCTTTCACCACCGCGCATGCGCTGATCATGATCTTCTTCATGGTGATGCCGGCGCTGATCGGCGGCTTTGCTAACTGGATGGTGCCGATCATGATCGGCGCGCCGGATATGGCGTTCCCGCGCATGAACAACGTGTCGTTCTGGCTGCTGCCGCCGGCTTTCATCCTGCTGATTTTCTCGGCCTTCGTCCCGAGTGCGCCCGGCGCCTACGGCGTCGGCGGCGGCTGGACGCTTTATCCGCCGCTATCGACATCGGGCCAGCCTGGACCGGCCATGGACCTGGCGATCCTTTCAATCCACATCGCCGGCGCCTCCTCGATTCTTGGCGCCATCAACTTCATCACCACCATCTTCAACATGCGCGCGCCCGGCATGACCATGCACAAGATGCCGCTGTTCGCCTGGTCGGTGCTGATCACCGCCTTCCTGCTGCTTCTGTCGCTTCCGGTGTTGGCCGGCGGCATCACCATGCTTTTGACCGACCGCAATTTCGGCACCACGTTCTTCGCCCCGGACGGCGGCGGCGATCCGATCCTGTTCCAGCACCTGTTCTGGTTCTTCGGCCATCCGGAGGTCTACATTCTGATCCTGCCGGGTTTCGGGATCATCAGCCACATCATCTCGACCTTTTCGAGGAAGCCGGTGTTCGGCTATCTAGGCATGGCCTATGCGATGGTTGCCATCGGCGCGGTGGGCTTCATCGTCTGGGCCCACCACATGTATACGACGGGCCTGTCGCTCGACACCCAGCGCTATTTCGTCTTTGCCACCATGGTCATCGCGGTGCCGACGGGTGTGAAGATCTTCTCGTGGATTGCCACTATGTGGGGCGGGTCGATTTCGCTCAAGACCCCGATGCTGTGGGCGATCGGCTTCATCTTCCTGTTCACTGTTGGCGGCGTCACCGGCGTGCAGCTGGCCAATGCCGGCCTCGACCGCCCGCTGCACGACACCTATTTCGTGGTCGCGCACTTCCACTACGTGCTGTCGCTGGGCGCGGTCTTTGCCATCTTCGCCGGCTGGTACTACTGGTTCCCGAAGATGACCGGCTACATGTACTCGCCCGTGATCGCCAACACCCACTTCTGGGTCACTTTCGTCGGCGTCAACCTGGTCTTTTTCCCGCAGCACTTCCTTGGTCTCTCCGGTATGCCGCGGCGCTATATCGACTATCCCGATGCCTTCGCCGGCTGGAACATGGTGTCATCCTACGGCTCGTACATCTCGGCTGTCGGCGTCGTCATCTTCCTCTTCGGCGTCTTCGAGGCGTTCCAGAAGAAGCGGGTCGCCGGCGCCAATCCTTGGGGCGAGGGTGCGACCACGCTGGAATGGCAGCTGCCTTCGCCGCCGCCGTTCCACCAGTGGGAACAGTTGCCGAAGATCAAGTAGGCGGTTGCCTCCTTTAATACGGAACCGCCGGCCCGCCGGCGGTTTTGGCCAACGGAATGATGGACTTTAAGTACGCATGGCCCTTGCCGAAGACAGACTGATTGACGAGCCGGGCTTCCGCATGTCGGAAGCGACGGCGGGCGATTTCTTCGCCCTGCTGAAGCCGCGCGTCATGTCGCTGGTGGTGTTCACCGCATTTGTCGGCATGGTCGCCGCCCCGGTGACCATCAATCCGCTGCTGGCGGTGATCGCGATCCTGGCTATTGCCATTGGTGCTGGCGCGTCCGGTGCGCTCAACATGTGGTACGACGCAGACATCGATGCGGTGATGACGCGCACCGCCGGCCGTCCCGTGCCGGCCGGCCGCATCCGGCCAGGCGAGGCATTGAGTTTCGGGTTGGTGCTGTCGGTTCTGTCGGTGATGACGCTCGGCGTGCTGGTCAACTGGTTGGCCGCATCGCTTCTGGCCTTCACCATCTTTTTCTATGCCGTCATCTACACGATGTGGCTGAAGCGCTGGACGCCGCAGAACATCGTCATCGGCGGTGCTGCCGGTGCCATCCCGCCGGTCATCGGCTGGGCGGCGGTAACCGGATCGGTCAGCCTCGAAAGTTTGGTGCTGTTCCTGATCATCTTCCTGTGGACGCCGCCGCATTTCTGGGCGCTCGCGCTGTTCAAGTCGGAGGACTACGCGAAGGCAGGCATTCCGATGATGCCGAATGTCGCCGGCCATCCCGCGACGAGGCGCCAGATCTTTGCCTATGCGCTGGTCCTCGCACCGGTTGGCGTGCTGCCATGGGTTCTCGGCTTCACCACGCCGGCCTATGGCATCGTTGCATTGCTGCTCGGCGCCGGCTTCGTCTGGTATGCGTGGAAGGTGCTGCAAATGGCCGATGACGACAGGGCGATGAAGCCGGCCAAGGCCTTGTTCGGCTATTCGCTGCTTTATCTCTTCGCCATCTTCGCCGCCTACCTTGGCGATTGCGTCGTCGCGCGCGCGCTGACCATCGGTGGAGCATGAGCATGGCCGAAAAGAAGCTTGAACTGGTCACGCTGACCGAACGTCAGCAGAAGGCCCGCCGCAATCGCTCGGCCGCAATCGGTTTCGCGCTGGCGGCGCTGGTCGTCATATTCTACGTCGCGACCATCGTGAAATTTGGTCACAGTTTCCCCGGCTCGATGTGAGCTGACGATGACCAGGCAAACAGTCACCGATCCTACGAAGAAAAATACGAACCGCGTCGTCGCTGGCGTCTGCATCGCGTTCTTCGGCGGCATGATCGGCATGGCCTACGCCGCGGTGCCGCTCTATGCGATGTTCTGCCAGGCGACAGGCTACGGCGGCACCGTCAAACGGGCGACCCAGCAATATGCCGATCGGGTGCTCGACCGCGACATCACCATCCGCTTCGATGCCAACACCGTCGGCGTTCCCTGGCAATTCCAGCCGGTCGCCCGCTCGATCACCATCAAGATCGGCGAGACCGCCGAGGCGCACTTCAGCGCGACCAACAAATTCAGCCGGCCCATCACCGGACGCGCCACCTTCAACGTGCAGCCTGAACTGGCCGGACCTTACTTCAACAAGGTCGAGTGTTTCTGCTTCACCGACACGACGCTGAAGCCGGGCGAGACGTTGGACATGCCGGTCGTCTTCTATGTCGATCCCGACATCGTCAACGCGCCGGAGTTGAAGGATTTGAGGACGATTACCCTATCCTACACGATGTTCCCGGTCGACAAGACCAAGCCGGTCGCATCATCGGTGCCGGCCGACGGCCGCCGCAACAAGATTTCAGATACCGAAGCAAGCCTCGGGGGTTGATATGGCAGACGCACACGCAAAACCACAACATGACTACCACCTCGTCGACCCGAGCCCGTGGCCTTTCCTGGGCTCCGTCGGGGCGCTGGTGACCGCGCTCGGCGGTGTCTGTTACATGCAATATCTCAAGGGCGGCGATTTCCCGATCTTCGGTTTCAACATCGCCAACCCATGGCTGTTCTTCATCGGCCTGCTGATCGTCATCTACACGATGTTCGCCTGGTGGTCGGATACGATCAAGGAAGCGCATGAGGGACACCACACCCGTGTCGTGTCGCTGCATCTGCGCTACGGCATGATCATGTTCATCGCCTCCGAGGTGATGTTCTTCGTCGCCTGGTTCTGGGCGTTCTTCGACGCCAGCCTGTTCCCCGGCGAGGTCCATCAATACGCCCGTACCGCCTTCACCGGCGGCGTCTGGCCACCCAAGGGCCTCGAAGTTCTCGACCCCTTCCATCTGCCGCTTTACAACACCGTCATCCTGCTTCTGTCGGGCACCACGGTGACCTGGGCGCACCACTCGCTCATCCACGGCGACCGCAAAGGCCTGATCAACGGCTTGGTGCTGACCGTCGGCCTCGGCATGCTGTTCACCATGGTGCAGGCTTATGAGTACATGCACGCGCCGTTCGGCTTCAGGGATTCAATCTACGGCGCCACCTTCTTCATGGCGACCGGCTTCCATGGTTTCCACGTCATCATCGGCACGATCTTCCTGCTGGTCTGCCTGATCCGCGCCATGAAGGGCGACTTCACGCCCAAGCAGCATTTCGGCTTTGAGGCCGCCGCCTGGTACTGGCACTTCGTCGACGTGGTGTGGCTGTTCCTGTTTGCCTCGATCTACGTCTGGGCATCGAACGGCGCGATGATCGAACCGCACTGAGATCGAGCTGAGGAAATCGACAAGGCGGCTGCGGCGACGTGGCCGCCTTATCTTTTGCGGCAAATGCTCCTAGGATGACCTCATGAGCGACGACAAGGCGATCTGGCCACCAATCGATCCGATCTCGGCCGGCCTGCATGGCCGCTGCCCCCGCTGTGGCGAGGGCAGACTGTTCTCTGGGTTCCTCACGGTCGGCAATCGCTGCAGCAATTGCGGCCTCGATTATTCCTTCGCCGATGCCGGCGACGGGCCGGCGGTGTTCGTTATCCTGATCATCGGCTTCATCGTCGTCGGTCTGGCGCTGTGGATGGAGGTGACGCTCAATCCGCCGCTCTGGCTGCATCTGCTGCTGTGGATTCCGCTGACGCTGGTGCTTTGCCTGGCGGCGCTCCGGCTGATCAAGGGCGTGCTGCTGACGCTGCAATACCGCAACAAGGCGGCCGAGGGCCGGCTGGACCGCGGCGAATGAGCGAGGCATCAGGTTTGGTGGCCGGCCGGTCGCGGCCGAAGCGCGCATTGGCGTTCGGCCTGGGTATCGTCGTGTTTTTGATCCTGCTGGCGCTCGGCACCTGGCAGGTTCAGCGCCTGCACTGGAAAGAGGGCCTTCTCCAGACGATAGACCAGCGGACGCATTCGGCGCCTGTGCCATTGGCCGAGGTCGAAAAGCGGTTTGCTGCCACTGGCGACGTGGACTACACGCCGGCAACGGTGACCGGCACTTTCCTGCATCAAGGCGAGCGGCATTTCCTCGCCACCTGGGAAGGCCAGTCCGGTTTCGATGTCTTCACGCCGCTGCAACTCGACGATGGCCGTTTCGTACTGATCAACCGCGGCTTCGTGCCTTATGATTTCAAGGACCCAGCCAAGCGGCCGCAGGGGCAGGTAACGGGCGAAGTGACGGTGACGGGGCTCGCCCGCAACCCGCTGACGGCCAAGCCCTCGATGATGCTTCCCGATAATGATCCGCAGAAGAACATCTTCTACTGGAAAGATCGTGATGCGATGGCCTCGAGCGCCGGCTTGCCGGCGGGAGCGGCGCTGGTGCCGATCTTCATCGATGTGAACGCCACGGCCAACCCCGGCGGGCTGCCGGTTGGCGGTGTCACCGTCATCGACCTGCCGAACAGCCATCTGCAATATGCGATAACCTGGTACGGCCTTGCCGCCGCCCTTGCCGGCGTCCTGATCTCCTGGCTCCGCCGCCCGGCGAAAGACCAATGATCGCCGCCACTACCCTTGACAGGGCAGGGCCGCACACCTCATTTCGCGCCTTGAGCTCACAAGTCATAGTCCGATCAACCGGCCTACAATCAGCGTAAGATGCAATCATGCTTCACACAAAACCACCGCTGACCATCCGGCTCTGCCAGCCGCGCGGTTTCTGTGCGGGCGTCGACCGTGCCATCCAGATCGTCGTGCTGGCGCTGAAGAAATACGGCGCGCCGGTTTATGTCCGCCACGAGATCGTGCACAACCGCTACGTCGTCGAAGGGCTGCAAAGCCTCGGCGCGGTGTTCATCGAGGAGCTCTCCGAGATCCCGCCCGAGCATCGCCAGAGCCCGGTCGTCTTTTCGGCGCATGGCGTGCCGAAATCAGTGCCGGCCGACGCCCGGTCCCGCAACCTATTCTATCTCGACGCGACTTGCCCGCTGGTCTCGAAAGTCCACAAGCAGGCAATGCGCCATCAGCGGCTGGGCCGCCACGTGCTTTTGATCGGCCATGCCGGGCATCCGGAGGTGATTGGCACAATGGGCCAGTTGCCGGACGGCGCGGTCACTCTGATCGAGACCGAAGCCGACGCCGCAAGCTTCGTGCCTGCAGACCCGCAGGCGCTCGGCTTCGTGACCCAGACGACGCTGTCGGTCGAGGACACCGCCGGTATCATCCGCGCGCTGCAGCAACGTTTTCCCGAGCTGCACGCGCCGGCGGCGGAATCGATCTGTTATGCCACCACCAATCGCCAGGAAGCGGTCAAGGAGACAGCGGCCGGCGCCGATCTCTTCCTGGTTGTCGGCGCACCTAACTCCTCCAACTCGCGGCGCCTGGTCGAAGTGGCCGAGCGCGCCGGCGCCTCGATGTCGCTTCTCGTGCAGCGCGCCTCCGAAATTCCGTGGAATGACATTGTCGGCATCTCGACGCTCGGTCTGTCGGCGGGCGCTTCGGCGCCGGAGATCATCGTCGACGAGATCGTCGATGCTTTCAGGCAGCGCTTCGACGTGACCATCGAGCTGGCCGTGACCGCGACGGAGACGGAGGATTTTCCGGTGATGCGGGTGTTGCGCGATGTCGAATTGACGGCAGCCGACATGGCCTTCGTCAACGGGGCTGCGTAGCCACGATGGCGGTCTACACCGACGTCAATGAGGGCGAGCTCGGCGCGTTCCTCAGCAACTATCCGGTCGGCGATCTCTTGTCCTACAAGGGCATCGCCGAAGGCACCGAAAACTCGAATTTTTTACTACACACCAGCAGCGGCTCCTACATCCTGACGCTTTACGAGAAGCGCGTCGACAAGGCTGACCTGCCGTTCTTTCTCGGCCTCATGGCCCACCTCGCCAGAAAGGGCATTTCGTGCCCGCTCCCGGTCACCGCACATGATGGCGGTGTGATCGGAACACTTGCCGGCCGGCCGGCGGTCATCATTACCTTTCTCGAAGGCCTGTCGCTGCGGCGGCCGACGGCTGCGCATTGCGGCGAGGTCGGCAAGGCGCTGGCGGCACTGCATCTCGCCGGCGCGGATTTTCCGATGACCCGCCCCAACGCCCTTGCCATCGATGGCTGGCGCAAGCTGTGGAATGCCGCCCGCGCCCGCGCCGATGAGGTCGAGCCTGGACTGGCGGCCGAGGTCGATGCCGATTTCGCCGATTTCGAGCGAAACTGGCCGAACGGTCTGCCGCAGGGCATCATCCATGCCGATCTTTTCCCGGACAATGTGTTCTTCCTCGGCGAGAAACTGTCCGGGCTGATCGACTTCTATTTCGCCTGCAACGACCTCTACGCTTATGACGTTGCCACGTGCCTGAACGCCTGGTGCTTCGAGAAGGATTTTTCCTTCAATCTGACCAAGGGCACGGCGCTGCTTGCCGGCTACCAAGGCGTGCGGCCGTTGAGCGGTGACGAGAAAGCTGCGCTGCCGATGCTGGCGCGCGGCTCGGCGCTGCGCTTCATGCTGACCCGGCTCTACGACTGGCTGACGGTTCCGGACGGCGGGCTGGTGATGAAACGCGACCCGACCGAGTATATCCGCCGGATGCGCTTCCACCGGGCGATCAACTCTCCTTCCGAATATGGACTGACATGACCAAGCGCGTTGAAATCTTCACCGATGGTGCTTGTTCGGGCAATCCCGGGCCTGGCGGCTGGGGCGCAATCCTGCGCTTCAACGGCGCCATCAAGGAGCTCCATGGTGGCGAGGCTCTGACCACCAACAACCGCATGGAGTTGTTGGCCGCCATCTCGGCGCTTAATGCGCTCAAGGAGCCCTGTGCCGTCGATCTTTATACCGACAGCAACTATGTCAAGGACGGCATTTTCAGCTGGATCGACGGCTGGAAGCGCAACGGCTGGAAGACGGCGGCCAGGCAGCCAGTGAAGAATGCCGAGCTGTGGCAGCAGCTCGACGCCGCGCGTAACCGCCATCAGGTCACCTGGCATTGGGTCAAGGGCCATGCCGGCCATCCCGAGAACGAGCGCGCCGACGAATTGGCGCGGCTCGGCATGGCGCCATTCAAGACGAAGTCGGCGAAACCCGTACTCGCGTCAGTGCCGCCGAAGGAAGGCACCCAATCCAAGCAATCAGTGGCCAAGAAGGTTCGGCGCTCGACCCAGAGTTATTGAATTCGGTCGAACTGGCGTGTCAGCGGATCAGCAGGGCGGTGCCGAACAGTCCGATTGCGAACACCGTGTGCGAGACAAGATTGAGGGCGCGGACCTGCATCGGATTGGGCCGCTTCGAAGCGGCCCAGCCGGCACCCATGCCGGGAGACAGCAGGAACCAACCAGCGCCGACGGTGACCATGCCGAGGATAAAGGCCGGCAGGAAGGTCGGCGCGGTGAGCCAGGCCGTTCCGGCCAGCACGACCAGAATGATGCCGTAGACGATGCCGACAGCGTAATGAAAGGCCCAGCCAAGCGCCGATTCATGCGCGTAGGGCGAGGCCTCGCCAATGTCGTCATGGAAGACCTTGCCTTCCCTGAGATGCCAGACCCAGCGGCCGACCAGCCCCCAGTTCGGTCGCGGTTGGGCAAAGGCCTTGTTCAGGAAAATCGCCCACACATCCATAAGCGCGGTTGCGCCGATGCCGATCGCGACGCTGCGCCAGACGATGTCAGACATGATCGAGGTCCCCAAAAGCAAGCTGTCCCGAAGGGCCGACGCATGGCCCCGAAAACCGGGTCGGCTTTCGGAAGGATCATGCGCCAATGCAAAAGTCAGCGTCCTTTGGACGCTGAGCGCCCGAAGGCGCCCGCCGCGTCCCTGGCCTAGGCTGTCGCCAAGACGGAAAGCTGTCCGAGAATGTGAGCCGCACCGGATTCGTCGACGCCGGGCTTTGTCTCGACATTGAGCGCGGTGACCTTGCCGTCATCGACGATCATCGAAAAACGCTTCGAGCGCAGCCCCATGCCGCCGCTGGAGAGGTCGGCGTCGAGGCCGACCGATTTGGCGAAATCGCCATTACCGTCGGCAAGATAAAGGATTTTGCCTTCACCGCCGCTGAAGCGGGCCCAAGCCCCCATGACGTGAACATCGTTGACCGAGACAACGGCGATAGTGTCGACGCCGCGCGCCAGGATGGCGTCGTAATTATCCAGGTAGCCGGGCAGATGATTGTTGCTGCAGGTTGGCGTGAAAGCGCCTGGAACCCCAAACAGCACGACCGTCTTTCCTGAGAATATCTCGCCGGTCGTGATCGGCTTTGCACCGTCGGCGGTCATTGTCTTGAAGGTCGCATCGGGCAGTTTGTCGCCAACGGAGATCGTCATGATGGTCCTCGCTTGAGAATGGAAAGGGAGTGTCCTTGCGATAGCGAACTAAGGCGCGCCCGGCAACCGTCCAGACGTTGGCATCACGGAAAAGGCAGCAGGCCTTCGACCGCGCCAGCGGCACTTGTCAGTGTATAGTGCAGGCCGCCGTCGGTTGGCGTTGTCGACGGCCTGTCGAGGATCGGCACAGTAAAGATCAGCTTGCCATCCTTTTCGCTGCGCGCCGGGGCACCGAACATGTAGTCGCGTTCGCCAGCAACGAAGAAGTCGGCGCCCTCGGGGCTGCCCGGAAGGCTCGCTTCGACAATCAGCGTTTCGTGGTCGCCCGGCAGTACGTTTATGCCGAAATCGGGCGTTGCCGTGGCGGGCAGGGTGGCAAGGCCTGCCTTGACCAGCGCCGCGTCCTCGGCGTTGTCCGGATCGGCGCCGGGATCGACGGTCAGCCTCGTCTGCACCGGGATGCAGATGGTTTCGCAAATGCCGAGGAAGATATCCGCATCGATGACGGCCGGCTGGCCGGGCGCGGCAAGCGTGAACGTCACCGGCAACGAAACCGGGTGGTCGTAGCCGGCCCATTTGCCATAGCCGTCGTCATGGCGCTGCGGCGGCGGAAACGAAAGCGTCGCGTCGGCAATGTTGGTGCTGGCCGAGACGTCGATCTGTGGCGGCACGCCTGCATCGCCCGGATCGCGCCAATAGGTTTTCCAGCCGGGCTTCAGCGCAATGTCGAGGACGCCCTGGAGACGTCCGGCCTCGTCGGCTTTGCCGCTCGTTACCAGTCGCACCCTGCCGCCTTCGCTGTTGTACCAGGCCGACGAGGAGGCTGAGGCTGGGAGGCCGGTCGCCGATCCAATGGCCACACTAAGCAGCAGGATTTTCAAGCTTTGCATGACGGTGATTTGATCGTCCGTTGATGGCCGCACAATGATTTCATGACGCGGCCGGCATCATATTTGCGTGACCTTCGATTTACGAGCCTGATCAAATCGGGCGCCGCCCATCTTTTCGACGCTTCGGAAACGCGTTACGCTGTGGCCATGGATTTGTTGCGCCATAAAAGGACGGCCGCAGGACCCGGCTTTCTCGACGACCAGTTCCTGATTGCCATGCCCGGCATGAAGGACGACCGCTTCACGCGCTCTGTCATCTACATTTGCGCGCACAGCGACGAGGGCGCGATGGGGCTGATCATCAACCAGACGCAGCAGATGCTGTTTCCGGACCTGCTCGTACAACTTGGCATCATGAATGAGATGGAGGCGATCCGCCTGCCACCGCCGGCGCGCGACTTCGTCGTGCGCAATGGCGGACCGGTGGATCGCAGCCGCGGCTTCGTCCTGCATTCGGGCGACTACCGGGTGGAATCCTCGCTCGCCGTGTCCGACGACGTCTGCCTGACCGCGACCGTCGACATATTGCGCGCCATCTCCTCCGGCCGCGGACCCCGGCGGGCGCTGATGGCGCTCGGTTATGCCGGCTGGGGTGCGGGCCAGCTTGAAAACGAGATCGTCGAGAATGGCTGGCTGACTTGCCCGGCAAGTGCCGAGCTTCTGTTCGACGCCGACATCGACCGCAAATACGACCGGATTCTTGCCTCGATCGGCATCGATCTCGCGCATCTCAGCCTGGCTGCCGGTCACGCCTGAGCCTCATCACGTCCCGAAACTTGTCACGCTTGAGTGAGCGGGTACTGTTCCTTCAGCGTCTTCAGCACCTGGTCGCCCGGCATCGGCGCGCCGAACATGAAGCTCTGCACGTATTCGCAGCCCATCTGCCGCAACTCCAGCGCATCGCTCTCGTCCGAAATGCCTTCGGCGACAACCGACAGGCCGAGTTCATGCGCCATATTGACCATGGATTTGAGCAGCACCGCGCGTTTCGGCGTCGCGTCGTCGACGAAGCTCTTGTCGATCTTGATGGTGTCGAACGGAAAGCGCGTCAGATAGGCCAGCGATGAATAGCCGGTGCCGAAATCGTCCAGCGACAGGCCGATGCCAAGCTGCTTTAGCTTGGTCAGCACATGAGCGGTCTGCTCGGGATTGTCCATTACCAGCGATTCTGTGAGTTCGAGCCGGAAGCAGCGCGGTTTCAGATTGGCCCGCGCGATCACCGAGCGGACGTCGCTGACCAGGTCGCGGCGGATGAGCTGACGGCTGGACAGATTGACCGAGACCGACAGCGGCGCATCGCCGATCTGCTTTTGCCATCCCGCCAGGTCTTCGGCAGCCTGCTGCATGGCGAATAGCCCAAGCTGCACGATAAGGCCGCAGTTTTCGGCGACCGGGATGAAATCCGCCGGCGGGATCATGCCACGCCGCGGATGGTCCCAGCGCAGCAACGCTTCGAAGCCGGCAACGCTGCCGTCCTCCAGCCGCACGATCGGCTGATAGGCAAGCGTGAATTCGCGTCGCTCGATGGCGCGGCGCAGGTCGGACTCGAACTGCAGCCGGTCGGTGCCGACCGTGCGGAAGGCAGGCCGGAAAGGCTCGATCCTGTCGCCGCCGAAGCGCTTGGCTTGATGCATGGCGAGCTCAGCATCCTTGACCATGTCCTCGGCCGAGGTCTGCGTGGAGGTCCAGGTGATCAGCCCGATCGAGGCGGTCAGCACGATCTCGCGCTTGGCGAAGGTGATCGGGTTGTTGATGGCGTGCTTGATGGCATCGGCAATGGCCGCGATGCGAGCCGGATCCTGCTCCGACAAAAGCATCAGCGCGAACTGGTCGCCGGCAAAGCGCGACAGCGAATCCTTCGGCTTGAGCAGCCGGTGCAGCCGCCGCGCGATGGTCAAAAGGATGGTGTCGCCGGCCGAGATGCCGAGCCCGTCATTGACCTGCTTGAAGCGGTCGATGTCGATGACGAAGACGGTCGGGCGCACCTTCTCTTCGGTGCGGGCGATCGAAATGATCGCCTCCAGCCGGTTCATGAACAGCTCGCGGTTGGGCAAGCCCGTCAGATTGTCGTGCACGGCGTCATGCAGCAGCCGTTCCTCGGACTTCTTCTGCTCCGTCACGTCGACCATGGTGCCGACGCAGCGGATGACCTCGCCGTCCGAGCCGATCACCGGCCGGGCGCGCAGCGCAAACCAGTGATAATGCCCGTCGGCGCCGCGCAGGCGGAAGTTTTGCGACACCCGGCCGCGCCGGTGCTCGAGCACGACGTCGAGCGTCGTACGAAACGTGTCGCGGTCGTCGGCATGCAGCACCGGTAGCCAGTTGCGGGCTGGGCCGCCGAGGCTGTTGGGCGCAAGGCCGAGCTGGATGCTTACGTCGGGACGAGTGACGACGCGGTCGCGCAGCACGTCCCAGTCCCACACAGTATCGCCCGATCCGGCAACGGCCAACGCCTGGCGCTCGAGGTCGGAGAACAGGCCCTGATGCAGGGCGCCGCCGGCAAAAGCGTGCTGCATCACGGTGAAGCCGATCAGCAGGATGATGAGGATCAGCCCGCCGCCCAGCGCCGGCTGGGCGATATCGTTGTCGAGCATGCCTGTGATCGCCATCCACGATCCGCATAGCCATAGCAGAACCATCACCCAACTGGGCACCAGCATGATGGCGCGGTCGTAACCGCGGATGCCGAGGAAGATGATCAGGCCGAGCCCGGTCAGCGCGGTGGCGGCGAAGGACAGCCTGGCAATGCCGGCGGCAACCGCCGGATCGATGATGGCGACGCCGGCGATCAGCACCAGCCCGAGAATCCAGACCAGTGCGCCGTAGCTGAAATGGCCGTGCCACCGGTTGAGGTTGAGATAGGCAAACAGGAACACCACGAAGGTCGCCGCAAGCGCCACCTCCGTTCCGGCGCGCCACATCTGCTCATTGCCCGGCGAGATTTCTATTATCTTGTTGAGAAAGCCGAAATCGACGCAGATATAGGCAAGCACCGCCCAGGCCAGGGCCGCCGTTGCCGGGAACATCGAGGTCCCCTTGACGACGAAAAGAATGGTCAGGAATAGCGCCAGCAGGCCGGCGATGCCGATGACGATGCCACGAAACAGCGTGTAGGAATTGACCGAGTCCTTGTAGGATTCAGGGTCCCACAGATAGACCTGCGGCAGCTTGGGCGAGGCGAGTTCGGCGATGAAGGTAATCACCGTTCCGGGGTTGAGCGTCACCCGGAACACGTCGGCGTCGGGGCTGGTCTGGCGGTCGAGCGCAAAGCCTTCGCTGGGCGTGATCGCGGCGATACGTGTCGAGCCGAGATCCGGCCAGAACAGGCCGGAATTCACCAGCCGGAAATGCGGCGCGACAATCAGCCTGTCGAGCTGCTGGTCGGTGGTGTTAGCGAGCGCGAACACCGCCCAGTCGCCGGTCGAGCGTGCGTCATTGGCCTCGACCTCGATGCGCCGCACGATGCCGTCCGGGCCGGGTGCCGTCGAGACCTGGAAATTCTCGCCTTGGTTGCGGTAGATTTCGACGGCGCCCGAAAGGTCGAGCGCCACGTCGTCGCGGGCAATCTTGATCGGTTCGACGGCAAACGCCGAGGATGCCGCGCAGAGCGTGACGATTGCCGCCAGCATAAAGGCAAGCAGCGACCCGTTGCGCAGAAAATTCGTCAAAAATCAGTCCTTTGTTCCAACGCCCGGCGGATCGTCCGCGATTCGGGCGTATAGGTAATGGTCCTGCCAGATGCCGTTGATCCTGAGATAGGATCGTAGCAGTCCTTCGCGCCGGAATCCGGCTTTTTCAAGCACGCGGATCGACCGGGCGTTATCGGGGATACAGGCAGCTTCGATCCGGTGCAACCGCAGCGTTTCGAAGGCGAAACGCGTCACCACCTTGACGGCATCAGTCATCAGGCCGCGTCCGCTGAAGCGCTCGCCGATCCAGTAGCCGATATGGCCGCTTTGGGCGACCCCGTGGCGGATATTGCCGAGGGTGATACCGCCGGCCAGCTTGCCGCTGCTTTTCTCGAAGATGAAGAAGGCGATCGCCGTCCCCTGCGCGTAGTCCTCGCGGTAGCGGCCGATACGATGCCGCCACGCCGTTCGGTCGAGCTCGTCAGGGGTCCATCGCGGTTCCCACGGCTCAAGAAAGGCGCGGCTTTCGCCGCGCAGCACCGACCACTCGCGATAGTCGTTGGTCAGCGGTACGCGCAGCGTGACAAGGTCGCCCTTCAGTGCCGGCAGGTCGCGGCGAAAGAAAGGGAGCGCGAACACGACGCTCGAATAGGCTTAGACGGCGAGCTTGCGGGCAGTGGTCTGCGTGCCCGAAAGCGAATCGAGGATCGCTTCATAGGGCGCGAGTGTACCCACCGGCCCGACGGCTGTAAGCGTCGGCTTGGTCGAAAAAAGCCGAGACGACAGATCCGTCAGCCGCTCGACAGTCAACGCCGACAGCCGCTCCATCAGCTCTTCCTTGGCGATCGGCCTGCCGAACAGAAGCAACTGCCTGGCGATCTGCGAGGCGCGGCTCGCCGGGCTCTCGGCCGACATGATCAGCCCGGCGCGGTATTGGGCACGCGCCCGGTCGAGCTCCTCCTGCAGGATGTTTTCACCGGCCTTTTGCAGCTCGTCGATGATCACAGGCACCAGCTCGGCAATATCGCTTTGTCCGGTCGCCGCATGGACCCCGAAGACGCCGGTATCGGAAAAACCCCAATGGAAGGCATAGACCGAATAGCACAGCCCGCGTTTTTCGCGCACTTCCTGGAAAAGTCGCGACGACATGCCGCCGCCCAGGATCATCGAAAGGACCTGAGAGGCATAGAAATCGCGGACGTGATAGGCGCGGCCCTCGAAACCCAGCACGATCTGCGCGTCCATCAGGTCGCGGTCCTCGCGAAAATCGCCGCCGACATACTGCGCATATTGCGGGATGGTGCCGTCGGCCTTGCCGCGGAAGCTGCCGAGACGCTTTTCGACCTCGCGCACGAAATCGTCGTGCTTGATATCGCCGGCCGCCACCATCACCATGTTCTCGGCGCCGTACTGTCGTTCGATGAAGTCGTGCAGCTGCTTCGAAGTGAAGGATTTGACGGTTTCCGGCGTGCCGAGAATCGAGCGGCCGATAGTCTGGTGGCGAAAGGCGGTCTCGGTAAAGTGATCGAAAACGACATCGTCGGGCGTATCGTGCGCGGCGCCGATCTCCTGCAGAATCACATGCTGCTCGCGCTCCAGCTCCTGCGGATCGAATTCGGATTCCTGCAGGATGTCGGAGAGGATATCGACCGCCAGCGGCACGTCGTCGCTCAGAACCCTTGCATAATAGGAGGTCGTCTCGACGCTGGTGGCGGCATTGATCTCGCCGCCGACGTCCTCGATCTCCGAGGCGATCTCGAAGGCGCTTCGCCGCCTGGTGCCCTTGAAAGCCATGTGCTCGAGCAAGTGCGCCATTCCGTGCTCTTCGTCACGCTCGTTGCGTGCGCCCGACTTGACCCAGGCGCCAAGGGCAACAGATTCGAGGCTTGGAAGGGTTTCGGTGGCGACTGTCAGGCCGTTCGACAGACGGCTTACCTCAACACCCATATGGCAATTACTCCCTAACGCGCCGCCCGCGTGTGGCGGCCGAGATAATCTTCCACCATTTTCAGGTCGGATGGAAGTACCGTGTATTTTTCCTCGGCGCTCATCAACCCGCCTAGCCATGCAGGCAGGGCAGGCGACACGCCACTGGCGGCTTCGACGGCGGCGGGAAACTTTGCCGGGTGTGCAGTGCCCAGCACCACCATCGGCACCTCACCCGCAGCCTTGCCGGCGGCCACATGCACGGCCGCGGCCGTGTGCGGGTCGAGCAGATAGCCGCTCGCCGCAAGTGTGGTGCGGATGGTGGCGGCGACCTCGTCCATGGTGGCGCGGCCGGCGTCGAATTCGGAGCGGATCTTGGCGATTTCGCCGGCCTCGATGGTGAAGGCGTCGGACTGCTTAAGCCCGTCCATGTAGCGCCGCACGGTCGAGGCATCGCGGCCGGCTGCCTCGAACAGCAAGCGCTCGAAATTGGAAGAGACCTGGATGTCCATCGAAGGCGAGGTGGTCGAAAAAACCCCCTTCATGCGGTATTCGCCGGTCGCCAGCGTGCGCGCCAGAATATCGTTGTCGTTGGTTGCGATGATCAGCCGTTCGATCGGCAGCCCCATTTTCTTGGCGGCATAGCCGGCGAAGATGTCGCCGAAATTGCCGGTTGGCACGGTGAAGGAAACCAGCCTGTCGGGCGCGCCCAGCGACAGCGCGGAGGAGAAATAATAGACGATCTGGGCCATGATGCGGGCCCAGTTGATCGAGTTGACGCCGGACAGCGATACCCGGTCGCGAAAACCGTGGTCGTTGAACATGTCCTTCACCAGGCCCTGGCAGTCGTCGAAATTGCCTTCGATCGCCAACGCGTGGACGTTTGCCGCGGTCGAGGTCGTCATCTGCCGCTGCTGTACCGGCGAGACGCGGCCGTGCGGGAAAAGCACGAAGATATCGGTGCGGTTGCGCCCGGCAAAGGCATCGATGGCGGCCCCCCCGGTGTCGCCGGAGGTGGCGCCGACAATGGTGGCGCGCTGGTCACGCTCGGCCAGCACATGGTCCATCAGCCGTGCAAGAAGCTGCATCGCCACGTCCTTGAACGCGAGCGTCGGGCCGTGGAAGAGCTCGAGCACGAAGCTGTTCGGCCCGGTCTGCACCAGCGGGCAGACGGCCTCATGGCGGAAGGTCGCATAGGCTTCGCGCATCAGCCGTTCGAACACCGGCGCCGCGATCTCGCCACCGAGGAACGGCGACAGCACACGGATGGCAAGGTCGGGATAGGCAAGGCCGCGCATGGCGCGGATCTCGGCTAGGGAAAATTGCGGCCAGGCGCTCGGCAGGTAGAGCCCGCCGTCGCGCGCCAGCCCGGCCAGCACCGCGTCGGAAAATCCAAGCGCGGGCGCTTCCCCGCGGGTACTCACATATTGCATCGTCACGTTTCCATTGTTGTCGGGAATTTTGGCCCGCCGCAAGGTGGTGGATTTCTGCGCTGGCTCAGTCGCATTTTTGCCGCGCGGTTGATATACGTCACCGGCTTTGCGAGAGGGAAGTGCAGTTCATGGCGTTTCATTCATTCAACGGTCGTTTTGTCGCGGGTCTGGCGCTCACCGGCTTTATGCTTGCCGCCGCAGGCTGCCAATCGAGCGACAATGGCATTCTCGGCTTCGGCAAGAAGGACACGACACCGCCACCGCCACCCGACCCCAAGGTGCTTTCCAGCCAGCTGCAGGCCTATTGTCCGAAAGTGACGTTGCGTGACGGCACCGCCTTCTTCAATACCTACGCCAAGAGCGGTCCGAAGCCGAAGAAGAAAACCGAGGTCGCCGCCGAGGAAGCCGCCCAGCCGGCAGCGGACGCGGCAGGCGTCGATCAGCCGGACGATTCCGCCAAGATCATTTATCAGGCTTCGATCACCGATGTGACCCGCGACTGCAGCCGCGCCAACGGCTCCTTGTCGATGAAGATAGCCGTCGCCGGCAAGGTCGTGCCTGGCCCGATGTTTACCCCCGGCACCATCACCATGCCGATCCGCATCGCGGTGATGCACGGCACCGAAGTTCTCTATTCGCAGCTTCACTCCTATCAGGTCCAGGTTACCGATCCTTCGAGTGCCACGCAGTTCGTCTTCACCGATTCCAACGTCGTCGTTCCGGAGCCGACGGCGCGGGACTACCAGGCATATGCCGGGTATGACGAGGGCGCTCCGAAAGTAGCGACAGACAAGCCGAAGAAGAAGAAAGCCGCCGCGACCAACTGAGCCGGTGCATTCGCGCCAGGGCGGTTGGAGGCGGCCTCTCAGGCGTCCGCCGACCATTCCGACAGCGCGGCGATCACGCTTTTCAGTTCCGCCCAGCGGCGGATGACCGTTTCCGCGCCGGCCTCGGTCAGCGCATCGGCGTGGCCGGGATAGCTGTGCGCCGCGCCGGTGAAGCCGATTACGCGCATTCCCGCCGTCTTGGCGCCGGTGACGCCATGCACGGAATCCTCGATGACAAAGGTGTTCGCAGGATCGGCCTGGAGCTTTTCCGCGGCGAACCGAAACACGTCCGGCGCCGGCTTGGTCTTCCCGGTCGGGGTTTCCAGCGAGGAAAAGATACGACCGGCAAAGAACGGCAAAAGCTGCACCTTCTCCAGCATGAATTCGATCCGCTCCGAACGCGAATTCGAACAGACGCAGCGCGGCACTGCTACCGCGGCGACAGCTTCGTGCGCCCCGTCGATGGCACGCACGTCGCTGCGCAGTCGGCGATCGACCAGCTGTTCCTCCTTGTCGATCAGGGAGGCCTGGAACGGGATCCGGGACTTTTCCTCGACCCGCATCATGATGTCCTTGAAAGTCAACCCGGCATAGACCTCGGAAATCTCCTCGGCCGATATCTCGTAGCCGGCCGAGGTCAAAAGCTCGGCATCGATACGCGCGGCGATGATTTCGGAATCGACGAGCACGCCGTCGCAATCGAAGATGACAAGATCTGGCTGGGGCATGGTGATCCGGAAAGCGGGATGAAGGGAATGCCGAGGGCCCTTTGGTCCAAACGGCTCAGGCGGCGCGGCATACACCAACAAGCCGGGCTTCGCAAATTCGGCAGTCTGCTTCACTGAATATTTACGCTGATCGGTAACCATAACGGACAGTAAACAGTAACGCGTGCCTTGGGTGTCACAATGTCTGCCGTGCGTCTTCTCGACGAGCTTTCCGATGCTCCCCAGCAATCCGAGTGGCTGGATACGATCCTGAAGGGCGACTGCGTCGCCGCGCTCGAACGGCTGCCGGAAAAGTCGATTGACGTGATCTTCGCCGATCCGCCCTACAATCTGCAGCTCGATGGCGATCTGCACCGGCCCGACCAATCCAAGGTCGATGCCGTCGACGACCATTGGGACCAGTTCGACAGTTTTGAGGCCTACGACGCCTTCACCCGCGCCTGGCTGCTGGCGGCGCGCCGCGTGTTGAAGCCCAACGGCACGATCTGGGTCATCGGCTCCTACCACAATATTTTCAGGGTCGGCGCCAAGATGCAGGACCTGGGCTTCTGGATCCTCAACGACGTCGTCTGGCGCAAAACCAATCCAATGCCCAATTTCCGTGGCCGCCGTTTCCAGAATGCCCACGAGACGATGATCTGGGCCTCTCGCGACCAGAAGGGTAAGGGCTACACTTTCAACTACGAGGCGCTGAAGGCATCGAACGACGACGTCCAGATGCGCTCGGACTGGCTGTTTCCGATCTGCACCGGCGGCGAGCGCCTGAAGAACGACCATGGTGACAAATTGCATCCGACGCAGAAGCCGGAAGCGTTGCTCGCCCGCATCATGACGGCCTCGACCAGGCCGGGCGACATCGTGCTCGACCCGTTCTTCGGTTCAGGTACCACCGGGGCTGTGGCCAGGCGGCTTGGCCGCCACTTCGTCGGCATCGAGCGCGAACAAACCTATATCGATGCCGCCATGGAACGTATCGATGCGGTCCGGCCGCTGGAAGGCGCCAATTTGACGGTACTAACCGGCAAGCGGGCTGAGCCGCGCGTCGCATTCGTCACGCTTCTCGACAATGGCCTGGTGGCGCCCGGCGCCACGCTCTACGACGCCAAGAAGCGCTGGGCGGCAAAGGTGCGTGCCGACGGCACGCTGGCGATCGGCGACAGTGCCGGGTCGATCCACAAGATCGGCGCACAAGTGCAGGGGCTGGACGCCTGCAACGGATGGACCTTCTGGCATTATGAGCGCAGCGGCGGCCTGACCCCGATCGACGAGCTTCGCCGCATTGCACGCCTGGGCATGGAACGGGCAGGGGCCTGACGGCTTCCGAGTTGCGACAGATCGGTTAATGCGAAGGCTCAACCAACTCCCTGGAACCGATTCAAATCACACTTTGATCCCAAGGCGCTCAAGGTCTGCCTTAAGCGTCTGGGCGTCGGTGAACAGCACCGATTGCCAGCCGGCCGCCTTGGCACCGTCGACATTCTTCGGGCTGTCGTCGATGAACAGCGTGGCTGACGGTTCGAGGCCGAACGCGGCGACGTGGTGATCGTAGATGGCGCGATCCGGCTTGATCTGGTGGATGTCGCCGGAAACGGTGACGCCGCGCGGCCGATTGAGGAAATCGAAGCGCTCGCGGGCCTCGGCAAGCGTATCCGCAGCGAAATTGGTCAGCATCGTCACGTCGTGGCCGCTCTCGATCAGGCCGATCATGATGGCGACGCTGTCCTCATAGGCGTGAGGCACCATCTCGTGCCAGTGCCGGCGGAAATTGCGGATATTTTCCGCGTGCTCGGGATATTGCGCGATCGCCAGCGCTTCGGCCTCTTCCCAACTGCGGCCGCGATCCTGCTCGATGTTCCAATCATGCGTGCAGACATTGTCGAAGAACCATTTCCGTTCGTCGGGATCGGGGATCAAGCGACTGAAGGGCAGGTCCGGATCATAGTGGATCAGCACTTTGCCGATGTCGAAAACGATGTGGCGGATTTCAGTCATTCTTCTCTCTTTCAACGCGGCCGCTGCTTCTTCGTCGCGCCCGGTATCGCCGCTTCGATTACCTTTTTCATGACGCTCGGCAGCGCTTCCCCGGAAATTTCATGGACCAGCGACCAGAAATGCCCGGCGGGGGCGGCACTGTCGGTCTCCGCCTTGAACACGTCGAGTTCAAGCGCAAAATGGGTAAAGACATGGCCGATGCGTCCGGCCTGCCGCCAATTGCCGGGGAACGGAGCTGCCGCTTCCGTGGTGGCGCCGTCGATGCGCGCCGTCCAGCCGGTCGTCGGCACCTCAGTCATGCCGCCGAGGAGGCCCTTTTCGATGCGCTTGCGCAAAAGCACGGCGCCGTCGCCCCGGACGGCAACGAAGGCGGCACCGCGGCGTAAGGGTCTTTCGGCCTTGGGCAGGCGGACCGGAAAGCGTTCGGGGTCGCCCGAGATTGTGGCGTTGCAATCCTCGCAAACGGGGCAGAGCATGCAGCGGGGCCGGCGCGGCGTGCAGATCGTCGCGCCCAGGTCCATCATCGCCTGCGCGAAATCGCCGGGCCTTGTCGGGGGAACCATGCGTTCGACCCGGCCGCGTATCTCGCCCTTGGCTTCGCCCAGCGGCGTGGCGATCGAAAACAGCCGTGAGACCACCCGTTCGACATTGCCGTCGACGACCGCGGCTGGTTGGTCGAAGGCGATCGCTGCGATCGCCGCCGCCGTATAGGCGCCGATGCCTGGCAGTTCCCTCAAGCCGGACTCGCTGTCCGGAAAGCGGCCGCCTTGCCGCGCGACGAGATCGGCACAGGCTTTGAGGTTACGAGCGCGGGAATAATAGCCGAGCCCGGCCCAGGCCTTCATGACGTCTTCGGTCGGTGCCGCCGCCAGTGCCTCGACCGTTGGCCATTTCTGCACGAAAGCCCGAAAATAGGATTTTACCGCCTCGACCGTGGTTTGCTGCAGCATCACCTCGGAAAGCCAGACCAGATAGGGATCGGGCCGCGCCCCGCCCGCCAGCGCCCGCGGCGGAACGCGCCAGGGCAGGTCGCGGTGATGCGCGTCGTACCAGCCAAGCAGCCGGGATGCGATCTCGCCATTGTCTCCGGATACGGCCTTGCGGGTCTGGTCGTGCAGTGCCATTGATCGAGGGTCGGCCCTAATCCATTGGTGCTGAAGCTGGTGACTGGAGAACGCACATGGCAGGGAAAAGGCCCTTCGGCAATCCCGTTCCGGTGAGCGATCTCGCAACCGAGATCCTCGACCCAGTGCTGCGCAAGCGGGCCGGCATGTCGATCGGACTGGTCCAGTCATGGGAAGAAATTGCCGGGCCGCGGCTTGCCGGCCGCTCGCGCCCGGAAAAGATCCAGTGGCCGCGCCGCATGCACGAGGACGATCCGTTCGAACCGGCGGTGCTGGTGATTGCCTGCGAGGGTGTAGCGGCACTGCATCTGCAGCACGAGACCGGCGAGATCATCAACCGGGTCAATGCCTTCCTCGGTTTCAATGCGATCGGCCGGATCAGGATCGTGCAGAAGCCGGTAATGGCGGGCAAGGAAAAACCGAAACCCAGTTTGCGGCCATTGACTGCGGCCGAGAAAGCGAAGCTGTCCGGCACCGTCGGTTTGATCGAGGACGGCGGGCTGCGCGCCTCCTTGGAGCGGCTTGGCGCCACCATTCTCGGTCAAAAGAAGCCGTGATCTCGCGCTATCGTGATGGGATGCCCGGATTTGGCGATTGGAATAGGCGCGGTAATGCCTTAATTCGCGCCAACTCTCGCTTTTTGTAGCCTTTGCATTGCAAAATCCAACTATTGCCAGGTGATTCGTATGATCCGTTCCTTGTCCCGCAGAAACCTTTTGACTTCGCTGGCCGCAATACCAGCGGTGGCGCTGCTTGCCGCCTGCAGCGACTCGGGCGAGAAAGCCGAGGCGCAGGATGTGAAGCCTGCGGCTCCGGCGGAACCTGCGAAGCCGGCCGCTCCGGCCGCCGCCAAAGCGCCGGAAGCTCAGGGCACGGTGGATATGGCGGCCTTGTTGAAGCCCGGCGCGCTGCCCGACATGCAGCTCGGCAAGGACGACGCAAAGGTCACTATCGTCGAATATGCTTCGATGACCTGCCCGCACTGCGCGCATTTCGCCGAAACCACATTCCCGGAGCTGAAGACGAAGTATATCGATACCGGCAAGGCCCGCTATATCCTGCGCGAATTTCCGTTCGATCCCAGCGCCGAGGCCGGTTTCATGCTGGCGCGCTGCTCCAAGGACAATTATTTCCCGATGGTCGACGTGCTGTTCAGGCAGCAGGCGAACTGGGTTGGTGTGAACAATACCAAGGACGCACTGCTGCAAATCGCCAAGCTTGCCGGTTTTACACAGGAGTCCTTCGAGGCCTGCTTGACGGACCAGAAACTTCTGGACGATGTGAGATCCGTCCAGAAGCGCGGCGCCGACGAATTCAAGGTTGATTCCACACCGACCTTTTTCATCAACGGAAAGACCTACAAAGGGGCGATGTCGATTGCGGAAATGTCGGCCATCATCGACCCTCTGCTCTGACGTTTCGGCGGCGCCGAAGCGGCGTCGCTTCGGCGTGCGCACTTCTTTGTCTTGCCGCGGATTTTTGTCCTGCCGCGGGTTCTCCTCGCAAAACCGCGGAACAGTTTTGCGAAACTTGGCGATGGGCAGGCGCGAATGAAGTTCTCGCGCCTTCGCCTGCTCGGCTTCAAATCCTTCGTAGAACCCGGCGAGTTCGTCATCGAACGCGGCCTGACAGGCATCGTCGGGCCGAACGGCTGCGGCAAGTCGAACCTGGTCGAGGCGCTGCGCTGGGTTATGGGCGAAAGCTCCTACAAGAACATGCGTGCGTCCGGCATGGACGACGTCATCTTTTCCGGCTCGGGAACGCGTCCGGCCCGCAACACCGCCGAAGTCACGCTCTTCCTTGACAATAGCGACCGCACCGCGCCGTCTGCCTTCAACGACGCCGATGAGTTGCAGGTCTCGCGTCGCATCGAGCGTGAGGCGGGCTCGCTCTACCGCATCAACGGCAAGGAGGCTCGCGCCAAGGACGTTCAGCTGCTGTTCGCCGACCAATCGACCGGCGCCCGCTCGCCCTCGATGGTCGGCCAGGGCCGCATCGGCGAGCTGATCCAGGCAAAGCCGCAGGCGCGCCGCGCGCTCCTGGAAGAGGCAGCCGGAATTTCCGGCCTGCACACGCGCCGCCACGAAGCCGAGCTGCGGCTGAAGGCAGCCGAACAGAAC
>NZ_SUEG01000002.1:0-45306 GCF_005063415.1 Mesorhizobium sp.
AAAGTGTTACCCATGTGTCCGGTACAAAACGTCACCTATGTCTCGGGTCGCTCAACATTGTCCACCCCGGGAGGCATGGCTCAGGGCCCGTAGGCGCTCTTCCAAGTTGCGCCTGTAGATTCGACAAAAAGAGGGTTTTGGCCGAGGAGAGGCTAAGCGGAGCTCGCAGTGGCATCGGATCGCGGCTACTGCCGACGCGAGCGGATGTTCGTCACCGACAAAAAGCTAGATTTCCAAGGCACCTGACCCCTGCTTCGCAATGCCAAGTCGTCCCGTGAAGGCCGGCGTGAGATTTATACCTCAGTTGCAACCGCAACATGGGATAGCCCGTGCCACCATTTTGATGCGGCTGTCAGCTACCCTCCGGGAACTCACCAAAACTCATCGTCCGGCGGGAAAGCCAAGCCGGTGCGATTCCTCCGCCGCATTTCGCAAGTCTTTGTATCTCGCAGCGCTATCGCCGATTTTGCTTGTTGCAGAGCCGGTCTTGTTGCCTCTTCTAATGATCCCCATCCGCAGGACAAACAAGTTCGCAGCGAATAAGGAGACCATCGTGACGACCCCTCATCATGCCCGCACGGGAGCGGTGTCTAGCGGCGCAGGTATGCTGCGCCCTCAACTCGGGCCTGCCACCGCCGACAAATATCAGCAGCCGATCTCCAAGACCGATGCGCGCCGCCTGACTGTCGGTGACATCCTCGCCGCCTATACCGAAGCGCGCCAGGCCAAGATTGCCGGTCGCAAGGAATTTCTCGCCAGGATGCGTTTTCTGAACGAATTCTTCGGCACCGAGCCGGTCGCCAGCATCAGTGGAGATCGCTGCCGCGCCTATATCGAGCACCGTTCGCGCGAGCGCAATCGGGTAGAGCGTGAGCGAATCGCCAAGCTCAACGTCGCGGCGATGGAGACCCGCCGTGCGTTACTCCCGGCGTGGCAAGACAAGGACTTTACGTCAGGCCCGCGTCGCGATCTTGAGGACCTCCGCTCGGCGATCAACTTTTGCGCCAAGGAATACGGTCTCGATGCGAAGCCGTCCGTCACCTTGCCAGACAAACCAGCAGCGCGCGAGCGCTGGCTGACGCGCGAGGAAGCAGCGGGACTGCTGCGCGTGGCATTGCGGCTGCGCCGGAAGCACGGTCACTACGCTCATCTCTGCCGCTTTATCATTGTGGGGCTCTACACTGGCTGTCGACATCGTTCAATCCTGCAACTCAATTGGGATGGCGAGGCCGCAGGAGCTTGGCCAGACCTTGGCCGCGGCGTGCTCTATTGCAAAGATCAGCACACGAAAGAAAGCAAGAAATGGCGTCCGCCGGCGCGACTGCCGCCACGGCTGATCGCCCATATGCGCCGCTGGAAGCGTATCGATTGCGACTGCGGGCCGGTCGTCCATGGCAGCCTGGGCGAACCGACAAAGCGCATCGAGAAGGCGTTCCGCACCTGCCGCGTGGAAGCCGGGCTCGGCGACGATGTCACCCCACATGTGCTTCGCTATACCCGCGCCATGTGGCCTGTGCTGTGCGACGTCGATATGTGGCAGATCGCCAGCAAGGCTATGCGCTCAGGCGAAATCGCGTGATATCGATGGCCGCGGCCATCAGTGTCTGCGTGTAGGTTGCCTGCGGATTGCCGAAGATCGCCTCGGCCGGCCCCTCTTCGACGATCTTGCCCTGCTTCATGACGATGATGTAGTCGGCCATGGCGCGCACGACGGCGAGATCGTGGCTGATAAACAGATAGGACAGCTCGTGGTCGGCCTGCAGCTTGCGCAGTAATTCGACAATCTGCTTCTGCACTGAGCGGTCCAGCGCCGAGGTCGGCTCGTCCAGCACCACCACTTTCGGCTTCAGTATCATGGCGCGCGCAATGGCGATGCGCTGCCGCTGCCCGCCGGAGAATTCATGCGGATAGCGGTTGCGCGTATTTGGGTCGAGCCCGACTTCGAGCAAGGCATCGACGGCGCGGAGATCGCGCTGCCTGCCCGACAGATTGGGCTCGTGGACCAGAAGCCCCTCGGTGATGATCTGGCCGACGGTCATGCGTGGCGACAGCGAGCCGAACGGATCCTGGAAGACCAGCTGCAATTCGCGCCGCAGCGGCCGCATCGCCTGGCGGTCGGCGTGGGAAATGTCGCGGTCGCCAAGCCGGATGATGCCGTCGCTGGGCAGGAGCCGCAGCAAGGCGCGGCCGAGCGTCGATTTTCCCGAACCGGATTCGCCGACGATGCCGATGGTCTGGTTGCGTTTCAGCCGGATCGAAATGCGATCGACAGCGCGCAATATCAGCGGTTCTCCGCCAAGAAATCCGCCGCCGATCTTGAAGGTCACCTCGACGTTCCTGCCTTCAAGCAGGACGGGGGCATTCGGAGGCGGCGGCGCCTTGGTGCCGGTCGGTTCGGCGGCGAGTAGCATCTTTGTGTAGGCGTGCTGCGGGTTGGCGAAGATCGCTTCCGCCTCGCCCTCCTCGACCACTTCGCCATAGCGCATCACATAGACCCGGTCGGCAAAGCGCCTGACGATGCCGAGATCGTGGGTGATGAAGACGATCGCCATGCCGAGCTTGCGCTGCAGTTCGGCGAGCAGCATGAGGATCTGCGCCTGGATGGTGACGTCAAGCGCGGTCGTCGGCTCGTCGGCGATCAATATATCGGGGTCGTTGGCCAGCGCCATGGCAATCATGACGCGCTGGCGCTGACCGCCCGACAACTCGTGCGGATAGGATTTCATCCGCCGCTCCGGATCGGGAATATGGACCAGCCGCAGCAGCTTGAGCGCCTCCTCGCGCGCCGCGGCGGCGCCAAGTCCGCGATGCTTGCGGATCGGCTCGATCAGCTGGTTGCCGATCGAATAGAGCGGGTCCAGCGACGTCATCGGCTCCTGGAAGATCATGCTGATCTTGCGGCCGCGGATCTTGTTGAGCTCGGGCTTGCTCAAGGTCAAAAGATTGCGGCCGCGATAATCGACGGTGCCGGTGGCTTCGCCGTTCGAGGCGAGCAGGCTCATCGCCGCCATCATCGTCTGGCTCTTGCCGGAACCGGATTCGCCGACGACGGCGACGGTTTCGCCTGATTTGACGTGGATATTGATGCCTTTCACCGCCTCCACCACACCATCGAGGATGCGGAAGCGGACGCGAAGGTCCTTGACGCTGAGGATGGTTTCGGGAGCAGCCATCTCAACGATCCTTCGGGTCGAGCGCGTCGCGCAGCCCATCGCCGACGAAATTCAGCGCGAACAGCGTGGACACGAGAAAGAAGGCCGGGAACAAAAGCAGCCAGTTGGCCGAGCCGATGTTCTGGGCGCCGACCGAGATCAGCACGCCCCAGCTGGTCATCGGCTCCTGGACGCCGAGCCCGAGGAACGACAAAAAACTCTCCAGGATGATGACCTGCGGCACCAGCAGCGTCATGTAGATCACCACAGGCCCGAGCAAATTGGGGATCACATGGCGCAGCAGAATGCCGCGCTGGCCGACGCCCATCGCCTCCGCCGCCTGGACATATTCCTGCCGGCGGATCGACAGCGCCTGTCCGCGCACGATACGCGCCATGTCGAGCCACAGGACCGCGCCGACGGCCAGGAACATCAGCACGAAGTTCCTGCCGAAGAACACCACCAGCATGATGACGAAGAAGATGAACGGCAAAGAATAGAGCACGTCGACGACACGCATCATCACCTCGTCGACCCTGCCGCCGGCGAGGCCGGCAGTGGCGCCGTAGAGCACGCCGATGACCACGGCCACAATCCCGGCAAGCAGGCCGATGGCCAGCGATATGCGCCCGGCCATCAGCGTTCGGGACAGGAGATCGCGGCCGGTATTGTCGGTGCCGAACAGGAAATATTGCTGCCTGATCGCGGCACTCATCACCATTTCGAGACCGTCCGGCGATTTGCTCTCGATCTTTGTGGCATCGAAGGTATCGGAACGATCAAGGTAGCGAATGTTGCGGTCGTCGATCGGCTTGGACGATCTGACGGTAACGAACACACGGCTGCCCTCCTGCCGCCACTCCTTGATGTCGACGCGCATGCGCCTGATGGCCTCGTCGAGAGCGCCTTCGATCATGTCGGCCTTCGGATAGGCGGAGAAGCTCGGCGGCGTGCGGACATAGTCGGCATAGATGGTGGTGTATTGGTGCGGCACGAAATAAGGCCCAAACACGCTGATGACGGCGATGAAGGCAAGATAATAGAGGCTGAACATGGCCGCGCGATTGGCCTTGAGGCGTGCCCAGGCGTCACCCCACAGGGACCGGCCGACGACCGGTGCGGCAACTGCGATATCAGTCATAGCGCACCCTCGGATCGACGACCCCATAGAGGACGTCGACGATCAGGTTGAAGACAATGGTGAAGAGCGCGATGACCACCACCGTCCCCATCACCAGTGTGTAGTCACGGTTGAGCGCGGCAACGACAAAATGGCGGCCGATGCCCGGGATAGAGAAGATGGTCTCGACGATGATCGAGCCAGTGAGAAGGGCTGCAGCTGCCGGACCGGTGAAGGAGACGATCGGCAGGATGGCGCCGCGCAGTGCATGCTTGACGACGACTGACCAGTCGGACAGGCCGAGAGCGCGCGCGGTGCGGATGTGATGCGAGTGCAGCGATTCGATCATCGAGCCGCGCATCAGGCGGGCAACGATCGCGATCTGCGGCAGAGCGAGCGTCAGCACCGGGCCGACCTTGTTGATGAGGGCTCCATCGCCCCAGCCACCGATCGGCAGCAGCTTCCAGGTCAATCCGAATACAAGCTGGATTACCGGGGCGATGACAAAGGTTGGTATGGTGCTGCCGGCGGTCGCCAGCGCGATCACCGAATAGTCGGCAAGCTTGTTCTGGTTGAGCGCGGCAACAGTGCCGAGCACGCTGCCGAGGAGCAGCGCCAGAACGAGCGCCGAAGCGCCGAGTTGGATCGAGATCGGCAGGCCTTCCCTGAACAGCTCGCCGACGGTGAAATCCGGCATGTTGTAGCTGGGGCCGAAATTGCCGCGCAGAAGATTGCCTAAATAATGGAGGTACTGCAGCCAGAGCGGGTCGTTGAGGCCGAACTGAGCTTCGAGATTAGCTCTGATCTCGGGGCTCAGGCCCCGCTCCTGGTTGAACGGTCCGCCCGGTGCGACGCGTATCAGGAAGAACGCTATGGTCACGATGACGAATAGCGTCGGGATGGCGGTCAGCAGCCGCCGGAATACGTAACGCAGCATCGATGCCCCGCTTGATCCAGAGCAGCGCGCGTCCAGCTGGACGATTGCGCTCTAGCCTTCAAATCTTCGCGCCGACATTGTCGAAAACCGAATCCGGTTCCCGGGGTCGATGCGATGGCAAACCAGCGCCGCTGCGCATTGAGTTGCGCGACGGCCTGGCTAAGGGATCAGTCCTTGCTGATGAAGCGGGACGGATGGATGTCCATCACATTGTCGTCGAAGCCATGCAGCTTCGAGGAAACGATGTCGTGGTAGCTATAGTAGAGGATCGGAATGTTGCCGACCTCATCGACGAGGATGCGCTCGGCCTTGGCGAGTTCCTTCATGCGTTCTTCGGGCTTGCCGCCGGCGGCGGCGGCCTTGTCCATGGCCTCTTCGTATTTCGGGCTGTTGTAGATGGAATAGTTGTTGCCACTGGCCTTGCGGGAGATGCCAAGGAAGGTTTCCGGATCCTTGTAGTCCGCAATCCAGGCGGCACGCGCGACGTCATAGTCGCCCTTCTGCTCGAGGAACGAGTAGTGGGTCTTGGTATCGGTGTTGAGCAGGCTGACCTCGACGCCAAGCGGCTTCAGCTGTTCCTGGATGGCGACAGCGGTGTTCTTGTGGTTTTCCGAGGTGTTGTAGCGGATTTCCATCTTCAACGGATGCTCGGGCGTATAGCCGAGCTTTTCCAGGATTTTCTTGGCTTCATCCTCGCGGTCGATCTGCGACATGTCGGCGTATTTGGCCAGTGCCGGCGTGTAGCCCTCGATGCCCGGAGGCACCATCGAATAGCCGGGCAGCATCGAATTCTGCCAGACTTTTTCGGCGAGGAAGTCGCGATCGATCGCCATCGAGATGGCGTTGCGCAGTTCGACATTGTCCCACGGCGCCTTGTCGGTCTTGATCGCATAATAGTAGGTGCCGAGATATGGTCCGACACGGACCTGGTCGCCGAATTTGGCCTTGAGGTCGGCGAGCTGTTCGGTCGGCAGGTCACCGTAGCTGTCGAGTTCGCCGGCCTCGAAGCGCTTCATCGCAGACGACCGATCCTCGGTCGGGATGTAGTTGACCACGTCGAACTTGACGCTCGCGGCATCCCAGAATTTCGGATTCTTGACCAGCTTCAGATGGTCGTTGGGAATCCACTCCGCTGCTGTAAAGGCCCCGTTGGAGACCAGCTTGCCTGCCTTGATCCAGTCGGCGCCAAGCTTTTCGATAGACGCCTTGTTAACCGGATAGGTCGCCTGATGGGTCAGCATCTCCAGGAAGTAAGGGGTTGGCGCCTTGAGCGTGACTTCGAGGGTATTTGCGTCAATCGCCTTGACGCCCATATCCTCCGGCTTGCCCTTCTTGGTGTTGACTTCCTCGGCACCCTTCACTGGATAGAGCATGGAAGCGTATTCGGCAGCGGTGGCCGGATCTTCCAGCCGACGGAACGAATAAACGAAATCGTCCGCCGTCACCGGGCTGCCATCCGACCAGAGGCCGCCCTTGCGCAGCTTGAAGGTGTAGACAGTGCCGTCGTCGGACACCGTCCAGCTTTCGGCGGCGCCCGGAATGAGGTTCGTCTTCTGGTCATGCATGACGAGGCCCTGGAACAGGTCGCGTATGATATCGGCTTCGTAGACCGTCGAGGTCTTGTGCGGATCGAGCGTCTCCGCTTCGGCGGCGGCCCCGCGGTTGTAGACAGTTTCGGCGAAAGCCGGCGTGTAGAACGTACCGGCGGCCAAGACCATGGTCGTGGCGAGTACCGTCGCCTTCAGCACATGTTTCAGCATGGAGTTCTCCCTAATGACGTCGCCCTTCAGCCACGTCTCTAAGTGTTGACGCCCCGAAACCGATTGGCTGGTTCCTTTCGAGCGCGCAGCCGGTTCCCTTTCCGGCAGCTGGTGGCCAAACAGTAACGTGGAGATTTTTTATTTCAACAGACTCTCGGGGTCACCCAAAGTAAGGCGCCGGGACAGTCGCCTTGCGAGCTGCCAATCAATGGTCGAAATCATGGCCTTGGCTGCGTTTCATCGCCCAGAAAACGCCCGTCCGTGGGAGATAATCTGGCGGATCATTTCAGTTTGCGAGAATGTATTAATTAGTTTTTAGTCAACCATGGGTTACATATTGGGGCGGGTTCGGCACATCTCTCTTAAGTTCCGTGGACAAGGGCAATGAATAAGACAGACAGTAAAACTGTCTCATTAGCGGCAAAAAACATACGCCAATTAAGGACAAAGCTACGCCTGATTGGGGAAGAATCTGGAACTTCTGCGGTCGAATTCGCCCTGCTTTCACCGGTCTTTATCCTGCTCCTGCTCGGAATGGTTGCATACGGTATCTATTTTGGTGCAAGCAACTCCTTGCAGCAAATCGCCGCCGATGCCGCCCGCACTGCAATTGCCGGATTGAACCAAACCGAGCGCCAGGCGCTGGTGGCGAGTTTCGTCAAAAACAATGCCAGTGGATACCCGTTCGTCGATTCCGGCAAGCTGACCTATCAGGCGACGGACAGCACGGCCGACGGAAATCAGTTCGTCGTGTCGATCCAGTACGATGCCAGCAACCTGCCGATCTGGAACCTGTTGCCAAGCCTTGCAATGCCGCAAACCACGATCTCGCGCAGATCGACCATCAGGATTGGAGGCATCTGAAATGCCACATTGCTTGGTGAGGAGCATCGACCGGATCGGGCGCTCGATGTTTGGTGACGTGAAGGCGAACTTTGCCGTCATGACGGCGCTGATAGCGCCATTCGCGCTGGGGCTGGCGGCCTTCGCTGTTGACGAAGGTTCGATCTACACGGAGCGCAGGGAAGCCCAGGCCATGACCGATCTGGCGGCGATCACCGCGGCATCGAACATCAACAATATGGAAGCCGCGGCAGTAACGACGCTCAGCGACAACCGAATGCCCGGCATCACTGTTCAAAAGCCAGGTCAGACAATCGTTCCCACGGTTGGAAAAACCGTCGTGTCGGTCACCGGCGGCCGATACTCAGCGGTGTCCTCCGTTGGTGTCGACAAGCGCTTCGAGGCCGGTAAAACGCCTTACAACGCCGTTCGCGTCACTCTGCAAAAAATCCCCGCCCGGTATTTCGCCAGTTCGCTCATCCCTACTCCGGTTGTCGGCACCGAAGCCATTGCCAGCGTGACCCCGCAAGCGATGTTCTCGGTCGGGTCCAGGCTCCTCAGCGTCAATGGCGGCATCCTCAACGCGCTTCTCAGCAAGTTGCTGGGCGCCAACATCTCGCTCAGCGTCATGGACTACAACGCGCTGATCTCGGCCGATGTCAACGTGCTTTCGTTCGTCGATGCCCTTGCCGTGCAGTTGCAACTGACAGGTGTCAGCTATTCCGACGTGCTGGCGTCAAAAGCGACGGTAGGCCAGATCGCGACCGCCATGGCCAATGCGTCCGGGTCGGGCAGCGCCAGCAAACTTGTGCTGCAGACGATCGCGTCCAGGGCCACCAACACGGTCAAGATACCCCTCAATCATCTTGTCGATCTTGGCTCGATCGGCAAGCTCGGCCTCGGACAAAAGTCTCCTGGCTTTTCCGTCGACGCAAGCGCGATGGGCATGCTGGGTGCCGCCGCCTCGCTGGCCAATGGCTCAAACCAGGTCCAGGTCGATCTCGGCGCCACTATTCCGGGACTTACCTCCACCACGCTCGCCATCGCCATCGGTGAACCGATGCAATATTCACCCTGGCTGGCCGTCGGCGAAAAAGGCACCGTGGTGCGCACCGCGCAGACACGAATCAAGCTGGTCACCACAGTCGGCGTCGGCAATTCCAATCTCGGCGGCGGCATCAGTCTGCTGTCCGTCAACCTGCCTCTGCATGTCGAAGTCGCCTATGCGGAAGCTAAGCTAACCGACATCAGCTGCCCGACGGGCCGGCCGGATAGCATCAAGGTCTCGATCGCCGCGCAGCCAGGCGTGGCCTCGCTGCACCTTGCCGCCAGGGACGCCGACAACAACCCATCGGCCTTCGCCGATTTCAACAATCCGCAGTCGTTCTCCGATGCCACGATTGCACAAGTAAGCGTGAAGCTTCTGCTGCTTACCCTCAATCTGCTCGATGTGAAGGGTTCTTCATCACTTGCCATCACCAACAACGATCCGACCACATTGACGTTCGACAGCACCGATATCGCCAACAAGACGATAAAAACTGTCGCCACAAAAAACCTGACGCAATCGCTCACGACATCGTTGGTCAGCGGCCTCTCGCTCTCGGTCAATGCGCTGGGCCTCGGGCTGGACGTGACGGCCCTGCTCGGAACGGTGAAGCCGGCGGTGGTAACGGTTCTGAACGGCGTGACGGCGCCTGTCGACGCACTGGTCTATAACGTGCTTGCGGCGCTTGGTGTGCATGTGGGCGAGGCCGATGTGCGGGTTGTCGGCGCGACTTGCGGGCGCTCCGTGCTCGTTCAATGAGATGATGAAATAGAGCTCAGCCGATCCGGCCGAGGAAGCAGCCCAGCGGCGGCTGCGACAGAGTTCTTTCCTGCAAGACCCCGTCAGCACCGCCAAGATCTATCGGTTCTATCGCATCCAGATCCGGCGGCAATTGCCAACCGGCGGGCTCGTCGGCGAAATTGAAGACACAGAGCAGCTTTTCGTCACCGCCTTCGCGAATGAAAGCAAGGACGTCGCCTTCGGCATCGAGGAACCGAATCGAGCCTCGAACCAGCGCCGGATGCTGCTTGCGCAAGGCCAGCATCGCCCGGTAGCTCGCCAGGACGGATGTTTGCTCGCCGGCCTGGACGTCGACCGCCCGGGAGCGATGGCTTGCCGGGATTGGAAGCCACGGCTTGCCGGTCGAAAAGCCGGCATTGTCGGCGCCAGCATCCCAGACCATCGGCGTTCGGCACCCATCCCGCCCCTTGATTGCCGGCCAGAAGCGAACGCCGAAAGGATCGCGCAAGTCCTCGAACGCCAGTTCGGCCTCCTCCAGCCCGAGCTCTTCGCCCTGATAGAGGCAGATCGATCCGCGCAGGCAGGAAAGCAGCGCGATCGAGAATTTCGCCACCCTGTCCGGATCGCCGCCCGGCCTTGTCCAGCGGCTGACATGGCGCACGACATCGTGGTTGGAGAACGCCCAGCAAACCCAGCCATCGAACACCGTACTCTCGAAGGCCTCGACACAGCCACGCACATGCGCCGCCGAGAATTGCGGGCCGAGCAGGTCGAAGGTGTAGGACATTTGGAGCTTGTCGCCACCGCCGGTATAGGCGGCGAGTGTCTGCAACGAACGGGTTTCGTCGCCAATCTCGCCGACCGCGGCGCGGCCTTCATATTCGTCAAGCAAGGCCCGGAAGCGCCTGAGGAAAGCCAGATTTTCCGGCTGGCTCTTGTCGAACAGATGCTCCTGGTAAAGATAGGTGCTGGTTGCCGTATTGATGCCGGCGACGCTTTCCGCCAAAGGCGGGTTGCTGCGCAGCCAGCGGTCGTGGACATAGTAGTTGACCGTGTCCAGCCGAAACCCGTCGACGCCGCGGTCGAGCCAGAACCGCACCGTTTCCAGCAAGGCGTCCTGCACCTGCGGATTGTGGAAATTAAGGTCCGGCTGCGAGGCCAGGAAATTATGCAGGTAATATTGCCTGCGCGTTGCGTCCCATTCCCAGGCGGGGCCGCCGAAAAGCGACAGCCAGTTGTTGGGGGCGGTGCCGTCGGGCTTCGCATCGGCCCAGACGTACCAGTCGGCCTTGGGGTTGTCACCGCTCGTGCGGCTTTCGATGAACCATTCGTGCCGATCCGACGAATGCGACAAGACCTGGTCGATGATCACCTTCAGGCCGAGCCGGTGCGCCTCGGCGATCATGGCGTCGAAGTCCTCGATCGTGCCGAACATCGGATCGACGGCGCGGTAATCCGAAACGTCGTAACCCATATCGGCCATCGGAGACTTGAAGAAAGGCGACAACCAGACCGCGTCGACACCGAGCGATGCGACATGGGCCAGCCTCGAGGTGATGCCGCTGAGATCGCCGCTGCCGTCGCCTGTCGTGTCCTGGAAGGAACGCGGGTAAATCTGGTAGATGACGCAGCCGCGCCACCTTTCGGCATTGTCAGCCATCATGGCTCTCCTCTGCGCCCGCCTGCGCGGTCCTGCGTTCGATCATGAACATGACCGTTCGCCCAGGCACCGGCCGTGAGATATCGCCAGAATTCGTTTCGATGGCTGGGCGCCAATGAAAACCCGCCCGTTCCGGCAGCGTGAACATGCAGGCCCGGCGGTCGCCATTGATGATCACTGCAAGGCGACTGTTCTCACGGCTACCGAGAAGCATGACCAGCCGGTGCCGCCTGGCATCGTGCCAGGCTGCCTCGTCGAGCGTCACGCCGGTTTCAGTCAGCCAGGCAACGTCTGGCATTTCCGAGCCGGCCGCTGGCTCGCCGGTGAGAAAGCTTGCGTCCAAAAGCGCCGGCACGGCACGACGCATCTTGGCGAGCAGAACGGTGTACTGCTCGAGCGCCTGGTCGCGCCCGGCCCAGTCGAGCCAGGTGATGTCATTGTCCTGCGCGTAGGCGTTGTTGTTGCCGCGTTGCGTGCGGCCGAACTCGTCGCCGGCCGTCAGCATGATCGTGCCGCGCGAGGCAAAGAGCGTCGCCAGCAGCGCGCACAGGTCATCGAAACGGGCCGTAACGATCGCGCGGTCGTCGGCCTGGCCCTCGACGCCACTGTTCCAGGACAGGTCGTCGTCGTGACCATCGCGGTTCTGTTCGCCATTGGCCTCGTTGTGCTTGTGCTCATAGGCAACGATATCGGCCAGCGTCATGCCGTCATGTGCAGCGATGAAATTGACGCTGCGGCTCGTTGTCTGGCCTGCTTTGGAAAAGACGTCGGACGAACCGGTAAGCCGCGTCGCCAGCGTGCCGATCATGCCGCCGTCGCCGCGCCAGAAGCGGCGGATATCGTCACGGTATCTGTCGTTCCATTCGAGGAAGGGCGGCGGAAAATTGCCGAGCTGATAGCCATCCGGTCCGATGTTCCAGGGCTCGGCGACCAGCACCCGGTCGCCAAGAACAGGGTCGTTGCGAATGGCGTTCAGCAGCGGCGCATCAGCGTCGAAAACGCCGTCAACGCGGCCGAGGATCGGCGCCAGATCAAAGCGGAACCCGTCGACACCGGCGCGCTGGGCAAAGTGACGAAGTGCGTCGAGGACCATTTCCCGGACGACAGGATGGTCGCAGGCGAGCGTATTGCCGGTTCCGGTGTCATTGACCAGAGCGCCGTCGGCCTCGTGCCGGTAGTAGGCGCGGTTGTCGAGCCCGCGCAGCGACAATGTCGGGCCGAGCCGGTCGCTTTCGCCGGTGTGGTTGAACACCAGGTCGAGGATGGTGCCGATGCCGGCCTCACGCAGCGCGGCAACCGTGGCGCGCAACTCGGCCAGACCACCGGGCGCCAGTCGCGGATCGAGCGCCATGAAGGTCACGGGATTATAACCCCAGGCGTTGCGCAGACCGAGCGGCGGCAAATGCCGTTCGTCGATCGATGCAGTCACCGGCATCAACTCAATGGCTGCGACGCCGAGTTTTTGCAGGTGCTCGATAACAAGGGGATGAGCGAGGGCTGCAATGGTGCCGCGTTGCTTCTCGGGAATGTCCGGATGCAGCTTTGTGAAGGCGCGTACCGGCACTTCGTAGATGAGGCCGCCGGACCGAAACAAAGGCGGCAAGGCGGGCAAGGGTTCGGGCAAGGCGCCAGCAATGGCCTTCGGCATCAGCGACGCCGTGTCGGCCCCATTGCCCCGGCGCGCGGCCAGCCGGCCGTCATAGGCATAGGGCCTGTCGATCTCGACGGCATAGGGATCGGCCAGCAGCTTGTCGGGATCGAACCAGAGACCGTGTTCCGGCGCGTAGTCGCCGTCGGCGCGGAACCCGTATCGGGTGCCGGCAGCGAGACCGGCAACAAAAAGCGTATGCACGCGGTCGCCCTCGGGCCGGAGTTCAAGCCGGTCGATCTCGCGGTTGCCGTGTTCGTCGAAAATCGAGACCCAGATGCGCCGAGCCGACGAGGACCATGCGGCGAAGCGGATACCTTCCTTGGTGATGGTTGCGCCGAGCTGGCTCACGCGCGCTCACTGCAGCAGGTCGTAGACAGTTTGAGGCGTTGCCAGGTTAGCTCCCCCTTCTCCCCTTGTGGGAGAAGGTGTCGCCGAAGGGGATGGATGAGGGGTGCTCCAGCTTGGCGCGGACGGCATTCCTTCCAACACCCCTCATCCGTCTCGGCGCTTCGCGCCGATCCACCTTCTCCCACAAGGGGAGAAGGAAAGGCGCGCCGCTCCAAGCTCACGTAATCACGCTCGGCTTGGCGCGGCCGGTATGGCTGCGAATCCCGGCGATATCGTCGGCGGCCGCAATCAGGTCGGCAAGCGCCTCCTGGGTGTCGAGATCGTGGCGGCTGTTGTCCGGCTCGTAGCGCTCCACATAAAGACGTAGCGTCGCGCCCGAGGTGCCGGTGCCTGACAGGCGGAAGACGACGCGTGAGCCGCCTTCGAACAACACCCTGATGCCCTGGTTCTTGCTGACCGAGCCGTCGACCGGATCGTGATAGGCGAAATCATCGGCGCTGGCGATCGTCATGCCGCGCACGCTGGCGCCAGGCAGCGAGCCAAGCTTGGCGCGCAGCTCGTCGACAAGCGCATTGGCGCGATCGGTCTCGACCTCCTCGTAGTCGTGGCGCGAATAGTAGTTACGGCCATAGGCCGCCCAATGCTGGGTGACGACCTGCTTGGCGCTTTCGCCGCGCACGGCAAGGATGTTGAGCCACAAAAGCACGGCCCACAGGCCGTCCTTTTCGCGGACATGGTTGGAGCCGGTCCCGGCACTCTCCTCGCCGCAGATCGTTGCCATGCCGGCATCGAGCAAATTGCCGAAAAACTTCCAGCCGGTTGGCGTCTCGTAGATGCCGATGCCGAGCTTTTCGGCGACCCGGTCGGCAGCACCGCTGGTCGGCATCGAACGGGCGATGCCTTTCAGCCCGGCCTTGTAGCCCGGAGCCAAATGGGCATTGGCAGCGAGCATGGCCACCGAATCCGACGGGGTGATGAAAATGCCCTTGCCGATGATCAGGTTGCGGTCGCCATCGCCATCGGAGGCGGCGCCAAAGTCTGGCGCATCCGGCCCCATCATCTCGTCGTAGAGGTGTTTTGCATGCACCAGATTGGGATCGGGATGGTGGCCGCCGAAATCCGGCAGCGGGATAAAATTGCGGGCGGTGCCGTTCGGCGCACCTAGCCGGCTTTCGAGGATCTCCTTGGCGTAGGGGCCGGTCACCGCATGCATGGCATCGAAGCGCATGCGGAAGCCCGATTTGAACAGCGCCCGCAAGGCATCGAAATCGAACAGGCTTTCCATCAGTTCGGCATAGTCGGTGACCGGATCGATGATTTCGACGGTCATGTCAGCCGCCTTGACCGTGCCGATCGTGTCGATGTCGACCGGCCCGAGATCGGCGATCTTGAAGCTCGAAATCGCCTTGGTTTTTTCGAAGATCGCGTCGGTCAGCTTTTCCGGCGCCGGGCCGCCATTGCCGGCATTGTACTTGATGCCGAAATCCTCATGCGGGCCACCCGGATTGTGGCTGGCCGACAGGATGATGCCGCCGAAGGTCTTGTATTTGCGGATAACATGCGAAGCGGCCGGCGTCGACAGGATGCCGCCCTGCCCGACCATCACCTTGCCGAAGCCGTTTGCCGCGGCCACGGCGATGGCCTTCTGGATGACCTCGCGGTTATAGAAGCGGCCGTCGCCGCCGATCACCAGGGTTTTTCCCTCGAATCCGTCCAGCGCGTCGAAGATCGACTGGATGAAGTTCTCGGCATAGTGCTCCTGCTGGAACACCGGGACCTTTTTACGCAGCCCGGAGGTGCCGGGCTTCTGGTCGGGATAGGGTTTGGTGGCGATAGTGCGGATCATCAGTCAGGCAGCCCTTTTCGAAAGCAGCAAGCGATAGAGTTCGACATATTTTTCGGCGCTTTTGTCCCACGACACGTCGGCCTTCATGCCTTGCCGCTGCATCGACGTCCACACCGCGGGATTGGCATGCGCCTCGACAAGGCGGCGGACGGCGTGCAGCAAGGCGCCGGCATTGGCGGGGGCAAACTGGAAACCGGTCGCCACACCGGCCGAGATGGCGGCTTCGTTGGCATCGATGACCGTGTCGGCAAGGCCGCCGGTGCGGGCGACGACCGGCACACAGCCATAGCGCAGGCCGTAAAGCTGTGTCAGCCCGCAAGGTTCGAAGCGCGACGGGATGATGATGGCGTCGCAGCCGCCCTGCATAGTGTGGGAGAGTCCCTCGTCATAGCCGACGACGACGCCGATGCGACCACGATGGCGGGCTGCGGCGGCAAGCAACGCGCCTTCCAGCCCAGCGTCGCCAGACCCAAGGATTGCCAGCCGTGCACCTGCCGCGACAATGCCATCGACGGCCGCCGCCAGTATGTCCATGCCCTTTTGCCAGGTCAGCCGGCTGACGACGCAGACGATCGGGCTATCATCGCGATCGAGGCTGAAACGGTCCTCGACCGCGGCCTTGTTGGGCATTCGCGCCTTAAGCGTCTTTGCCGTGTAATTGGAGACCAGATGCTTGTCGGTTTCCGGGTTCCAGATCTCGGTATCGATGCCGTTGACGATGCCATGGAGATCGACGGAGCGCATGTTGATCAGGCCGTCGAGGCCCATGCCGAATTCGGGCAAGCGGATTTCCTGCGCATAGGTAGGACTGACCGTGGTGATCGCCCAGGCGGCCTGCAGGCCGGCCTTGAGGAAGCCGACGCCGCCATAATATTCGACGCCGTCGAGCGCCATCGCCGGTGCCGGCAGGCCAAGCTCGCCAAAAATGCCGGCGCCGAACTGGCCCTGGAAGGCGAGGTTGTGCACGGTGATCATCGACGGCGTGCCGACCGCCTTGCCGTAGCGCATGTAGGCGAGCGTCATCGCCGACTGCCAGTCATGGGCATGGACGATATCGGGCAGGTAGCCTGAGATCGCGCCGCCGGCAATATCACCGCCTACCTGGCTCAAGGCCGCGAACCGCCGCCAATTGTCCGGCCAATCGGCGCCGGTCGCGTTGCCGTATGGGCCGCCGGGGCGGTCGAAAAGATGCGGCGCGTCAAGCACGAACAGGTCGAGCCCGGCGATCTGGACGGCATGCACCGAAGCCTTGCCGCCCTGCAGCAATGAATATTGCTGAACCGCCTTCTTTTTCCTGAAGGCGCCCATCACCTGGGGATAGCCGGGGACGAGCGTGCGCATGGTGACGCCGTTGCCGGCCAACGCTACGGGCAAGGCGCCAGTCACGTCGGCGAGCCCTCCGGTCTTGACCAGCGGAAAGATCTCGGGCGCCACCGACAGAACCTGCATGCACTACGATCCCAGCCTGTTGATCATGTCCTGCGTGACGAGGCAGATGCCTTTTTCCGAAACGCGGAAACGCTTGGCGTCGAGGACAGGATCCTCGCCGACCACCAGCCCCTCCGGGATCCTGACGCCGTGATCGATGACCACGCGCTTCAGCCTGGCGTTGCGGCCGACATGGACGTCGGGCAGCATGACGACCTCCTCCAGCGTCGAATAGGAATTGATGCGCGCGCCGGTGAAGATCAGGCTTCGCTTCAGCGAAGCGCCCGAAACGATGCAATCGCCCGACACGAGAGACGACACGGCCGACCCGCGGCGGCCATCCTCGTCATGCACGAACTTTGCCGGCGGCTTCAACTCGGCGTAAGTCCAGATCGGCCAGTCGCGGTCGTAGAGGTCGAGTTCCGGCGTGATGTCGGTCAGGTCGATATTGGCCTCCCAATAGGCGTCGACCGTGCCGACGTCGCGCCAATAGGCCTCGTTCTCGGCGGTCGAGCGCACGCAGGATTTGGCGAAGCGATGCGCGATCGCCTTTCCGTGCTCGACGATGTAGGGGATGATGTCCTTGCCGAAGTCGCGGCTCGAGCCGGGCTCTGCCGCATCGCGACGCAATTGCTCCATCAGGAACTTGGTCTTGAACACATAGATGCCCATCGAGGCCAGCGCAAAATCCGGCTTGTCGGGAATGCCCGGCGGATCGGCGGGCTTTTCGATGAAGGAGATGATGGTGTCCTTGGGGTCGACATGCATGACGCCGAAACCGGTGGCTTCCATGCGCGGCACTTCGAGGCAGCCGACTGTGACGTCGGCGCCGGCCTCGACATGCTGGCGCAGCATCAATTCGTAGTCCATTTTGTAGATATGGTCGCCGGCCAGGATGACCATGTATTCCGGCCCATAGGCCTCGATGATGTCGATGTTCTGGTACACGGCATCGGCTGTGCCCTCATACCACTGTGTTTCCGACACACGCTGGCTGGCCGGCAAAATGTCGAAGCTCTCGTTGCGCTCGGGCCGCAGGAAGTTCCAACCGCGCTGCAGATGGCGGATCAGCGAATGCGCCTTGTACTGGGTAGCGACGCCGAGGCGGCGGATACCGGAATTGAGCGCATTGGAGAGCGCGAAATCGATGATGCGGGTCTTGCCGCCGAAATAGACCGCCGGCTTGGCGCGGCGGTCGGTCAGTTCCTTGAGCCGGCTGCCACGGCCGCCGGCCAGCACATAAGCCATGGCGTCGCGTGCCAGCGGCTGTGTTCGTTTTATTTCAGCCATTCCAATCCTCCCAGGTTAGATGCTCCAGACATAGCTCAGTCCGGGACGAATTCGAGCATGATCGTCGACAGCGGCGGCAAAAGCATCGTCGCCGAAATGCCTCCTCCTTCCGCCCGAGCCTCGACGCCGCCGCTATTGCCCTTGCCGGAACCGCCATAGTCCGTGGCATCGGTGTTGATGATCTCGCGCCATTTTCCGGCCTGCGGCAACGGCACGCGGTAATTATCGCGCGGCACCGGCGTGAAGTTGGAAATGACGGCGACCGGATTGCCGCCCGGCGCGCTGCGTAGCCAGGCAAATACCGAGTTCGCGCTGTCGTCGACGATCAGCCAGGAAAAGCCCTCCGGCTCGCAGTCGCGGGCATGCAGCGCCGGGCGCGAGCGGTAGAGATAGTTGAGGTCGCGCACCGTCTGCCAGACGCCGCGGTGAAGCCGAAAATCGAGCAGGTTCCAGTCGAGCGCGCGCGCCTCGCTCCACTCGCGGCGCTGTGCGAACTCCTGGCCCATGAACAACAGCTTCTTGCCGGGATAGCCCCACATGAAGGCGTAATAGGCGCGCAGCGTCGCGAATTTCTGCCAGTCGTCGCCGGCCATCTTGTTGAGCAGCGTGCCCTTGCCGTGCACCACTTCGTCATGGGACAGCGGCAGCACGAAATTCTCGCTGAAGGCGTAGACCAGGCCGAAGGTGATGTCGTTGTGGTGATGCTTGCGGAAGATCGGCTCCTTGGAGAAATATTCCAAAGTGTCGTGCATGAAGCCCATGTTCCATTTGAAACCGAAGCCCAGTCCGCCTTCATGCACCGGCTGCGAGACTTTCGGCCACGAGGTCGATTCCTCGGCGATGGTCATCACACCCGGATGGTGGCCGTAGACCTCCTTGTTCATACGCTGCAGGAAGCTGACCGCTTCGAGGTTCTCGCGCCCGCCCTTCTCGTTGGGAATCCATTCACCGGCCTTGCGCGAATAATCGAGATAAAGCATCGAGGCGACCGCATCGACGCGCAGACCGTCGACGTGATATTTCTCTGCCCAGAACAGCGCATTGTTGACGAGAAACGAGACCACCTCGCGACGACCGAAATTGTAGATCGCGGTGTTCCAGTCGGGATGGAAGCCCTTGCGCGGGTCGGCATGCTCATAGAGCGCGGTACCGTCGAACTTTGCCAGACCGTGTTCGTCAACCGGGAAATGCGCCGGCACCCAGTCGAGGATGACGCCGATGCCTGCTCGGTGGGCACCGTCGACGAAGCGGGCAAAACCGTCCGGATCGCCAAAGCGGGCAGTCGGCGCATAGAGACCGGTCGTCTGGTAGCCCCAGGACGGGTCATAGGGGTGCTCGGAGATCGGCATGAATTCGATGTGGGTAAAACCGGTCTCGACCACGTAAGGGATCAGCCTGTCGGCGAGCTCGTCCCACGACAGGAAGCTGCCGTCGTCGTGAAGCCGCCATGACCCGGCATGGACCTCGTAGATCGATACGGCTTCGCGCCTGTGGTCGGCATTGCGCCAGTAGTTCCGGTGCGCCTCGTCGCCCCATTCATGCGCCGGCGGCAATGCCGTCACCGAGGCGGTGGCCGGGCGCAATTCGGACTTGAAGGCGAACGGATCTGCCTTGAGCGGCAATCTCACGCCATCCCGCCTGATGATCTCGTACTTATACGGGCGGCCAGCGCCGATGTCGGGAATGAATAGCTCCCAGATGCCGGTGTCGCGGCGGTCGCGCATGGTGTGTCTGCGGCCGTCCCACTCGTTGAAGTCGCCGACCACCGAGACGCGCCTTGCATTGGGCGCCCACACGGCGAAATGCACACCCGATGCACCTTCATGGTCGATGAGATGGGCGCCGAGCTTGTCGAACAGCCTGAGATGCGATCCTTCGGCGATGTAATAATCGTCCAGCGGGCCGAGCACGGGGCCGAAGGAATATGGATCGGTCAGCCACCAGTCACCGCCGGAATTCCTGGCGTGATAGCGCAGCGGCTGGCGTTTGCGCAGCGACAGTTTGCCCTCGAAGAAGCCGCGATCGTCGCGTCTCGACAGCTCGCCGGCCTTCTTGCCGGTCAGCGTATAGGCGGTGACGAACTCGGCATGAGGGACGAAGCAGCGGCCGACAAAGCCCTTCCCCGCCTCATGCACGCCAAGCACTGCGAAGGGGTCGCCATGCGTGCCGGCGACAATCGCCGCGACATCGCCGGCTGGCGCCAGTCCGTCCGGCCCGCTTGTCGCAACGGTCGCGCGCGGCTTGCTCATCAGGCAGTGTCCCTCCTCGGGCACCAAGTGTGTGTTTCTAGTGAAGTTTTGAATTCGACAGTCGCAGGCCGCCTGACCTTCCAAGGGATGCGAAGGTCAAATCACTCCACTAGGGCCACATTGTTCCTAGTCTCATGCAATCACATCAGGCGGGCACGTGCCAGATGTCTTTCGCATATTGGCGGATCGTGCGGTCGGACGAGAACCAGCCGACGCGGGCGACATTGCGGATCGCTCTGGCGTACCAGTCCGGGCTGTTGCGCCAGACGGCATCGACGTCGCGCTGGGTGGCGGCGTAGGCATCGAAATCCGCAGCGACCATGAACCAGTCGCTCTGGTAAAGGCCGTTGATCAGGTCGCGATAACGGTCCGGATCGTCAGGCGAAAAGACCCCGGACGAAACCGCGGCAAGCGCCTGCGCCAATTCTGGCGATCCCTCGATTACGACGCGCGGATCGTAACCATTGTTGCGCCGCTCGGCGACTTCCTCTGTGGTCAGGCCGAAGATGAAGATGTTGTCGTCGCCGACGCATTCCTTGATCTCGACGTTGGCGCCGTCGAGCGTGCCGATGGTCAGCGCGCCGTTCAGCGCGAACTTCATGTTGCCGGTGCCGGACGCTTCCATGCCGGCGGTCGATATCTGCTCCGAAAGATCGGCGGCCGGCATCATGATCTCGGCAAGGCTGACATTGTAGTTCGGCACGAACACCACTTTCAGCAAACCGCGCACCGCCGGGTCGCGGTTGATGACCCGGGCGACGTCGTTGGCAAGTTTGATGATCAGCTTGGCGTTGTGATAGCTGGGCGCCGCCTTGCCGCCGAAGAATTTGACGCGGGGCATCCAGTCGCGCTCCGGATGCGAGCGGATCTGGTCGTAAAGCGCGACCGCTTCGAGAATGTTCAAGAGCTGGCGCTTGTATTCGTGGATGCGCTTGACCTGGATGTCGAACAGCGCCGAGGGGTCGACCTTGATGCCGAGCCGTTCGGCAACGAGATTGGCAAGCCTCGTCTTGTTCGCCCGTTTGACGGCGGCGAACTTGTCGCGGAAGGCGGCGTCCTCGGCGAAAGGATCAAGCCGCTTTATCTCGTTGATGTCGTCGAGAAAACCGTCGCCGATCGCCTCTCGGGTGAGTGCCGTGAGGCCGGGATTGCACTGTATCAGCCAGCGCCGCGGCGTGATCCCGTTGGTCTTGTTGTTGATGCGGTCCGGGTAGAGCCTGTGGAGGTCGGCAAACACCGTCTCCTTCATCAATTCCGTGTGCAGTGCCGAGACGCCGTTGATCGAGTGCGAGCCGACAAAGGCCAGGTTGCCCATGCGCACGCGGCGATCGCCATTTTCCTGGATCAGCGAGATGCGGCTGATCTGCTCGTCCGAGAACTGGTCGGAGGCGCGCGCCTCGAGCAGCACCTCGGCGTTGATGGCGTAGACGATCTGCATGTGACGCGGCAACAGTCGCTCGAACAATGGCACCGGCCAGCTTTCGAGCGCCTCGGGGAGCAGCGTGTGATTGGTGTAGCCGAAGGTGCGCTTGGTGATGCTCCAGGCCTCATCGAAATCCATGCCGTGGACATCCATCAACAGGCGCATCAGCTCGGCTACGGCGATCGCCGGATGGGTGTCGTTGAGATGGATCGCCGCCTTGTCGGGCAGCGATTGCAGGTCGCCATACTGGCTGAGATGACGCTGGACGATGTCCTGCAGCGAGGCGGTGGAGAAGAAATACTCCTGCCTGAGCCGCAACTCCTGGCCGGCCTTGTGGGAATCGGCCGGGTAAAGGACGCGCGACAACGCATCGGCCTTGTTGCTTTCGGCGAGCGCACCGATGTGATCGCCGGCGTTGAACTTGTCGAGCAGGATCGGGTCGACCGGCATGCCGGACCACAGACGCAGCGTGTTGACGCGGTTGGCCCGCCAGCCGACAACCGGCGTATCATAGGCGACTGCCAGAACATGTTCGGTCGGCTTCCAGACGTGCCGCTCGAGCCGGCCGTCCTTCGAGGTGACCGATTCCACGGAGCCGCCGAAGCCGACCTCGAAGGAGCGCTCGCGCCGCTCGAACTCCCACGGGTTGCCGTGATCGAGCCAGGTCTCGGGCAGTTCGACTTGCCAGCCGTCATGGATCTCCTGCCGAAACATGCCGTTGGCGTAGCGAATGCCGTAGCCATGCGCGGGGATATTGACGGTCGCCATGCTTTCCATGAAGCACGCGGCGAGCCTGCCAAGACCGCCATTGCCAAGGGCAGCGTCCGGTTCGAGCGCGGCAATGATGTCGAGGTCGACGCCAAGCGACGACAGCGCCTCGCGCATATTGTCCATCAGGCCGAGATTGGAGAAGGCATCGCGCATCAGGCGGCCGATGAGGAATTCCAGCGACAGGTAGTAGACGCGCTTTTCCTGCTGGGCGTAGGCCTCTTGTGTCGCCTGCATCCAGTGATCGACGATGCGGTCGCGCACAACCTTGATCGAGGCGGTGAGCCAATCGTACTGTGTTGCAACGTTGGTGCCCTTACCGACCCTGTATTTGAGGGCCTGCAAGACTTCCTCGGCGAGCGTCTTGGGATCCGGGTTTTCGAGCGTGGGCAGAGGAGCTTCGGTTGTCATCGCGCGCGTCATGCTGCCTCTCGTGAAATTGCCAGGATCATGCGGCTTTCACCATCTCTGCCAATGCTAATGCATCCCACCGGATGTTCAATCGATTCAGGCGACCGCGAGCCGGGTTGCCCTGCGGCAATTTGGCATTTTAAAACAGCGTGTTTGGGTCCCTCAGCGATGGGCTTCAAGTTCTTGCTCAAGCCGCCAGCGCCGCTTCCGGCGGCACCTTGGCGCCGGTCATGAAGGCGACCGCGTCGGACATCGTATATTGCTTCGGATCGATGATGCACAGGCGACGGCCGAGCCGGTGAATGTGGATGCGGTCCGCCACCTCGAAGACATGCGGCATATTGTGTGAAATCAGCACGATCGGCAGGCCGCGCTTCTTCACGTCGAGGATCAGTTCGAGGACGCGGCGGCTCTCCTTGACGCCAAGTGCCGCCGTCGGCTCATCCATGATCACCACCCGACTGCCAAACGCGGCGGCGCGCGCCACTGCCACGCCTTGGCGTTGACCGCCGGAGAGAGTTTCCACGGCCTGGCTGATGTTCTGGATGGTCATCAGGCCAAGTTCGGTCAGCTTGTCGCGGGCGCGCTTTTCCATCGCCGGGCGGTCGAGCATGCGCAGCCATTCGCCGAGGAACCCCGGCTTGCGGATCTCCCGGCCGAGGAACATGTTGTCGGCGATGGACAGCGCCGGCGACAGCGCCAGGTTCTGGTAGACCGTCTCGATGCCGGCCTCGCGGGCCTCCATCGGCGATTTAAATGCAATAGGCTTGCCTTCCAGTCGTATCTCACCTTCGTCGGGCACGACCGCGCCGGAAATCGCCTTAATAAGCGACGACTTGCCGGCGCCGTTGTCGCCAATGACGGCAAGGATTTCGCCCGGATAGAGGTCGAAATCGGCATTGTCGAGGGCGGTGACGCGGCCGTAGCGCTTGACCAGGCTGCGGGCGGTAAGGATGGGTTCCTGGGTCATGGCTATGCCGAAACCTTTCTGATCCATTGATCGATCGCCACGGCGCCGATGATCAGCACGCCGGTGAGCAGCACCTTCCACTGCGGGTCGGCGCCCAGCATGTTGAGGCCCATCGAGACGACGCCGACAATCATGGCGCCGAACAGCGTGCCGAGGATCGAGCCGCGCCCGCCGAACAGCGAAATACCGCCAATCACCGTCGCGGTGATAGCCTGAAGATTGTAGTCGGTCACGGCGGCGGAAGGCGAGATCGAGCCATTGCGGCCGATGGAGACCCAGGCTGCGAAGGCGGCGATCAGCCCGGCAAGGGCATAGACCGTCATCAGCACCTTCTTCGTCTGGATGCCCGACAGTTTCGCGGCCTCCTGATCGTCGCCGACCGCGTAGACATGGCGGCCCCATGCGGTGTGGTTGAGCACGTACCACAGGACCAACACGAGAACGACCATGGCAATGACGCCAAGCGTGAGCACGGCCGTGCCTACCTTAAAGCTCAGGGCAAACAGGTGCAGCAGAGGCGCCTGAACGTCGACGTCGGTGTCGCGGATCGTCTCATTGGCCGAATAGATGAAGTTGGTGGCCATGACGATGTTCCAGGTGCCGAGCGTCACGATGAAGGGCGGCAGCTTCATGTAGGCGACCAGCACCCCGTTGAGCAGGCCGCATGCGCCACCGGCGAGAAGCCCGATCGCCACCGCGAGCACGGCCGGCATACCGTAGCTGACCGCACAATTGCCCATGATCACAGCCGAAATCACCATGATCACGCCAATCGACAGGTCGATGCCGGCGGTCAGGATCACCAGGGTCTGCGCAGCGCCCAGAATGCCGACAATGGCGATCTGCTGAAGGATCAGCGTCAGCGTATAGGATGAAAAGAAACGCCCGCCGATGGTAATGCCAAAAATAATGATCGCCAGAACCAGCACGATAAGCGGCACCGCGGCCGGCGTAGAATGCAGAAAATGCTGGGCACGCTTGACGGCCGATTTATGCTCGTCGAACGCGGCGACGCTTGTGTCGCTGCTCGATAGAACTTTTTCGAATTCTTGTGCTTGAGCCATGTTTCCTCCCCTGGGCTTCGGCCAACCGCCGACGCCATCCACGCCTTCCGGTCTGCCGCCGGGACTATTTGCGTTTAGATCGGCACATCGTCCACCCGGAGCGGCCGGGGATCAAGCCCCGGCCGCTCGCGATCTGTTGCCGGTCAGGCCAGGCTCAGCCCCAGCACTTGGCAAGGCCTTCCTTGGTGTCGATAGACTTCACACCGTTGGCGGGCTTGTCGGTGACAAGGTTGACGCCGGTATCGAAGAAGTTCTTGCCTTCGGTCGGCTTCGGCTTTGTCCCGTCCTTGGCGAAAGTGGCGATCGCCTCGATGCCGAGCGCCGCCATTTGCAGCGGATATTGCTGCGAGGTAGCGCCGATCACGCCTTCGGCCACCGATTTCACGCCGGGGCAGCCACCGTCGACCGAGACGATCAGCACCTGGCTTTCGAGACCGACGGCCTTGAGCGCCTGGTAGGCGCCGACAGCTGCGGGCTCGTTGATGGTGTGGATGACGTTGATGGTGTTATCCTTCTGCAGAAGGTTCTCCATCGCCTTGCGACCACCCTCTTCATTGCCGTTCGTCACGTCATGGCCAACGATGCGCGCATCGTCCTCGTCGCCAATCTTGTTGGCGTCCTTCACGTCTATGCCGTAGCCCATCATGAAGCCCTGGTCGCGCAGCACATCCACCGTGGGCTGCGACGGCGTCAGGTCGAGGAAGCCGATCTTGGCATCCTTTGCCTTATCGCCAAGCGTCGCGGCGGCCCATGCGCCGATCAGCTTGCCGGCTTCCAGATTGTCCGTCGCGAAGGTCGCGTCAGCCGCATCGATCGGATCAAGCGGGGTGTCGAGCGCGATCACCAACAGCCCGGCGTCCCGCGCTTTCTTCACGGTCGGCACGATGCCCTTGGTATCGGACGCGGTGATGAGGATACCCTTGGCGCCGTCGGCGATACAGCTCTCGATTGCAGCCACCTGGCTCTCGCTGTCGCCGTCGATCTTGCCGGCGTAAGTCTTGAGATCGACGCCAAGCTCCTTGGCCTTGGCCGTCGCACCTTCCTTCATCTTGACGAAGAAGGGATTGGTGTCAGTCTTGGTGATCAAGCAGGCGCCGACCCCGGCGGCCGATGCCGTCGAAGCAAACGCCATCAGGCTCAGTCCGGCCGCGGCAAACACGGTGGATTTCAACAGTTTTGACGTGGTCACGATTTTCCTCCCATGGACCCATTTAGGATGCCGGCCAACCGGCATCTGCAGCGCGTCCGACGAAGTCTCCCAGTGTCGGCGCCGACCTCAAGAGACACCAGTCCGCTAGCACTGTCAATAATTAAATCACTCTTATTTATTATTGACAACGCAGGATTGTTCACTCACTCTAGACCAAAAGCATTGAGGGGAAACGACGGGAGGAACAGGGTGGAGACCGGCATTACGAGGCACGGCTCGCCCGATGCGGCCGAAAGCCGCCTGCACCGCGGCACCAATCAAAGCGGCATGCGGGACCACAATGAGCGGCTGGTGCTGTCGCTGGTGCGACAGCACGGCAGCCTGGCCAAATCCGACATTGCACGCATGACCGGCCTTTCGGCGCAGACAGTGTCAGTCATCATGCGCGAGCTGGAGGAGGACGATCTGCTCGTTCGGCAGGCGCCGTTGCGCGGCAAGATCGGCCAGCCCTCGATACCCATGGCGCTCAATCCCGACGGCGCCTATTTCATCGGCCTGAAGATCGGCCGCCGCAGCGCCGAGCTGGTGCTGATCGATTTCCTCGGCAATGTGCGCTCGATGCTGCAGCATTCCTACCGCTACCCTGCCCCGCGCGAGACGGTGGAATTCGTCACAAGCGGCATGAAGAAGATGCGCGGCGAACTCACCCCGGCGCAAGACAAACGCATTGCCGGGCTTGGCATTGCTATGCCGTTCGAATTGTGGAACTGGGCCGACACCGCCGGTGCACCGCGCGAAATCATGGACGAATGGCGCCATCGCGACATCCGCGCCGACATCCAGGCGCAATGCGAATTCCCGGTCTACCTGCAGAACGACGCCACCTCGGCCTGCGGCGCCGAGCTCGTGTTCGGCCAGGCGGCGGGTGCGGCACGCGATTTCGTCTATTTCTATATCGGCGCCTTTGCCGGCGGCGGCATCGTGCTGAACGGCCGGTTGTTTGGCGGCCCAACGGGCAATGCCGGCGCGCTGGGCTCGATGCCGGTGCCCGGGCCGGACGGCAGGCCGACGCAGTTGATCGACGTGGCGTCGATCGCCATGCTGGAAAAGGCGCTCAACGCGCGCGGCTTCGAAGCCTCGCATCTGTGGACATCACCGGGGGACTGGGGCGAGATCGGCGCCGAGCTTGACGACTGGATCGCCAGCGCCTCGCAGGCGCTCGCCTATGCCATCGTTTCGGCCTCCTCCGTCATTGACTTCGAAGCCGCGGTGATCGACGGATGGATGCCGCTTGCCGTGCGCAGGCGGCTTGTCGATGCCGTTATCCAGGCCATCGGCCGGATCGACGGCGAAGGCCTGAGGCTGCCGGCCGTTCGCGAGGGAACCGTCGGCATCCATGCGCGGGCGCTGGGTGGCGCCAGCCTGCCGCTGTCGGAGCGCTTCCTCATCGGCTCGACCACGATTTCCCGGAGCTCCTGAGCATGCTGATCGGCATCCCGGCGCTGCTCGGCCCGGAGTTTCTGGCGATATTGCGCGCCATGGGCCATGGCGACGAGATCGCCCTGGTCGACGGCAACTACCCGGCCGAGCAGCAGGCACAGCGGCTGATCCGCGCCGACGGTCATCATCTCGTCCCCGTGCTCGATGCGGTACTGAGCGTGTTGCCGGTCGATGACGCCGTGCCGCGGGCGCTGTTTCGCGCCTCAGCCAAAGGCGATCCGCTGCTCGCCGATCCGGTTCACCACGAGATGGAAGCGATCTGCGCCAGGCGTGCGCCGGGCCGCAAGGTGGTTGCACTTGCCGGCGCCGACTTCTATGCACGGGTCAAGGCCGCGCACGCGATCGTCGCGACGAGCGAGCCGCGGCTTTATGCCAACATCATCATCCGCAAGGGCGTGATCTATCCGCCGGAAAGCAAGACTTCATGATCCTCTGCTGCGGCGAAGCCCTGATCGATATGCTGCCGCGGACCACGACGCAGGGCGAGCCGGCCTTTGCGCCCTATGTCGGCGGTGCCGTCTTCAACTCGGCTATTGCGCTTGGCCGGCTCAGTGCGCCCGCCGCCTTCTTCTCCGGCCTGTCGTCGGATCTGTTCGGGGGCCAGCTCAGGGAGGCGCTGGGAGCCAGCAAGGTCAGTTCCACCTATGCACACACCTCGCCGCGCCCGACTACGCTCGCCTTCGTGCGCCTCACCAACGGCCAGGCGACCTACACCTTCTACGACGAGAACACCGCCGGGCGCATGCTGACCATCAAGGATTTGCCAGAACTCGGCAGCGAGATCGAGGCCATGCTGTTCGGCGCCATCAGCCTGATCTCGGAACCGGCCGGGTCGGCCTATGAGGAGTTCATGCGACGCGAGCATGAGCGCCGCGTGATGATGCTCGACCCCAACATCCGGCCAAACTTCATTCCGGACAAGGCCAAGCACCTCAGGCGCATCCGCAACATGATGGCGATGGCCGACATCGTGAAACTGTCGGACGAGGATCTGAACTGGTTCGGCGAAGCCGGCTCGCATGAGGACGTCGTCCGCAACTGGCTGGACCGCGGTCCGAAGCTGATCGTCGTCACCCATGGCAGCGAGGGCGCGGTCGGTTACAGCAGCCAGCACCGGGTCACCGTCGTACCGGACAAGGTCGAGGTGGTCGATACGGTCGGCGCCGGCGACACATTCAACGCCGGCATTCTTGCCTCCTTGCACGAACAGGGTCTGCTCTCGAAGACGGCAATCGCCAGCCTGCCGGAAGATGCCATCCAAAAGGCGCTGACGCTCGGCGCCAAGGCCGCAGCGGTGACGGTATCGCGGGCCGGCGCCAATCCACCATGGCGGCATGAACTCGCTTGACCGGCTGGTGCGCAGCCCATGGACTGCTCACCGGCGATCACTTTATGTTTCGTCCAGCCTGGCGGGCGGGATGCGAAGCCTGTATCAGGCCGGCCGAAGCCCGGATTTCCCCGCGTTTAAGAGGGCAGATCGGAAATCAGCGGTAACAGACTGCGACACTTGAGCAATTCAGGGTTTTGCCCTGCGGCTTTCTCGGCCGTGCCAAGTCTGCTACCAGCGGCCGGTTATCTGACTGAAACCGTTTGAGGCCGACATGCAGTTCATCGATCTTGGCGCGCAGCGCGAACGCATTCGCGACAGGCTGAAAGCGGCAATCGACCGGGTTGTCGACGAGGGCCGCTATATTCTCGGACCTCAGGTCACCGAATTCGAAAACAAGCTCGCCGCCTATATCGGCACCAAGCATGTGGTCGCTTGCGCCAACGGCACCGATGCGCTGCTGCTGCCACTGTTTGCCGCCGGCATCGGCCCGGGCGACGCGGTGTTCGTGCCGAGCTTCACCTTCGCCGCCACGGCCGAAGTGGTGGCGCTGACCAAGGCCGAACCGGTATTCGTCGATGTCGATGCCGACAGCTACAATATCGACATCGCCAGCCTCGAGGCGGCAATCGCCATGATCAAGGCGGAGGGCCGGCTGAGGCCGAAGGCAATCATTCCCGTCGACCTGTTCGGCCTCGCCGCCGATTACGAGGCGATCATGGCCATCGCCGATCGCGAAGGCCTGATGGTCATCGAGGATGCGGCGCAGGCGACCGGCGGCTCGGCCGACGGCAAGATGTGCGGCTCGTTCGGCACCGTCGGCTCGACCAGCTTCTATCCGGCAAAGCCGCTCGGCTGCTATGGCGACGGCGGTGCGATGTTCACCAATGACGATGCGCTGGCCGAACAGCTGCGCTCGTTTGCTTTTCACGGCAAGGGCGAAACGCAATACGACAATGTCCGCGTCGGCATCAACTCTCGGCTCGACACGCTTCAGGCGGCGATCCTGATAGAGAAGCTGGCCATCCTCGAGGACGAGATGGTGGCGCGGCAAGCGGTCGCCAATCGCTATGCCGAAGGTCTCGGCGATATCGTCAAGGCGGCGCGCAATCTGGGCGGCGGCCGCTCGGCCTGGGCGCAATACGCCATCGAAACGCCGAAACGCGACGGGCTCAAGGCACATCTCGGTGAAAAGGGCATTCCGTCAGTCATCTACTATGTGAAACCGCTGCACAGCCAGATTGCCTATCGCGATTATCCGCGCACGCCGACCGGCCTTGCCGTTTCGGAAGGGCTGCCGAAGCGCATCCTGTGCCTGCCGATGCATCCCTATCTGAGCGAGGCCGACCAGGACCGGATCATCGAAACCATCCGTAACTATATCGGCTCGAATTCGGCGCATGTAGCGGCGGCATAAATTCGAAAGCTTCGAAGCGTGGTCGCGGATTACATCGACGAGTTCATCATGTTCTGCGCCGGGCTGTGGATGGCTGGCGTCGGCTTCGGATTTTTCTCGGACCCCTCTCAAGCTCGCCCCGGCCAACAGCAGGCATGGTGGACCAACTTTGGAACGCATTTTAAATGGATGGGGCCGCTGTTGATCCTCATCGCGATAGTGCTCGCGTTCGCGGCACCTTCCTAGCGGACCCTATTCGGCGGGCTATTCACGAGTTCGGTGCGATCAGCTTGAGTGATGGAAAATAGGTACGATAGAGACCAACATCGCGAGTGAGCAGCGGCAGCCCATTGACGGCGGCATGGGCGCCGATGAAAAAGTCGGGCAGCACGCCGGAGCGCAACCCGCCCGATCTCCTGTATTGGGTAAAGACCTTTCCCGCGAGGAACAGTGCTGCCCGTGGCATCGAAGCGATTTCGAGACCAGCTTTGTCAAGAAACGCGTCGAGATCCTCGATGCGCCCGTATCGGACGGCTAACTCCGCATAGACAGCATCGTTGATCAACAGCGGTCCATTCAGGCTTTGGGCCTCAAGCTGAGCGATCGACCAATCCGCCCAGTTCGGATCATTGGTGACAAGATCGAGCAGAACGTTGGTGTCGACCAGCGTCACACGTCGCCACGCGTCAGTGCCATGATCGCGTCGGTATCGAGACCCTTGCCGGCATGGCCGCGCAATTTCGCGAAGCGGCTCGCGGGCTGCTTCTTGTCACTGCGCGTAATCACGACGTTGCCGTCATCGGCGCGGCGGAAGTCGACTCTGCTGCCCGGGACGATCCCAAGCAGTTCGCGGACCGGCTTTGGAATAGTCACCTGTCCCTTGGCTGTGACTTTGGTGGTCATGTTCGAACCTCGGTAATACCAATAATCAACAAGGTATTACCCGTCGTGTTGGATTTCAACCGCTAGATCGGTATCCATCCGTCATTTTACGGTCGCACATTGGCCTTCTGCACTGCCAGAACTCATCCCCTGCCCTCTCTCCCAAATCGGCCGGCGCGGCTTTGACAGATTGCCGTCAGGGCAAAATTTTTGAAGTGCTTTGCTCTGCGCCGAAGCATAGTCTGCACCTGTCTTCCCTCTAGGCTGGCTATTTCATGAAGAAGATTGGTTTCCTCTCGTTCGGGCACTGGACGCCCTCGCCGCAATCGCAGACGCGGACGGCATCCGACGCGCTTTTGCAGTCCGTCGAGCTGGCGGTCGCGGCCGAGGAGCTGGGTGCGGACGGCGCGTATTTCCGCGTGCATCACTTCGCGCGCCAGCTCGCCTCGCCTTTCCCGCTGCTGGCGGCGGTTGGGGCGAAGACCAGCCGAATCGAGATCGGCACGGCGGTGATCGACATGCGTTACGAGAACCCGCTCTATATGGCCGAGGACGCCGGCGCCGCCGATCTGATCGCCGGAGGGCGTCTGCAGCTGGGCATCAGCCGCGGCTCGCCGGAGCAGGTGATCGAGGGATGGCGCTACTTCGGCTACGCCCCGCAAGAGGGCGAGAGCGATGCCGACATGGCCCGCAGACACACCGGAGTGCTGCTCGAAGTGTTGCTGGGCAAGGGCTTTGCGCAGCCCAACCCGCGGCCGATGTTTCCCAACCCGCCTGGCCTGCTTCGCGTCGAGCCTCACTCAGAAGGCCTGCGCGAGCGCATCTGGTGGGGCGCCGCCACAAACGCCACCGCAGAATGGGCTGCGAAACTGGGGATGAACCTGCAGAGCTCCACGCTCAAATTCGACGAAGGCGGAAAGCCGTTTCACATCCAGCAGGCCGAACAGATCCGGGCTTTTCACGATGCCTGGAAGGCGGCCGGACACACGCGCGAGCCGCGGGTGTCGGTCAGCCGGAGCATTTTTGCACTGGTCGACGATCGCGACCGCGCCTATTTCGGCGGCAACCAGAGCGGAGATCATTTCGGCTATATCGAGGCAGACAGGCTTGCCGTGTTCGGCCGCTCCTATGCCGCCGAGCCGGACGTCCTGATTGACCAGCTAAAGGGCGACGAAGCCATCGCCGAGGCCGACACGCTGCTGCTCACCGTCCCCAACCAGCTCGGCGTCGACTACAATGCCCACGTCATCGAGGCGATCCTGACCCATGTCGCCCCTGGCTTGGGCTGGCGCTGACGCGCGACTTTGTTGGAAAAGCCCACGGCGGTCGATACGATGCTCGCGTTCTAGCGGTCTCACGGCTGCTTCCCGTCGGCTCGTTTCAGCATCGCAAATGCGCGGCTGATCCGTTGCAGCGCTGTCGCGTTGGCCAGCACTGCGTAAAGCGCGAACCCGCCCGCCAGAATCCAGGGCGAAGCCGCGCCCATGGCGTTCGCGACTCCGTCGGCAGCGAGCAGCACGCAAATGAACACCAGACGTTCCATTCGCTCAAAGAAATCCGGCCAACCATGGTTTTCCACAGGGATTTCCAGCGCCGTCCGCGCCTTGGCGTAACTTGTGAGTATCCCGCCGGCGAACGCGAACATTGCGATCGCCCACAGATCGGCGACCCAGCCGATAGCCGCAAAGACGGCCAATTCCTGATAGCGGTCGACGACAGCGTCGAAATAGCCACCGGCCTTAGTGCTCATATTTGTCCGGCGGGCGACCGCACCGTCCAGCGCGTCGAAGGTGAAGGCAAACGCCAGGCAAAGGCCAAAGGCAAGACTTGAATGGTGGTAGACGTAGGCGGCCGAGGACAAAGCGACGAGCACGAGCCCGCTGGCCGTAACCTGGTTCGGCGTCATGCCGATCCCGATCAGCGGAGCGGCGGCCTGCTCCCATAGCGGGTCGATGCGACTTTTCATGAGACCGGCGATCATGGCGGTTCCTCTGATGATGTCGTTTCACCGAGCTTTACCAGCAATTTGCGGGTTTGTTCCACCGTCGCCACCGTTCGACTTGGTCAACGCAGACGGAGAACTGGCTCAGCAACGTTCTCAACCCGACGCAACAGCGATTTCTTTTTGGCGGATGCGGCCGGCGGATTAAGGTGCTCGCCAAGCTGACGGCGCAAATCGACCGGCGGTCTGGCGGCCGCACCCGAACGATGTGACTATGATTGCTTGCCATCCGTCGGAAGCCGGCCGAAACTCGATGCATAAATTTTCGCCCAAGTTTGCCTACCTGCTCGCGACCTCTCTTGGCACGGGTTTATCTCCAATATGGCCGGGCACAGCCGGCGCAATGGTTGGAGTGGCTGTTGCCGCAGCTCTGATACCTGCATCGCCTTGGCTGACCGTGGTTGCCTATACGGCCCTGTTCGCCGTCGGCGTATGGGCGTCATCGCATGTCATCTCCCGTACCGGGACGGAGGACCCACAGATCGTCGTCATAGATGAGACCTTCGGCGCCGCCGTGACACTTTCCATGCTGCCACTCGACCCACTCTGGTGGGCAGCAGGCTTCCTTGCTTTCCGGTTTTTCGACGTCGTCAAGCCTTGGCCCATCCGTATCATGCATGACAAGGTAAGGGGTGGGGCCGGCATCATGCTGGACGATGCTGCCGCGGCTGTCGTCGCTGGGGCGTTGCTGCTCCTGCTGAACGGTTTGGTTGACCATTTGCGGTAACGGCGACATTCGGCCTCCACTCGCAAAGGCCGGCACGATGGTCCATGCGAGTTTAGCACCACAAGGGGGGACCGGACCGATGCGAAGCTACAGGATGGCGGCCATTCCAGGCGATGGGATCGGCAAGGAAGTGGTAGCGGCCGGGCTTCGTGCGCTGGCCGCCTGCGCCACGCGTGACGGCGAGTTTTGAAGTGCAGCACTTCGACTGGCGCTCGGACAACTACAAGCTCAACGGCGTGATGATGCCCGAGGACGGCACTACGTTCTGGTCGACGTGATAATGCTGGAGCACCTCGGCGAGCCGGCTGCCGCGCAGCGCCTGATGGGCGCCGTCGAGCGCGTGATCGCGGACGCCTCACTGCACACGCCCGACCTCGGCGAAACCGCCACCACCGACGAGGTCACTGAAGCGGTTGCGCGGTGCTACTTGGCGACAACGGGTAGGAAAAGGAGTAAACGCCTGGGCATCGCCAGCATTCTCGCCGACCACATCGGCAAGGACGTCGTGCCAGAACGTATGAGGCATCCGCACTCCCGCCGCTCATCGATGGTGTCTGGCGCCTGATGTTTGACTTCCTGATGCGGTTCGCGCAGGACCGGTTGGCGATCCAACAGAAATTGGGCCTGACGCCCAACGACTCGCGCGCCCTCTTCACCCTCGACAAAGATGTGGGCAAGCCGATCGGCGCATTGGCCGCTCAATGGCACTGCGACCTTTCGACGGCGACTTGGCTGGTCGACCGGTTGGAGCAGGCGGGGCTCGCCGAACGGATCCCGTCGCCAAGCGATCGCCGTGTGAAACTTGTCAAGCTTACACCAAAGGGTGCTGCAACCATTGAGGAATTGACAACGGGATATCACAAGCCCCCAGCCGAGATGGTTGCGCTTCCACGCGCTGATCTGAATCAGCTGATTGGCCTGGTTAGAAAGTTACAGGCTGGCAAGTCCGTGGGTTGACTACATCCCGCGCGGCGTTGCTGCTGCTAAGGAAGATCATTTGGGCCGTCCCAATGGCTATCAGTCTGGTTGTGCCTCGATCTTCAGCATCACACCTCTTCCAGTCTGCGCACGCGAGCTTTGACCCCATTGCTAATGGCATCTGCGACTTGCGAAGGGAAACCCTTTGGGAGTGATGCAGAAACTAGTTCAATTGCCGTTAGCGCCTGTTGGCGCAGCTCGTCAAAGATCGCCGTGACGGGTTTTGGACCAATTCCTGCCTTGGCGGCGGTCTGGATGAAATGGCGCGGCATGACGCTATCGATAAGGTAGTGGCGTGCATCGCCTATAGCCATCGCCAACTTCATTTTGTTGCGCCTGATCTGTCCCGCATTAAGGCTGCTCTGCGCTGAGATCACATCATATAGCGGCGTCATGCGGAACCGGCCGCCGGGAGAAAGAAAGACGCTAAAATTCTTGGCATGCCCATCTGTGGCGCCGAGAAGCCAAAAGGCGACCACGGCCTTCAGAACCGCAGCTTGATCTAGCTCCGGTTGGTCGCTTCCCTTCATCAGACCAAGGATAGCCGGAACCCCAGGCCCGCCATCGGATTCGTATTTCAGCGACGGAGGCACAGACAAAGCCTGGCAGCAGTCTTCCTGGGGCAAGCGCAGGAGACGGTTGTCACTCGTCCATCGGCGATCGAAACGTTCGACTACGAGCACGCGATTGCCTTCGAACTCCTCGATTGCGGCGACGGCGCACGGGAGCCCCAGGGCGGCTGTCATCTTGAGGCAGAAAAATTCGTTTTCAACACTGAAGGAAAGGTCGATGCCATTTGGCAAGCGTCCAATCTGTGGCTTGAGGATGTGCGTTGTAGCAGTCGTCGCCAGCGGCTTGTACCAACGTCCTTTCCAGAACAAGAGCGCAGTCTTTTCCTGAGCGCCAGCGATCGAGATCCGAAAATCCTCATCCTCGCCCAGCCCGAGGGGGGCCGATGCCAGATCGCGGAGGAGACGAGCAATCTCGGTAGCGTCAACGGGTTTGCCGTCGACAATACCGGCGGGGCCCGGTTCGACATCATCTGGCAGGAATTGCAGTGCGCCGACACAATCCCGTCCGACAGCGGCAAGCAAGTCATAGGCGTCTATCCCTTGGGCATGAACACGCTCCGCCATACGGCGGCGAATCGGGATGCTGTCGGGCAAGAGATTGTCGAAGACGGCAATGACGGGTGCACCGATATAGCGATCTTCACGTAGAGGCAGAGATAGCGAGACTGGTAGCGCGTGCTCCCAGTCAAGCCAGGACGGATCATACTGAAAATCGATCGCGCCGCTGGATTGTCTATTCAGCCGCCCGACGAGACGGCTGTTCAAGAAGACATTGAGCGGGAGGTGCCGCCGCGGACGAGCCATCAGAAGACGTCCTCGATCTCGGTCGACTTTGCCCTGGTCCGAGAGCGGACAACCAATTCAAGGTCGAGCGCTGCGAGAATGTCGCAAAGCGTTCCGAGCTGTGTCCCGGGCGCACCATTCTCGACGGCCGAGATGGTCGCTTGGCGCAGCATCGTGCGCTCCCCGACAGTGGTCTGGTTCAGACCGAGTTTGCGGCGCTGCCGGCGGATGGCATCTCCGAGTTGCTTGGGCGTTCGGGCGATTTGGTCCACAGCGTACCTCTCTAGCTATGAGATATACGCTTCCGAAGATAAATTTCAATATGCGCTCGCGCGAATAAACTGGAAGATACGCTCGACCGTATAACCCCCTCCCATCCCGCGTGGCCTCTCGCAGCCATGCCTCGACTTTCAGTTAGGCTGCTGGCCGCCGGCCAAAGGCGATGCGAGGATCCATGCGGGAAGTCCTCCCAGCGACTCTCCGGCATTACGCGCAATGCTCGAGGCAAATGAGGTCTATTGGATCGACAGTGGATCGATTGTTCACACAGATCGTGCGGCACTCACCCAATCGAGGCGTGCGGCAGGGACAAGGCCGTAATTGTAGAAATTGATGCCGTCGACGCCCGCCGCCAGCGCCGGTTTCACTTTGGCGGCGAGAATGTCGGGGCCTGCCATTTCCGGATGGAACAGCCGGTAACCGGTCCCAAGGAATTTCTCTGCTCCGAGCCTGGCACGGCCAGTGGCCATCAGATCTGCGACATCGCTGGCCTGCATATCGTAGGCGCACAGGATCGCGCCGTCGCAAGCCTGGGCGAGAGCTGCCAGATCGCAGCCGCCCAACCAGCCGTCCTTCAGGTCAATGATGAGGACACGTGTGCCCGGATCAGCAACGTCGCGCAGCTCGGCAACCAAGCTGGTCACCGGCTCGAACCGCCACAGCAGAAAGTCGTATAATTCTGGCCAGGGCCGGAAGGTATCGAAGCTACCGTTCGGAAAGTCCGGAAAACGCGGTGCCGGAACGGCACGATCACAGGTCTCGACGATCCACCCTCTGACCAGTTTGCGCGCCGCCTGGCCGTCAATGCCGGCATAAGCGGCGCGGGCGAGGCAGGACGGGCAAAAGCACAGCGACAGAAGGAAGTCATCTTCCGCGGTCAGCCCGACACCGTCTTTCTCGTGATGGTATTCGTGGGCGAAGCTCATGAATGACGGGCTTTCGAGCTCGATCCTGTCCGGCTTGTAAGTGTGCGTAACGTCGGCGACCAGCGCGCGAACATAGGCGCGCGCATCCGGATGCGAGGGACAAAGGTTGTAATAATTGGGATCGCCGAAGGCATTTCGGGTAACCACCTGCGGATGAAGCATGCCGGCGCGGGTATTGTGCAGGCATACCGTCCAGCACGAAACACCCAGCCCATTGGCGTCTCGTCTGCGGACGAGCTCGCCAAGCACGTCGCCGCCCTGCGAGATCACGTCCGCCACCTTGGGCTGAATTGCGAGGTCGGCCCATCGCGCGGCGGTTGGCTTGAAGTAGATCGTGCCGTCCTCCGGGAAATAGGCTTTGCGGCGCGGGCTGCGCGGCTGAAGGAAGCGCCCCGCATGATACGAGGCAGCAAGGCTGATCATGTTGAGCCCGGCGCGTTCGACCAGATCGCGTTCGACCATCTCGAAGCCCAGATCCTGAACATCCCAGGGGTAGGTCCACATGGAAAGCTGCATAAGATATCCTCAGTTCTCCAGAGTGACGCAGCAGGCAGACGCCGTGCGGTTTCCCTTTAGGCTTCTACGGGTTCGGCGACTTGCATGAGGCAGTCTCCTGCCTCGCACATTGTATGCAGCCGCCGCGAAAGCACGATGCCGTTTTCGACGAAATGCAAGGCTTCCTCGGCAAGATCGAGCCTTTCGAGATCGTGATACCAGCCAGCCAATTGTCCGGCGTTCACGCTGTCGCCAACCCTCACGGCGGGTTCAAACCAGCCGCGGCGGGTGGCGTAGAGGCCTTGGCTATGCCGCGAAAGCGAAAGCAGTCGCGTCGGCATCGAATGCATTGGCTCCGCGCCAACAACTGGCCCGTCGACCAGGCCTAGCGCAATCAGCAGATTGTCGATCGCGCGAGCGGTGATCGCCATCGTGTCGACCGTGGCGGTGCCGCCGCCCCCGAACTCACCGCTGACGCCGATGGCGCCGGCACGGCGCGCTGCGCCCATGGAGGTCGGCGAGGCCTGGCCATTGTCGGCCACGAACCCATAGGGCATGCAGAGCGCCCGCATCAGCTCCACGCCGCGCCTGTGGCGCTCGGGATCGGCATTGCGCTCGACGAGTGCAGTCGTCAGATGTTCCATCGAAGTGCCCCCCGAATGGATGTCGAAGACAATGTCGTGTCGGGGGAACAGGTCTGTCTCGAGAAAGTTGGCGAGCCGGCTTGTCGGCGTGCCCGACGGATCTCCGGGAAAGGCGCGATTGAGATTGCCGCCATCGAGCGGCGAGCAGCGTTTGGCGGCCATCACCGCCGGCACATTGGCCATCGGCAGGATGGTGACGCGGCCCCTGACGCGCGCTGGATCGAGCCGGCGGACCAGCTTCGCCAAGGACAGCTCGCCTTCATATTCATCGCCGTGATTGCCGGCCATAAGAAGCAGCGACGGACCCTCACCGTTGCGAATGAGGCAGATCGGGACCTTGATTTGGAAATATGGCGAACGGTCTATCGAGAACGGGATGCTCAGATGGCTGAGCGTCTTGCCGTCCCGATCGAAATCGAGGGAATGGCTGATGCCGGTGTGCATGGCGGTGGTTCACACAGCCGCGACGGCGGTGACCTCAATGCGGAGGTCAGGATCAGCGAGACGCGCCTCGACGCAGGCACGCGCCGGCAAACGGGCGGAATCCACCCAGGCATCGTAGATACTGTTCATGGCGTCGAAATCGCCAATCTGCGGCAGGAAGATGTTGACCGCCACGAGCTTCGACTTGCTGCTGCCTGCCTCGACCAGGAGCGCCTCGACCTTGGAGAGTACCTCGCTCGTCTGACCCTCGATGCCGGCCTTGCGATCCTCTGCGACCTGGCCCGCTATGTGCACGAGGCCGCCATAGACGACCGCCTGCGACATGCGGGAGCCGGACTGGAAGTACTTGATCATATCAGATCCTTTCGAGGTTCTCTTTTTGGAAATCGCGACGATGGTCAGCCGAAATAGGTGGGAAAAGCGTGGCTGACATACCCGGCCGCGTCGACGCCGAAGATCACGCGATAGCGATCGAGGCAGGTGCAGGGATGGGAGATGCCGAATTCAACGGTGTCGCCGACGGCAATGTCGTCGCCCGACGCAATTGATAGGAAGGCGTGCTGGTCGTTGAGCTTGAAGACCTCGGCACGCGCTATCGGCAGCTGCTTGCCGGCACGAAAGATGGTCAGGACAATTGGAAAGCCCTGGTCGAACGACACGTCGCGCATGCCCATCCCGCAGATCGCAAGGGCGGGCTCCGGCCGCGACAGTACCTCGGCCCACAGGCGCAAAGCCGGACGGAACGAATTTCGTGCGGACGCATTGAAGCCGTCGACTGCAAAGCCCTCGCGGGCATCGAGTGCGCCGAGCGAGCGGTCGTAGACGCCATGGTCGTGGAAGAAGATGGCGCCGCTGCGCAGCACCAGAGTCGCGCTGCCGTCCCTGGAAACGAGAGGCGAAAGCGCTGCCACCACTTTGTCGAAGTATACCGAGCCGCCTGCCGTGACGATCAGCGGGGTGTCGCCGCCGACGCGGGCGCGGAGCCGCAGGAACATGTCGGCTGTCATTGTCAGCAGGGCGGATATCGCCTCATCCGTGCCGCCAGGATCGGGCTGCGCCGCGGCACCTTCATAGGTTGCGACGCCGGCGATCAGCAGCCGGCCGCCGGCTGCTATAATCGCGTCGGCAATCGCCTCGGCTTCGCCGGTGGTCCGGGCGCCTGCCCTCCCCGCTCCAAGTTCGACGAGCACGCGCAATGGCGGCAGCGTCGCATTGGCCCGCCAGGCTTCGGCAAGCGCATTCACGGCGGCGATCGAATCGGCGAAAACGTAGAACTCGGCGCTTGGCCAGGCGCTGACAAGAACCGCAAGCCGGTTCGCACCACCTGGTCCGCCGACCTCATTGGCAATGATCAGCCGAGAGACTCCGGCTCGGAGCATCACCGTGGCCTGCCTTATGTCGGCGACGGTCGTGCCCCATGCTCCGGCCTCGATCAGCGACCGGGCAAGATCAGGCGCCATCGGGGTCTTGGCATGCGGGGCGATCAGGGCGCCCTGTTCTCGCGCATAGCGCAGGAACAGGTCACGATTGGCGATGAAGGCCTCCTCGTCGACGGTCAACACCGGCAACGACATACGCCCATGCGCTGGATGCCAGCGCTCAGATGCGACAAGGCTGCTGTCCAAGCCGAGGGTGCCAGGCGGCACGCCGCGGATACGGTCATCGAGGAGGAAATTTTCTCGAGTCGCCAGCGACAGTACGGGTGAGCTTTCGGTCATCCGATGCTAGTCCTTCCTTCACAGGATGAAGTCCGGATCGATTTCCGATTCCGGCCACACCATGAGAGAGATGCGTGCCAACACCTTACCGCGGACCGATCATCGATGCCCACCATCATCTTTGGGATCTCGGCCTCAGCCGGCACCCCTGGCTCGCCACAACGGCTGGCGAACGCGGCGGTCTGGGGGAGCTTGGCCCGTTGCGGCGAAACTACCTTCCTGAAGATTATTTGCGCGACGCCGGCCGGCACAATGTCGTCGCAACGGTCCATGTCGAAGCCGGCTGGACCGGGGATGACTGCGTCGGCGAAACGCGGTGGCTTGAAACGCTCGACAAGTCGCGCGGCGTGGCCGCCCGTTATGTCGTTCACATACCGCTGGCGAGCCGCCAAGCGCCGGCGCTGGTCGAGGCGCAGGCGGCATTCGACCGTGTCGTCGGTGTGCGCGACATACTGAGCTGGGATCCGGATCCTGCCCGCCGTTTTGCTGCCCGTGACGGCATCATGGACGATCAGGCCTGGCGTGCCGGCCTGTCCCTGCTTGGGCGCCACCGGCTGGTTTTCGACCTGATGGTGTTTCCGCGCCAGCTCGCCGGTGCGGCGCGCCTCGCAGCGGCCTTTCCGGACCAGCTCTTTGTTCTCAACCACTGCGGCAGCCCGATCGATCGCGATGCGTACGGGATGCGGGTGTGGCGCGAAGGGCTGCGGCTTTTGTCGGAGTGCGACAACGCTGCCATCAAGATATCGGATCTGGTCGCCTATGATCATGACTGGACACTCGACAGCCTGAAGCCGGTTGTCATGCATTGCATCGACTGTTTCGGTACGCAGCGCGCGATGTTCGGCAGTGACTTCCCAGTCGCCGGCCTGCATGCGTCGTTCGATGCAGTATATGACAGCTTCAAAGCCATTGCAGGAGAGCTTTCCGCGGACGAGCAAACGGCGCTGTTCTTCGGCAACGCAAGGCGTATCTACCGGCTGCACGATATTTCATCGGCGGGCCTGCTCCCTGCCTGAGAGAAGCAGCAGCCCCAGAATCAGCGATCCGAACAGGATACTGCGCCAGCCGGGCGATGCGTTGACGACGGTGATCAGCGCCGTGATCGTGACCAGCAGGATGGCGCCGGGGATAGTACCGGCATAGGTGCCGAGCCCGCCCAGTATCGAGGTGCCGCCGAGCACCACGGCGGCAATCGAGGCGAGGAGATAGGGATCTCCGATCCCGACATAGCCTTGGCCGTTCATGCCGAGGACCAACATACCGGCAAGTCCCGAACAGAAGCCGCTGATGCCGTAGACCGCGAGCGTGGTCGAGGCGACGGAAACTCCGGACAGCGCCGCGGCAAGCGGATTGGCGCCCATCGCGAAAATCCGGGCACCGAGGGATGTCGCATGCATCGTGGTCAGAACGATCACGGAAATGGCCACCCACAAAAGCACGCCTGCCGGAATACCGGCTGGCCGCGCATTGCCGAGCCAGCGGACCAGCGGGTTCTCGGCGGTCACGGCGCTGCCGCCGGCGATGATGATCAGGAGGCCCTGCAGGAATGTCGCCATCGCCAGTGTCATGATCATTGGATGAACGCGCAACAGCGCCACGCCCAGCCCGTTTACGAGACCTATCGCGGTCGTCAACGCAAGCACTGCAAGAACGGCTGTGAGCCCGGTCGGATCCGCCTGCAATGAGAGCAGCGGGAGGCTGACGGCACTGACCGTGACGATCGCCGCGACGGAAAGGTCGATGCCGCCGGCAATCACCACGAAGGTCTGGCCCGCCGCGACCAGGCCGATCACCGCGCCCAACTCGACCAAATAGCGCAAATGACCATAAGCGCCGAAGCCACGTGAAGCGAAGCTCGCCGCGATCCACACCGCGGCAACGATAGCGACCGTGAGGAAGGGCCGGCTGCGCAGGATCGTCAACGCCCGCCTGCCGCGCGCGCTCTCTTTCCGTGCTGTCATTGCTGCACCTTGCGGAATTGCGGAATGGCGACCGCCCCGATGATGATGAGGCCTTGGGCGACATACTGAGCAACTGGCGTGAAGCCGAGGAAGAACATGACACTGATCATCAGGCTGAGCAGCAGGCTGCCGGCAAGCGCACCGCGCATCGTGCCTTGGCCGCCGAGGAAGCCGATTCCGCCGAGCACCGCGGCGGCAATGGAATTCAGCGTGAAGGCCGAGCCTATGACCGGATCGCCCGAACCCGTTTGCGCGGCGACGAACAGGCCGGCGCCTGTGCAAAGCAGACCGCTGATCGCATAGGCCGCGATCCGCGCGCCATCGACCGGCACGCCGGAGCGATAGGCGCCGACCGGATTCTCACCGGCGGCATAGAGGCTCAACCCAAGCGGCGTGGCGAGATAGAGTTTCCACAAAAGCACGACGAGCACCAACAACACGAATGCCGCCGGCGTGTTGCCGGCAAGCAGGTCCGACAGCCACTCCGGAATGGCGCCGCCCGGCCTCGGCAGGATGAGCAACGCAGCACCGCCGATGATGAAGGAGCCGGCGAGCGTCACCACGATGGCCGGCAACCGAAGCTTCACGACGATGAACCCCGTCGCGGCACCGATGCCGACACCGGTCAGCGCCACTGCGGCGGTACCGCCGGCAACGCCCAGCGGCCCGATCATCGTCGTCGCGGCGATTACCGCGCCGAGACTGACCAGTGCGCCGATCGCCAAGCTGATGCCGCCCGTGAGCATGAGGATCGCCTGGGCCATCGCGACCAGCGCCAGCGGAAACCAGCTCTGGGTGAATTTGGCGAAGCCGGACGCCGTCAAGAGGCCGGGGAACAACACGCCGTAGGCAACGAGGAACGCCAGAACCACGGCGAACAGGCTGCGCACGCCAACATTTCGGCGCAGCTGAACCGGCCAGTAGAGGGCGCCGGCTTGGCTTGAGGATACAACCGTGCTCATGCCGCAACTTTCTGCTGTTCGGCGCCCATTGCGGCGGAGACGATGGCTTCCTCGCTCAGTGCCTCGCGCTCGAGCATGGCCTTGATGCGGCCTTCGCGGACCACGGCGACGCGGTCGCAAAGGTGCACCAGTTCGGGTGTGTCGGAACTGAGCAGGACGATCGCCTTGCCGGCGGCAGCGAGATTGCGAAGCATCATGTAGATCTCACGCTTGGTCTCGACATCGACGCCGCGCGTCGGGTCGTTGAGGAGAAGCACAAGCGGATCGTGTGGCATCCATTTCGCCAGCGCGACCTTCTGCTGGTTGCCACCTGAGAGTGCCTGCGCCGGGCGGTCGAGATCGCCCTTGATGGCAAGCTGGGCGGCGAGTCCCCTCGCCATATCGCGCTCGGCACGCCGGCTGCGCAGCTTCAACGCCGGCAGCCTTGCGAAGGCTGGTAGCATCATGTTGGTGATGATGGGATGGATCAGGTGCAGGCCTTCGCGCTTGCGGTCGGCCGGGACATAGGCGAGGCCGAGCGCATTGGCGCTCGGCACGCCGCCCGGCAAACCCGAAGCACCGTTTACGGTCGCGGATGCCGTCCTAGCCGGGATCGCGCCGTAGAGGCCAAGCAGCAGATCTTCCTGCCCCTGCCCGACCAGGCCGCCGATCCCAAGCACCTCGCCCGTCCTGATGTCGAGATCGACGTCGCGCATCAGGCCGGCCGAAAAATTACGAACCGAGATGGCGCTGGCTGGCGATGGTGAAGGCCGCCATCGTGGAAAGAGATCGCCGGGGTCGCGGCCGACCATCAGCCGCACCAGCCCGGCGGCATCAGTTTCTTCCAGCGACTGGTCCGCCGTGCAGGCGCCGTCCTTCAGTACGGTGACATGCTGGCACAGCGTCATCACTTCGTTCAGCCGGTGTGAGATGTAGAGAATGGCGATGCCCTCGGCCCGAAGCCTTTCCAGCAGGTCCGTGAGGGTTTTTGTCTCGGTTGCCGATAGCGATGAGGTGGGTTCGTCGAGAATGAGCACGCGCGGCCGCCGGTAAAGCGCCTTGGCGATCTCCACCATCTGACGGCGGCCGAGTGACAGATGCCCCACCGGCGTCGACAGCGGTTCGCGAAGGCCGACAAGATCGCATGCGGCCCTGGCCCGTGCGGCGAGTTCGGTATAATCGACCAAGCCGAATCTCTTGGGATAGGCGCCGAGCCCGATATTTTCGGCGATCGAGAGACTGGCCGTCAGGCTGAGTTCCTGTTGGACAACGGCGATGCCGGCGTGCCGCGCATGAGCGGGGCTCATGCGCGATACCGGACGTCCATCAACCTCGATCGCCCCGCCGTCCGGGCGCAGGGCGCCGGACAAAAGGTTGATCAGCGTCGACTTCCCCGCGCCGTTCTCGCCGAGCAGCGCATGCACGCGGCCCGGCTGCAGAGCGATGGAAACGTTGCGCAGGACGGGGTTGCCGAAGAAGGACTTCGACACCCCCCGCGCGGCGAGAAGCGTAGCCGTGGTTGTCAATGCTACCACCCTTCAGGCTTATTTCTGGGCCAGCAGCTTCTTAAACAGATCCTCATCGTACGGCGAATAGATGTAACCGTCAGCCGGGAAATCCTTAGCCCGGGCGAGATATTCGTCGATGTTGGAATTGTCGATCACCGGCAGCGGGATCTTGACGAAAGCCGGCACATCCTTGCCGTCCAGCGCCTGTACGGCGGTGTAGGTGGCGAAAGCGCCGAGCCAGTTCGGCTGCATCGTCGCCCAGCTCTTCAAGCCCTTTTCCTTCCACAATTCGAGGAACTGGCGCGCATTCTCGCCGGTGATCGGCACCTGTTCGCGACCCTGCTTGTCGAGCGCGAGCACGGCA
>NZ_SUEG01000002.1:45316-133125 GCF_005063415.1 Mesorhizobium sp.
CCCGCCGACAGAGCGCCGCCGAGCGACAGGATGCCGTCGATTTCGGGATTGGCGAAAAGCAGGCTGGTGACGGCTTCCTGGGCGGGCGCGACATTGTAGGGCGTGTTCGTTTCGGCAAGCACCTTCACATCGGGATGAGCCTTAAGCTCGGCATCGGCGCCTTTGCGCCGGTCGTCACTGACCGAAACGCCGGCTGGGCCATTGAGGATCAAAATTTTGCCCTTGCCGCCGATGGCGTCGATCAGGAACTTGGCCGCCTGATCGCCCCACTGTGAGGAATCGGTGTTGACCTTGGCGGTCACCTGGTCGGTGTCGACGAGGCTGTCGAAATTGATGATCGCGATGCCCTTGGTGCAGGCGTCCGCCAGCACGCGCGCCGGCGCAGTCGACGAGCCAGCGATCAGGATGATGGCATCGACATCGGAATCGATCATCGATTGGATCTGCTGAATCTGGACATTGGCATCGCCTTGGGCGTCGGTCACGACGAGCTTGTCGACCAAGCCTTGCTTCTTCAAAGTCTCGACTTCGGCTTCGATCGTGCCCTGTGTCTGCTTCATCCAGGTCGGCACTGAATAGATGTTGGCCCAGCCGATCGTATACGGCGCCTTGCGGTCGCCCTTGATGCATTTAGCGGCGGCGTTGGCCTGCGAACCGGCGCCAACGCTGAGGAGAAGACCGAGGCAAAGGGCGCTGGCGGATGCGAAAAACGATGATTTGGTCATGATTGTTCCCTTCTGAGGTTATGCCTGGACGTGCGAGGTCGAGACGAGAAAACCCGTCGGTTGCCGCATTTCGGAAACCGCGCTTTTTCTCGTCAGGAATTTCTGCGCCTGGCTCGTTATTGTCCGATATTCCAGACAATAGGCCTGTATATCGGACAGATCGGATGCTAGACTGAGCCTTGACATCTTTCAAGCGTCTTGAGACGAGGGCCGAAATGATTTTGCGCGGGGTGCGGCCCACATGAGCGATGGCGTCACTGGTTTGATCGAAACGGAAGTCCGCGCTGAGCCGCGCAATGGCGAACGGCGCCGCGGGATCGACCGCGTTATCACGCTGCTTGAAGCGCTTCTGCGGCAGCGCGCGCCGATGCGCGTCGGCGATATCGCCAAGATGATCGGCGCGCCGCGTTCGACCACTTATGAGATCGTCAACAGCCTGCTGGAAGCCGAAATGCTCGAGAACGTCGGGACGGAAGGCTATGTCTATTTCGGAAAGGCGATGCATCTGTTCGGCTGGGCCTACTCACATCATAATGCCCACTATCGGCGCATCATCGAAACCCTGGACAGACTAGGCGAGGAGACGGGCGAAACCGTTCAACTGTGTGGCCTGCGCGGGAACAAATACGTCGTCCTTGATTGCCGGGACTCGCCCGGCCCGTTCCGGATCTCAAGCGATGTTGGAGTCGAGGTGCCGATCCCGTGGACGGCGTCCGGAAGGCTGCTGCTCGGCCATATGAGCAAGCAGGAAATACAGGACTTCATTCCGCCTGGCGACTACAAGCTTCCCGACGGCCGCGTCATTGCGCCAGCCGAGTTCTTCGGCGATGTAGCTCTGGCGCGCCAGCAAGGTTTCAGTGAGACGGCTGCTCTGGCCGACCGCTTCACCTGGTGCATGGCCGCGCCCATCCGCGATGGCAACGGGGCGATCAACAAGACTCTTTGCTTCGTGTTGCCGGTCGACACGCCGGAAGCCCGACGCAGTGAATTGCTTGTCCAGCTATGCGAGCGCGCCCGCGGGTTGTCGCTGGCGGGAAGCTAGTACAAATCGGTACGGGAAGGACCAGCGGAAGGCCTGATAGTTGTGGCCGGACAGTTCGCCAACCGAGCCGCGACTCGATGCGGCGCGCACTGGTCTTGACCATCGTAATCAAGTCGGGGTTCTTTTGCTTCAACTTCACATCCGGGACGACGATCGAGATCGTCGCACGGCAGGCTCCTTGGCTGCCACGGATGGGAGCCGCAATGCAAGCAACTGAAAAGTCAGATTCACCGGCCTGTATCGACAGGCCCTGCTCCAATGCTGCGGCGGCCGCGCGAGCCAGCACATTCTCGTCTGTTTCGGCGCGTCCGGTCGGAGAGGCGATTGCGCATCGGGTGAAAATGGCGCGGCGTTCGGCTTCCGGCAAATGGCCGACGAGCAGCCGGCCAGACGCAGTCCAGTTCAGCGGCGTCCGGGTCCCGACGCCTAGTAAGCTTGCTGGATCGCAGCGGCGATCGCAGCAATGTCGTGATCGGCGGCGATGAAATCGTCGATCGAGCCAAAAGGCGCAGTGTTAAGGAAGATCGCGAAAGCGAGCTCGCGGCCGCTTTTCGTGTCGATGTAGCCGACTTGCGTCTTGGCGATGATGATTCCCTGATGGTCTCCGGGCGTAATCGTAACCCGTGTACCGTCCTTGATCTGGATATGCCCGGCCGCTGGGCTTCCAAGGCCGTTCTGAGCCTGCGTTCCATCCACTCCCAGGACAGCCATCCCATCCCGGATGGCCTGGCCCCAAGGTGTTTTGACGACTCGCGCCAGCACCGTGGTCTGGTCTGCAGGAGCTGTCTTGGCGTGGTCATCGGATCCGGCACCGTCGAAGACGTAGGTGCTCTGCCGCGATACGCCCAGCTTGTCGAGAAGGTCAAGCGCCTTGCTGATTCCAACCACGCAGTCGCGGCTTTCGGCTTTTACAGCTGCAAGGCACAGCATCAGATGCGCTCCGCGATTGTAGCTAACCTTGAGAACCACTTTGACGAACTCTGAGAGTGGAGGCGAGACGTGTTCCGCCACTTTGTTCTCAGCAGAATAGACCGCCGTGTCCGGTAGTTTGTCCGCTGGATTTGGCCCAAGCGCGTTTGCACCAACTGTCACTCCGGCGCGCTGCAGAGCTTCGATAAAAGCGGTCCGGGCAAACGAAGCCGGGTCGGTCACAGGCCATATGTTCAAGGCGGGTGGAGCTCCGACGGCTATTTCGCCGGTGACCCGTATCTCTCCCGGACCCGCCAATTCGATCGTGATGGGCTTCGGATTCTCGGCAACGGTCATCACGTCGCTCGCTATCTTGACGGATGCAATCTTGGGTCGCCAATCGATCCTGGCCGGCTGACCAACGCTGGCCGCCGCCGTCATGATGTCTATGACGTTTTCGTTGAGCCAGACGGGTGAGATGATTCCGTCTGTCGGGTCGCGATAGGTTTCGAAGAGACGCGCATCAATGATGACGTCGCCCTTGATCTCCGTGATGCCCGAACCGCGAACGTCCTTGGCCAGGCCATTCAGCGCCGCGAGGGGGTCGCTCCCCTTCACCAGGGCGCCGCCTGCAAAGCCGGTATCAGCATAGTTGTGGTCGATTTCCGGCATATTGTTGTAGCCGAGGGTGCCGTCCGGCTGCTCGCGTAGACCGAAACTGAAGTCGCCGGACGCGACCAGGATCAGATCACCGCCAAGCACACCGTCCGAGACGGACCCGGTCCTGTGGACCGGAGTGTGAAACCGGTACTCGGCACCATACATATCCAGCACGGTGGCGGTGCTGTATACCTTCATGATCGATCCAGGAGTCAGCGCCCGGTCTCCCGCCTGGTCGACAAGCACGGCCCCCGTGTCGAGATCGACCACGCGCATGCCCCAACTCGTGTGCGCGTACGCCGCTTTCGACTGGATCTCTCCGATGACAGCCGAAACACTTTCAGGCGGGTCGCCCGCGACCGGGGGAAGGGTATCGGCGCGCGCGCCGGCGCCGCAAAAAAAGCCAAGCGTGACTAGCGCGACGAGGGTCGTCAGAGGCGTCGAATGGATCACGAGCATTGGCAATTCCTTTTCACGAGCTTGAGATCGCGTTGGGCGAAATCTGAGCGCAGCGGCCGCGGAGGCCGCGGCGGCGGCTCGAACCGCTCGATGATGGTGTCGTATCTCTGATGGCGCGATCCTTATCCTGCGCCTGGGCTGAGGCGATCAGCCTTGCTCGCCAAGCAAAGTCGTCGAGGTGAATCACTGTTTGCCCCCAAAGCTGCCCACGAAGTTCTCAAGCAGCCGCAGACATCTAAGCCGAAAGAGATCCTCTCAGATAGAAGGAAGTCTCAGATAGACGGCGACTTGTGTATAGAATTCTTCGCCTTTTCCAAGAAAAGTGGCCTTGGCCATTCCGAGCGATTCTGCGGGCTAGGCAAAAAGCAAGGCAAGACACGCAAGGCTCTGCCCGACGATCACATCCTCCGGCTGGCGAGCAGCCTTGTGAGCCAGTCCGGATCCATTTCCGGCACGGAGGATAAAAGCCGTTCGGTATAAGGGGCATGCGGCGGCGTGAGAATTTCGCTTTTTAATCCCTGCTCAACGACCTTACCCTGGTGCATGACCACAATTTCGTCGGCGATCGCCCGCACAGTGGCAATGTCATGGGTGATGAAAATGTAGCTCATGCCGAGTTCGCGCTGAAGCCGCATTAAGAGCTTCAGGATTTCCTCTTGCACAATCTGGTCGAGCGCGGACGTGATTTCGTCGCAGATGATGAGTTCCGGATCGGCAGCCAACGCCCGGGCGATGCAAACGCGCTGCTTCTGACCCCCCGACAGTTCGGCCGGCAGACGATCCAGGTAAGTTTCGCTCATCTCGACCATGTGCATGAGTTCGCCGATCCGCCGATCCCGCTGTGCACCCTTGAGGCCGAGGTAGAATTCAAGCGGACGAGCTATGACTTCTTCGACCGTCTGGCGCGGATTTAGGGCGTTGTCGGGCATTTGATAAATCATCTGTATGCGGCGCAGGATCTCTTTTGGGCGCGTCTTCAGGGTCTTGGAAAGGGCCTGGCCAGCAAAGGAAATCGATCCCGAAAGCGGCGGCAGCAGGCCGGTGACAACGCGAGCGAGCGTCGATTTCCCGGAACCGGATTCGCCGACCACAGCCACCGTTCTTCCACGTGGAACTTTGATGGAGACATCCTGGAGCACCTGAACCGCCCGGCCGTAGGCCGCCGTGACCTTGTCTATCGTAAGCAGATAGTCATCGGCCGGAACTTCGGGCTTGGCGAGCTTGCGCACGGCCCAGAGCGTCTTGGTATATTCCTGGCTGGGCGAGGCGAGCATCTGGCGCGTGTCTGCCTCCTCCACGGTAAGTCCGTGGCGCAAGACCATGATGCGGTCCGCCATTTGCGCCACCACCGCCAGATCATGCGTCACATAGATTGCAGCGGTGTTGAATTCCTCCACGATGTTGCGAATGGAGGCGAGAACTTCGACCTGCGTCGTCACATCGAGCGCCGTCGTTGGCTCGTCGAAGACGATGAGGTCCGGACGGCAAGCCATCGCCATCGCGGTCATCGCCCGTTGCAACTGTCCGCCGGAAACCTGATGAGGATAGCGAAAGCCGATGGTCTCCGGATCTGGAAGCTGAAGACGCCGATAGAGATCGACCGCACTCCGGTTCGCCTTCTCTCGGCTGGCAATCCCATGCGCCACCACAGTTTCGACAGTCTGATCGAGGAGGCGGTGGGCCGGATTGAAAGAGGCTGCTGCGCTTTGCGCTACATAGGCGATGCGCGAGCCTCGGAGGCGGCGGCGCCCTGTTTCGCTGAGTGCCAGAAGATCAATCCCGTCGAACAGGATCGAGCCCTGTGTAATCCGGCAGCCCGGCTTCGCATAACCCATTGCAGCAAGGCCAATGGTGGATTTGCCGGCGCCTGACTCGCCGATCAAGCCAAGAACCTCCCCCCGCTTCAGCGCCAGATCGACCCCGCGGACAATGGGATGCCACCGCTCGTCAGAGAAACCCTCCACATGCAGATTGCGGATCTGAAGCAGATCCTTGCCTTTTTCGCGCAATCCGGGAGCGCTATTTTTCATCCCGCAATCCGCTTGTTGCGTGCAGGAACCAGTCGACGACGAAATTCACGGAGACCGTGAGGAGGGCAATCGCGCCGGCCGGCAGCAGCGGCGTGACATCGCCGTAGGTGATCAGGGTCGCATTCTCGCGCACCATCGATCCCCAATCGGCGGTCGGTGGCTGAATACCGACGCCCAGGAAGGACAGTGCCGCGATCGTGAGGAATACGAAGCAAAATCGCAAGCCGAACTCCGCGACCAGCGGCGGCATGACGTTGGGAAGGATTTCCTTGGCGATGATCCATTTCGGGCCTTCGCCGCGCAATCGCGCCACTTCGACATATTCCATCACTGCCACGTTAAGCCCGACGGCGCGTGCGAGCCGAAAGACACGGGTAGAATCGAGCAGCGCAATGATGATGATCAGGCTGGTGATCGACGAGCCGAAGATCGAAAGCAGCACCAGGGCGAAGATAAGGCTTGGGATCGACATCAACACGTCCACCGCACGCGACAGTATCTGGTCGAGCCATCCTCTGTACAATGCGGCTAGAAGGCCTAGCGAGACGCCGACCGCGAAGGACAGCAGTGTGGTCGCCACAGCGATACCGATGGTGTTGCGCGCACCGTAAATCAAGCGCGTGAGCATATCGCGGCCGAGCTGGTCGGTTCCCAATTTGAACTGCTGGCTCCACGGTGCGAAGGCTTCGCTGAAGACCTGCGTTTCGCCGTATGGGGCGATCCAGTGCGCGAAGACCGCAACGATGACATAGCCGATGATCACGAGGATGCCGAACCAGGCACTGAAGGGTGCCTTCTTCAGCGCCGTTTTGGCCCGGGTGGCGCGCGAGCGCCTCAGCCTGTGAATCTGAGCGATGGGTTCGTAGCTGGTCATCGTGGATGCAAGAGCCTGGGATTGGTGGCGATGGAAATGATGTCGGCAGTCAGATTGAGGAGGATATAGGTCGCCGCGAAAATCAGGGCGCAAGCCTGGACAACCGGAACATCCCTTGATTTGACGGCGTCGACCATCAGCTGGCCGATGCCGGGATAGACGAACACCACTTCGACCACGACCACTCCGACGACGAGATAAGCAAGATTGAAGGCCACCACCGTGACGATCGGAGCCCATGCGTTGGGCAAGGCATGCCTGAGTACGATGGCCATGGGCGACATTCCCTTGAGACGCGCCATGTCGATATAGGGGCTTGCGAGCATGTTGATGATCGCCGCTCGTGTCATGCGCATCATATGGGCGACGATGACGAGCGTAAGCGTGATCGCCGGCAAGGCTACTCTCCAGACGTGGTCCCAGAACGGCGTCTGGTCGTTCACGTTCGACAATGTCGGGAACTTGGGAACTGCGTTGAGTATCCAGTTCAGTGACACTGCGAGCCAGTGCGGCAGGGATTGTGCGAACTCGGATCCAATGAATGTGTCGCGCGAGATGACCAGGTAGGCAAGCATATAGGCGACGAAAAACTCCGGGAACGAAATGGTTGTCAGCGTCACTGCGTTCACCAGCCGGTCGAACCAGCCATTGCGATAGAGCGCAGCGAGGATGCCCAGTCCTAGGGCCAGCGGAACTGCGATCAGCGCGGTCATCGATGCGAGGAACATCGTATTGTAGAGGCGTGGCGCGATGATCTCGGCGACGGTGCGCCGATATCCGGTGCGGCTCGCGAACGAAGAGCCGAAATCCCCGTGGAGCATCTGCCCGACCCAGACGAAGTAACGCTCGACAGGCGGACGGTCGATGCCAATTTCTCGCTGGAAGGCGGCGACCGTTTCGGGTGTCGCGGATTGCCCGAGCATCGCCTTGGCGAAGTCGCCCGGCAGCATTGCAATCGCAGAGAAGATAATGATGGACACGATGAACAGCGTGACCAGGCCGAGGCCAAGGCGCTGCAGAACCGTTCTTGCGACCGGGTTCATGTGCACGCGTTTCCCGTTGCCGTCGCTGCCCTGCCACACCCGGCAGGGCACGCGGCTGCAAGCCGAAGCCCAGTAGCCATCGCGGGTCCGGCCCGCACTCTCACGCAGTGGCGATCCACCAGCGTTCGGCCATCTTCAATCCATCATTCTCCCAGTTCGGCGCCACTTCGCCATGTGCGAGCTTATTGGATTTGGCGCTGACGAAATTGTTGAAGACCAGCACGATGCTGCCGCCATCATCATGCGTCAGTTGCTGCATCTCGGCATACATTGCCGCCCGCTTGGCCTCGTCCGTCTCGGCGCGCGCCTGGACAAGCAACTCGTTGAAGCGGGGATTCTTCCAGAACGACTCGTTCCAGCTGGAGTCCGCGGCGAAGGCTTGCGTGAACATCCAGTCCGCCGTCGCGCGACCGCTCCAATAGGAAGCGCACCAAGGTTTCTTGAGCCAGACATTGTCCCAATAGGCGTCCTCGGCCTCACGCACGACGTTTACGTCGATGCCGCACTGGGCTGCCGTCTCGCGGATGAGCGCAGCCGCGTCCACAGCGCCTGCAAAAGCGGCATCGGCGACCGAGAGGTCCACCTTCAGTTTTTCCATCCCGGCCTTTTTCAGATAATGCTTGGCTTTCTCCGAATCGAAACTGTGTTGCGGCTGCGGGTTCGTGGCGAATTTGATCGCCGGCGCGATCGGGTTGTCGTTGGCCACAGTGGCGTGGCCGAGAAAGATCTTGTCGACGATCTCCTGACGGTTGATCGCCCACTTTAAAGCCATTCGGACATCCGGATTATCGAACGGCGCCACCGTGACATTCATCGGCAAGGTATAGTGGCCATAGCCGGTGACCTCGACGATCTCCACCTTCGGATTGCGTTTCAACATGCCGAGGGTCTTGAGGTCGGCGCGGCCAATATAGTCCACCTCCCCTGTCGATAACGCGGCCATGCGAGCGGCGAGATCGGTGATGGCGATGAACTCCACCTCATCGAGATAGGGTTTGCCGTTCTTGAAGTAGTTCGGATTGCGCTTGAGTTTGGCCGAAACTCCGGGCTGGAAATTCTCAAGCACGAAAGCGCCGGTGCGAACGCCCGATCCCCAATCCGCCTTGCCGTCCTTGGCCGGCATGATGACCAGATGGTAGTCACTCATGATGTAGGGGAAATCGGCGTTGCCGCTTTTCAGCGTGAAGACAACCGATTCGGGGCCATCCGCCTTGATGCTCGCCACGGGCTCAAGCAGCGGCTTCGCTGCCGATTTGGTTTCGTCGCCCATATGATAGCGCAGCGAAGTCACGACGTCGTCCGCCGTCACATTCTTGCCGTTGTGGAAGGTTGCGCCCTTGCGCAGCTTGAAGACCCAGGTTTTGGCGCCATCGGACGATTCAAAGCTCTCGGCAAGGTCCGGTTGGACGTTGCCCTTCGCGTCGACCTCGGTGAGGCTGTTGGACATCGAGCCCGAGAACGCTGTCTGTGTGAAGGTGTCCGGGTAGCCGGCCGGATCGATCGAATCCGTCGTTGCGCCATGTGCCATGCCGAGCTTGGCGAAGCCGCCCTGCAGCGGTTCGGCCCGGGCCGTGCTGACGAAGAGCTTGTCTGCAGCGGTGACCGTCAGCCCAGCGGCCAGCCCAAGATGAATGAAGTCGCGACGAGAAATCTTGCCGCGGCCAATCAGGCTTTGAGCGATACCAAGCTTGTATTCAGATTCTGACATTTGACTCTCCCATTGCGGATTTTCCGCGTTATTGTTCGTCACGCACCCTGTGAAGAAATCTGCTCGTTAGCCGCGATCACCCCTTCTTCTAACTGCTCAAATCCGCACCTCGATCAGGCTGTCACATAGATGCTGCCCGCCTCGACGGTGACTGGAAATGTGCGCGCGCGAACGGAGGGATCGACCAGGGCCGCGCCTGATTTGATGTCGAATTCCCAGCCATGCCAGGCGCAGCGCACGATCTCGTTTTCGCGGTGATAGATGAATTGCGCCTCTTCGACCGGTGCAGTTGTTCCGCATTGCGGCCCCTCGCAAAGCGGAGCGCCACGGTGCGGACAAACGTTCAGCAGAGCGTGGAATGAATCTCCGATGCGAAAAACCCCGACCGAAAGGCTGCGGATCTTGGCGATGAAGGGAGATCCGGTTTCGATCTCGTCGACGCGGCAGATGTATGTCTTCTCGGGCATCGTCTGCTTCCTCAGGCGGCATTCGCCGCTTGCGCGCGGGGGATGCGTTTGTAGACCTCCAGCGCGTTCAGCCCCATGATCTTGCTCTTCCAGGCAGGAGGGATTTGCAGCGTGTTGGCATCGTCATAGTCCCAATGCGGGTAGTCAGAGGCAAACATCAGCGTATTTTCGCCGTCCATTGCCTCGAGAGTGGACCAGAGATGCTGAATATTTGCGGGCTGCTCCAGCGGCTGCGTGGAAAAGCGGATGTTGCGCCGGCAATATTCGGACGGCAGCATCTTCAGCCATGGCGTCTCTTTGCGTAGGGCTTTGTAATCGGCGTCCAGGCGCCACAGTACCGACGGCACCCAGGCGACGCCGCACTCGATGACCACGAAGTAGAGGTCCGGCCATTTTTCGAAGACGCCATGCGCAATCATGCTTGCGACATGCGAAATCGCCGACATGTGCAGGATGGCATGGGTCTCCCAGAAGAACGTCGTTGGGGCCGGAGCAATTGCAGTCGAATTCACGCCGCCATGGCCGCCCAGATGTATGGCAAAGGGCAGCCCCACTTCGGCGCAAGCTTCATAGATCGGATGGTAAAACGGGTCGCCGTAGGGCTTGACGGAGCCTTGCGAGGCAAGAACCTGAACCATGCGCGGGTGATTGCCCAGGCGGCGTATCTCGGCGGCCGCGAGCTTCGGATCCTGTGGCGCGATGATGATCGAGCCCATGAAGCGGTCGTCCTTCGGCAGCCACTGGTCGATCTGGTAGTCATTATAGGCGCTGACGAGCGCGCTGGCATAATAGGGATTGGCGAGGGTGGAAGCCTCGATCGGCTCATCGCCGGTAAGGATCGCCACATCGACCTTGTACTTGTCGAGGTGCTTCTCTTTCATGATGAGATAGTTGTCGGCTTCCGTTTTCGGACGGACGTCCTTGCGGGAGAAGTCCTGCGGATGAAACCAGGGACGATGGCCATGCGGGAAGGCGCCAACGGGACCTGTCTTCTCGCCTTCAACGAACATGTCCTTCCATAGGCCGGAAAGGTAAGGCTCCAATACGGTCGCGCTTGACCAGTAATTGTGACAATCGCAGTCGACTATGAACACGTTGCTCAGCTCCGTAGCTTCAGCCTGGTCGATGCTGCCGGCCGATTTCACCGAGTGCAGCTTCCGCCTTGAGTATTGTTTGATCAAGCTTATGATCCTGCGCAATATGATCGACTTTTTCGATCGGAGGTCACGTGCAGCTAGATCACATCGAAACATTTCTCGACATCATCGAGTCGCGAAACTTCAACCGTACCGCCGACCGGTTGGGACTGACGCAGTCGACGATCAGCACCCGCATCAAGAATCTGGAGAGCGCGATCGGGTCCGAGCTCTTCCAGCGCGGGCGTGCCGGTGCTGAGCCGACAGCCGCGGGGCGGCGGTTCGAAGCCTATGCCAGATCCCTGCTGTCGACCTGGTCGCAAGCTCGACACGACGTGCGAGCGTTCAACCGTTTCGAGGGCACCTTGCGCATCGCCGCACAGGTGGGCATGACCCGCTCGGTCCTGCCCGGATGGGTCGAGACACTATGCCAGGCCCTTCCAAAGTCCTCGATCCATGTCGAGTCGGACTATTCGAACCAGATGGTCAGCGACCTAAGCATGGGAAATCTGGATATCGCCGTGCTTTATGCGCCTCGCTACCTGCCTGAGATCGCCTACGAACATCTGATGGTCGAAGAATATGTGATGGTTTCGACGGCTGCCAGAACGCTGTCCGACGTCGACCCTGAAACTTATATTCGCCCGGGCTACACAGCCGTGCTGGAAAAGACGCACGCAGAGCTGCTGGCCGAGCTGGCGATCTGCCGGCTTTCGACGGGATCGGAAACTCTGGCCGAGATCATGCTGCGGCGAACGGGCGGCACCTGCTACATGCGCAGCGACGATGCGCGCAGGTTCACTGCCGAGCTTCCATCGTTCCTCGTCGAGGGAGCGCCTACGCTGCACCAGCCAGTCCACACCGCGATACTCGCGCGCCGCAAACACGAACCCATCATTCGCAAAGGCATCCGAGCTCTCCAGGTCGCTGTAATGTCACTGGAAGTTTAATCGAAATTGCCGATCATAAAGGTAGGATTGCGCGGCTGTTCAGCGGGTTTTGAAATGGCATCTTGGCTCGACTTCAAACCCGAGTTGAATGATGAATGCACACGCGGCCTTAGGAGCCCCCGGCTTCGCCCCAACCAAGCGTCACCGGCAGTGGGCACAGACCACCCCGCAGCTTGTGCTCTGCCGGCGCGTGATCGACGAAACGCATGATGTGAAAACATTCGTTCTCACACCCGCTTCAGATCGGATGTTCTGCTTCAGCGCTGGCCAGTATGTTGTTGTGCACCTGAGGATCGAAGGTGCCGCGGTGACGCGCTCCTACTCTGTTTCGTCACCGCCGACGCGACCACTCGACCTGCAGATTACCGTGAAACGGACGCCGGGCGGGCTCGTTTCGAATTGGCTCCATAACAATTTGAAGCCGGGCGATGGGATCGAGATCGAAGGGCCGCTCGGCTCGTTCAATCTCGACGATCTGCCGCATGGCAAGTCCCTTTTCCTTTCGGGTGGCAGCGGGATAACGCCCGTCATGTCTATGCTGCGCGCACTTACCGACCGCGCAGCCGACCAGGATATCCGCTTCATTCACAGTGCTAGAACGCCGGACGACATCATCTTTCGGTTAGAACTGGACGCACTTGCCGCTCGCTTTCCCAATGTTCATGTGACTTGCATTTGCAGTCAGGAGGACCCGGCCTGGACGGGTCCAACCGGGCGAATTAATAGTGAGATGCTCCTGACCTTGGTTCCCGATCTTCACAGCCGCACGGTTTTTGCCTGTGGGCCGGAACCCTACATGAAGGCGGCGCGCGGCTGCCTCGACGCAATCGGCCTCGCCCCTTCACAGTATCATGAGGAGAGCTTCGGAGGCGGCAACAGCTCGCGTTCGCTATCGGATTCAAAGATTTCGTCTTCGGTCCGCTTCGCGCGTTCCGGCACTGCGCATGACTGCGCGACCGGAGAGACCCTGCTCGAAGCGGCGCGCCAATGTGGCGTCTACGTCCCCACCGCTTGCCAGCAGGGAGTTTGCGGTACGTGCCGGATCGCCAAGCTGTCCGGCGAAGTCCTCATGGAGGACCTGGGCGGGCTGACATCGGAAGACAAATCGGCAGGCTACGTCCTGGCGTGCTGCAGCCGCCCGCAAGGCGACGTTTTGCTTGATCTGTAACTGTCACATATCGCATCGCGGGACAAATCGGATCAGCCTTTGCGTTGCACAAGCAAGCCGCACTGCTGCGCCGCAAGTGATTGGCATTTCGGAGCATGTTGTCCGGCCTTACCCGGAGACTTGACCGCCCCCGAACACTCTAAGTTAGAGGCAGTCACCTCATTCAAACACACGAGGACAGTAGGCCAACCCGCCCTTAGGGTAAGGGGTCGTTCTGTCGATTCTATCCGGGAGATACTATTGTCAGTCTTGCGGAAACGGAAGCAAACTTGCGATCCTCCATGCAGACACTATTGCAGTTCATGTGCTCTCATCCCATAGGGGGGACGTTGTCGAAGAATGAGTGGGGGAACAACAATTTTCTCGGTGTTACCGCAAAAATCTATAAACCCCATTCGGTGATATGCCGCCAGGAGGACGACAACAGTGAGATATTCATTGTAAAATCGGGCTGGGCCATACTTTATCACGCACTGCCGGACGGAGAGCGGCAGATCATAGACACTCCCCTCAAGGGGGATGTCGTCGGTTTCCGTGGCTTGAACGGACCCCGCCTTGCGTCGCTGGCGTCCATAACCGAACTCGCTGTTTATGAAATTTCCAGTAAGGAACTGGACGCGGCCATCCTGTCGGAAGGCCGAATGGGAAAGAAGATCGCCCGCTCCCTAGGGCGCCTGAACGCCATCCTTGCCGAACATCTCATGGATACCGGGCGGCGGAACGCGATGAGGCGCACCGCCCATTTCCTGCTCGAGTTGGAGGAGAGGCTCTCCATGGTTGGGCTGTCGGCCCATGGAAGATATGCGTGTCCCCTTGCCCAGCATGAACTAGCCGACATCCTCGGAATTACCGCGGTTCACGTCAACCGAACGTTAAGGGAGCTCCGCAAGGCCGATCTCGTCTCTTTCAAGTCAGGCCATGTAGAAGTGATCAACCGCAAGAAGCTGGTCGAAATGGCCGGATTCGATGGCGAGTATCTCAGGTAGTGGCTATCTCTCTTCAAGGCAGCGCATGGACCATCAATCCCCTGAAAAACGATCGTTCGCCGTCGCCGGAGCAGGTCCAGAAGACATTTTCGGGGGGCTGGTCCTTGGCGGGTGCGCGGGACAATTTGGCGGGGCTTCGTATCTCGAGGACAGCCGCATCCGGCTCGAGGCAGTCGAAGGTTGGGCCGAGCGGAACGCAACCCCGTTCGTGCTGAGCAAAGTGCGTCACAGCGAGATCATCATTGCCCGACGGTAACACGGCGCGCCGAGACGGCGTGCTGCTGTGCCCAGACCATGTCAACGGCTACCTGAATCGCCGGAGGCACCAGCATGGCATCGGTTCCCCTGAAAATTACGAAAAAAGCAATCTATGTTAGAGACTGCTTATGGATAAATCTTACACTTACCCAAGCTGGGTCTCGCTGGGGGTCAAGGAGCTGCAAACGACTCAAATGGGGTAATCGAGCCTCGACCTTTCACAAGGCGGAGTACCAAACTTTTCAACGCCAGAGAATGCGGAAAACTATCTCGGCCGGCGCCAGGCGGCTTGTGCGGGAAAGAGCGGGTATTGATATGGATTCCACAGAAGGACTGCATACTTACACTTCGGCCAATCGGTCCGGAGTCCCTTCGGGCGGAACGGAAATCGTCCACGGGCCGACAGGCAGGGAATGCCTCCTCATCCTGGACGGAAGGGCTCTAGACCGCGAGTGTCTCGCATCGGCTCTCGTGGAGCACGAACTCGGGATGGATGTCGCTGCCTTGGGTTCCGTTACGGAATGGCGCGTCAGAAAGAGCTCGGCCCCTCCCCTTGCAGCCATACTCTTCAACCCTGGCAGTCGGAAGGTCACCGATCGTGGCATTGCTGACGAAATCAGGCATATCTCGTGCGAGTTCAAGTCAGTCCCTGTGGTCGTCCTGGCCGACACCGAAGACCTCGCCCAGATACTGACCGCTCTCGAATGCGGTGCACGCGGCTACATTCCGACCTCTGTTGGAATCGATGTCTGTGTCGAGGCTATCAACCTTGCGGCGGCGGGAGGCACCTTCGTGCCGGCGAGCAGTGTCCTTGCTGTGCGGCACCTGATAAATTCGGGCAGCCGCGACACGCAGCCCTTGGCGGGCATGTTCACGCTTAGGCAGGCCGAGATTGCGCAAGCGCTCCGGCGTGGCAAGGCGAACAAGGTGATCGCCTACGAACTGAATTTGCGCGAAAGCACGGTGAAGGTCCACATCCGCAATATCATGAAGAAGCTAAAGGCGACCAACCGCACGGAAGTCGCCTACAAGGTAAACGATCTTATCGCAGAAGGAACTCTGGCCGAGGAGTGAGCCGAAGCCCGCTTTGGTGATCCCGCGGCTGCATCGACTGATCGGCCAATCAATTACATCCTTATCATCAATTACATCCTTATCAAGTGTATATTGTGAAAGGCGGATCGGCGGTTTAATTCTGCTACTGAGCTGGCTCGGGGAAGGTGTGTCTTCCTACCCATCTTATGGCTTCCTCGATCGAATCGAAATTCTTGTGCTGCCCGCTCAGCAGCCCGAACCCACTTTCGAGAAACCATTTGCCTTTCGTGGAGTAGGCTTCCTCGTCGATCTGGGTAAGGACCGCCACCAATTGGTCGCGTTTCCACACCAGGAGCCCGGATTCTCCGCCTTCAACCGTTCCGATGCGGGCTTCGCTGAACGACAATCCAGAGACAGTTTTTGTTTGGCCCATTTTGATTCCCCCTCGAATTCTAAATGGCAGTAAAACTCCGTTGCCAGAACGAAGATCTGTCGCAGGTCATGTAGGAGGATGATTGTCGAAAACGAGGTATCCATTTTTTTCTTCAAGTAGATCATGCCGATGGTGAGACCGCTGAGGTACCACCGTATCGTCCCTCGACGCGCCGTTGCCAGAGGCTGGAGTAAGCATACCATGATTCATCGCCCAAACTGCAGCCTGTGTTCGGTTGCGGACCCGAATCTTTCGAAGTATGGCTTTGACGTGTACCTTCACCGTAGCTTCGGCAATGTTAATTTCGCGCGCGATGGCTTTGTTTGACTCCCCTTCGATCAAACGGCGCAGAATACAGTTCTCGCGATTCGACAAAATTACCTTTTCTTGATCGTCACTCTCCACTTTATCTTCCACCTTTGGTAACTCGTCAGCTATCGGTTCAGCTACCCGTTCCTCTTTCGAACCTTGCCTTATATCTTGAATTACCATCGAAGTTTCCGCAGGTAATACCGTTTGCCCCAGCATAACCAATTCGAGAGCCTTGATGAAGGTGTCGTGAGCAGCGATCTTTGTCAGATACCCATCAGCCCCCGCACGAAAAGCTGAAACTATCTCGGTCGATCGACAGTGATCGGCTAGCGCGACCACATGGCTGGTCGGATAGATCGCTTTAAATTCTGCAATTTGTGCGAGTTCAGCATCCGCATCAGTACCGCCGACATCTATGATGAGCAAGATGCACCGGTGCTTCGGTAGCGGCTTCTGCAGAAGATCGCGAACACAAGCCGCGGAGAAAAGAACACGAAAATCTGCCGCATTCAGGATTCGACTAAGCCCTTCTCGAATTAACTCGCTCGGCCCGACAAGGACGGTCATGAAAGATTGTCTTGTCATCACGCTTCTCTCTCGGCACGATTGAGATACACGCGTCGAATAGATGTTCCACGCGCCAACCGCACAGTTTCTTTTTTAACGTTACGCCAGAAAAACCTTACACCAAAATACCCTCTTTAGGCGTAGGGCAGCATCATCGAGGCGTATCCCGACCCTTCAACCTAAGGCTTTTTCGACTGGATTCAGTTCCGGTGAGCGCGGCGGCAGGAACATCAGAGTGATGTTGTCCGGCACCTTCAGTTTCGGCGTCACTGCGATCCGGCCTGATCAGGATGAGCACCGCATGCGCGCCGTCATCGACGCTCCGGCTGATCTCGGCGAGGTGCTCCCGCACGCATCGGTATCGTAACAGGGCAAAGGCCCGCGTTCCCTTCCGGGCAGACGGCCCGCTGGTCGAACCAGTGCGGGAATTTCACCCAGTAGGTTTGCCAGTTGCTGCGAGTCCAGCAAGGCTCGGCAGGCGTTTCCAGTTCGGCCATGTCGCAAAGGCGCTCACCATATTGCGCCGCAATCTGCCTCCGCCGCGTGACGAGTGCGGGAAGCCGCTGCAGTTGCTCACGCCGATGGCAGCTGCTCACGCCGATGGCAGCTGCTCACGCCGATGGCAGCGTACAGGTCGGTCAGGCCGTAATTTCAATCAAGTTCAGGAGTTCGAGCCGTGGCGGTAACGCTCATTCTGTGTTGGCCGACTAGGATGCATGACCTCGTCTCCTGCTCTTCGGGGGTAAGGTCACACGTGATCCGAGATACTAGAAGACATTTGCAATTCGAGGTAGGCGCAAACTTGAACGCAGCGCCAGTCGCCTGGGAGAGTCTCAGTATAGCCTTATCCGCGCCGTATTATGGTCATGAAGGTTAGCATTATATCTCCAAATGAAATTTCTGGTTGTATTGCCAGAGTTTCGTTAAGACGATAGATACTCATTTATTGTCGATGAATGTCCTTCGAGATACTTATGTTATTAATATTTCACTGGAGAAACACATGACGACCGAGGCTCCCATTTCCACCGCTTCCGCGTCGGCGGGTCTTACCCACACCACCACACCGATCAAATCCGAGTATGATGGCCAGGTGATTGAAAACCTTGACATCTACGTCACCAACGGGGACGCGGTCACGATTACGCACGACAATGTCATCCTGCGCAATTGTCTTATTCATCACGTCGAAGGCGACGGGGTGATGGTATCGGGCGCAAACGGCGTCACGATCGAGAACACCGAGGTCATCAACGCCGCCCCCCCGGCGGGAATCGACCCCGAGACGAGCCCGAACATCAACAACATCAACGCAGAAAACGCCTCGAACCTGACCGTTCATAACACCACGGTGCGGGAAGGCTCGACTGGCATCTATCTCCTGAACTCGCCCGGCGCGAGTCTTTCACACGTCGATGGCTACGACTTCCATGGCCCAATGCCGCGCGGTCAGTTTGTCCAGTTCAACAACTCGGGCAATAGTTCGCTAACCGACTTCTATGCCGTCAACGACGCCGGCAGTTCGCATCCTGAGGACATCGTCTCGGTATACGGCAGCCCGAATACGACGATCTCAAATGGGGTGATCGACGGTAACAACTCTCAGACCGGCGTGGCCGTCATGTTCGAGAACGCATCGACCGGCGGCAGGGTGGATCACGTTGATGCCATCCATCAGGGCAATGGCGCGTTCTCTTCCTACGCGAGCGATGTGACCTTCGATCACACGAGATCGTTCGACGGTATCGATGAGGATCAAGGCCGCGGGCTTCCCTCGTCGAATGGACTGATCTGGAATGTAAGCTCCGGTGGGGTCAGCATCCTGAACTCGAGCTACACCAACCCTGGCAATCCCAACAACATCATTTGGGACGCGTCAAAGGCGGTCGTGGCCGACGTGCACGAGGATCCCACGGCCACCCCAGTGGCACACGTAGATAACCAGTTCACCTGGGACTACGCAGGGGATAGCTCGACCGACACTGTCACGGGCGCGAGCGCCACTCCCACAACCACCGGCACGACCGGGACCGAGACCGGGTATGGGACCGGGACTGTCGCTCCATCCGGCAGCACCAGCGATGGCACGTTGTACGGCACCAGCGGCGCCGATATACTCCACGGAACCAGCGGCCACACCATGATCGGCTATGGCGGCAACGACACCTACTATGTCGATAATGCCAACGAGAAGGTGGTTGAGGCGGTGGGCGGCGGCAACGACAGTGTGCTCGCGTCGGTGAGCTATGCGCTTTCGGCCGGCTCGGAGATCGAGCTTCTCGCCACCAACAACGCGTCAGACACGAAGGCAATGACCCTCACCGGCAACGAGTTCGCCCAGACCATCCAGGGCAATGCCGGCAACAATGTCATCAACGGCGGCCTCGGCGACGACGTCTTGACCGGCTACGGAGGCCACGATGCCTTCTCGTTCAATACGGTCCTTGGAGCCGGCAATGTCGACAAGATCACCGACTTCAAGCGCTCTCAGGATACGTTCCATCTCAGCGATACCGTTTTTGCCGGGCTTCAGTCGGGAGGGCTTCCGTTCAAAGCTTTCTTTGTTGGTGCAGCCGCGCATGACAGCTCCGATCATATCATCTACAACAGTGAAACCGGGGCTCTCTCTTTTGACAATGACGGGGCCGGCGGCGCATCTCAAACACAGTTCGCCACCCTTTCTCCACATCTGTCGCTCACCGCAGCCTCGTTCTATGTGACCTGACGGACTACGCGGGGAACTAACATCCCGCGAGGGGCTGCCCTGGCCAAACAAGGACTGGATCACAGTACCTCAAAGCCATGATCCCGAACCGAAGGTCAGCGTACCAAAAGGGGAGCCCAGTTTCGGAGAAGAACACGCTCAATGGAGTTCCATCCCGATGTCATCGGGATGGAACAGACTCGAGTTGTGAGCTTTCCGTAGTTGTCCATGGGACCGAACCGAGGAGACTGGAGTTGCCAAGCTTCAGCACTCACCGGAGGCTTACTAAATGAATATCCACAAGAATGCCCGTCTGACGCCGTGGCGTCGAGAGGAACTGGCTCTTTCGGTCATCGAGCGACGTCTTTCCTAAGCCTTGCGGCACAGGCCTATGGTGTGTCGAAGCGAGCTGGCCTGTGACGCTGGTCGATGGCGTCGATGTGGCGGTGGTCAACCCAACCTGGCTTCGACGCGAGATCGGCGTCGTTTTGAAGAGAACGTGCTCTTCAACCGGTCCATTCGCCAGAACATCGCGCTCGCCGATCCGGCTATGCCCATGGTGCGGCATCGCTCGCCGGCGCTCACGATTTCATCCTGGAGCTGCCCGAGGGCTATGACGTGTCGACTGCGTCATTGCCGGCGCCTGGGTCGCCGGCGTCGCGATTACGCGACATGGCTTCTCATGGAACGGATACTCTGATCCTCGAAGCAGCGGACGCTTCGGCACTGAGATAAGTTCGTGCAATTCCGAGGTCATCCATGCGGGCATTACGATCCGGTCGGATCGCTAAAGGCCAGATCTGCGTAGCGGGTCGGGAACAGCTCTATCGTCATTGCGAGGAGCCGCCGATTGCGCTATGCGCCGCGGCAAGCCTTATAGCCGCAGGAAACCGGTGTTTGCTTCTCTCCAGTCAAACGCGTCCGCTTGCGCCGCGAGAGCACCCGTCTGTCGGCCAACCTACAATTGACCGCCTGGCGGGCTGTCCCTCTCCTAACCAGCAGGAAGGCAGATGCGCGGGCATCCAGAGCCCACAGCCCCGCCTTTTCCACGCCAGCCTACCCGATCGTATTTCGGCTCTCGTCGACATCTTGCGCCATCGCGAGCCGTTCGTAGCATGCCAGCAGGCCGCTTTGGGAACGGCCGACGGTAGCGCCGGCGGCTCGGGATAGGCCCGCTGTTACGGTCATGGTGCACCGGTATCCCCGAGGAAGGGCTCGTGTCCGCGCGCAGCGCCCATGTGCGCCTGGAACGCATATTCCAGGAACGATTGCCTGACGCGTGCCTCTGACGCCGGCGGTCCGGCGCGCCCTCCATCGCAGACGGGCCGCCGCAGACGGGCCGCCGCGGTGCCGGCGCTACGTTCGGGCCGACGAGCGACGGCAGCAACTGGTCACGACTGCCGAGACAAGTCGCCAAGCTCGAGCCGAGGGCCTTCCTGCCGAGATTCGACTGCCTTCGTTCAAGCCTCGCTCGACGCCGGTCGCGATCGGCGAGGTGCAGACCGTTGCCGGCGGAACTTAGGCCCGGCATGCCGGCGGAGGTGATCGTTGCTACCGGCGAGCGGACCGTGCTGTCTTACTTGAGCAACCTCTAACGGACTCGTTCAGTCTCGGCATGCGCTGCTGGCATAATTGCGGTCGACCCTTCCTTAGACGGGATCAGGATAGACCGCAGAGACGCGGATCGGTCAGAACGACCAAAGCAATCATTCTAACGATTGCGGCCAGGAGGACCAAAGTTGCGGCCCCATCCATGTCCGGGACGTGCGCCATGCGATGCGGCAATAGCGTGCGAGTTTAAGCTCGTGCCAAGCAACAGAGCAATGGAGGGTGGTGTTACAGTAGCAAAACGTCCGGCATTCTTTAGAAATTCACGACGTGCCTGTTCTTCGGGGACAAGTTTGTCTGTCTCTCGTTTAGAGTACTTTGAATACGTTCCGCTCTTCATCGAATGTACTCCAAGCCCGTGAATAACACCTTTAATCTAACGCAATCTAACGCAATCTAACGCGCTAACATGACATATGCGTTTCGTGAAGACAAGGCGCCGTCAGGATACAATTCAGGAAATTAAGTATTACTACACTTTTGACCCGAGATCGCCGTCAAGGAGGATGCTGGTTGCGCGGCGTCCAAAGTCGAGCGGACTCCGTCGGCCCAGGCCATCGCCATGTAGGAGTCGCCACATACCCCACAGCGAATTGCCGACCAGGCGCAATGGAACGCCGAGGACGGGATGGTACAAGGGGAAGACGCGCCGCCAGTGTTGAAAGCGAACCAATGGACGCCGCACATATTGCGCCGGTGCTCTGACGCCAAAGAAGTGACTCACGGCCAAGAGTTGAGTATCGAACGCATTCCGCGCGCTCTGATCGGGCAAGGATGTTCGGAGCACCGCCCAATCCAGCTTATGCTGTTCCGCCAGCCGTGCCAGATCATAAAGGTGGCGAAAGTCGGTCCTTCCGCGCCAGTAATCCGCCTCCTTGATGAGATCATGCATGATCCAGTGGAGGGCCCTCGACTGTGGGGCGGGGATTTTCGCCCTAAGGCCGTGGCGGCGTGCAAGCCTCGGGGGCTCGCGGTCAATCTCCCGGTACGGCCGGAGCTCCAGGAGACCGACATCTTGCGGGCGCGCCATGCCACCAGCGACCGTGACTTCGGCGTAGCCAAGCTTGGCAAGACAAGCCCGAGCAGCCTCTTCTTTGGTCGTTTCCACAGCCAAGTCGAGATCGCTCATGATTCTGTCGGGAACCCTGCCGCTCGACGAAAGGAACAAGGGAACGGCCCCTTTGAGCAGGACCGGAACGACACTCCCCTGATTGAGGGCAGCAACGGCTTCATTCAGCTGCCTGCGCAAGCGCAAATTGCGTTCCCGGTTGCAGCGGTAAATGAACTGAAGATACTGGCCCACCTCTTCGGGGAGCCGGTCAAGCTGGCCCGTGTGCGCAAGAGTGGCGAAAAAGACGGGCGTAAGCAGAGTGTGGTTGGCGAGTGCAATCACCGCCAGCCAGTCGGCGGTTACCACCAGGCGGCCGTTAAGTCCCGCGATCAGGGCCTCGAACGCATCCCTGGTGGGCTTCATCGGCACGCCGCCTTCAGCAGTTCCAAACCGTCACCCAATTTGGCATACGTCAGGCAAAAGCCCTGTGCCGATCGGATGACTTGGCAAAGAACGTCGAACGCAGTGCTGCTTAGCTCTTTATTCCGCGCAAAGGCGCCGTTCAGCAAGCCACCCAGGATCTCGGTCGGGTCAATCACCCGCAGGGAAGGTTTGGCATTCTGCGTCCGACAGAGCAAGACCACCCAGCCCACGGGCCGGGGAACGGGAGGGACATGATCCCTAGGCACAAGAAAACGCACACGCCTGCGATCGGGACGCCGGTAAACCTGAGACCTGCCGAGTTCGGGGAAATATTGTCCGAGAATGGACCATGATCCCGATTTGACTGAAGGCGCAAAAGCAAGGCCGATACCCTGTCCGGCCGAGTCGAGAAGTGTCACATCGTCTGCCGCGAAGCCAAAACCCGCGTGGACCAGCGCCAATGTCAGGGTCGTCTTGCCCGAGCCAGGGTTACCACAAAGGAGGAGCGTGCGGCCGTTCTTGAACAGCGCCGCCGCATGCAGGGCGAGTTCATATTCACTGTGCCCAAGCACTTCGGCCAGCAGTTGCCCTTTGACCATAATGGGTATCTCGTCTCGACCACAGGAATCAGTCCAGTGGCCATCCCGGAACAGGTGGATCCGCTGCCCACGCTCAACCAGATGGAATAGAACGTCGGGGGCCCTGTTTCGAACTTCGAGATGCTGAAACACGGTCGCGGCCGGACAGGCAACGGCCGCCGGATACAGTATGCGCACACACACGCCTGGAACAGCAACGACCTGGCAGATGTATTGATGAGCTGCGATTGGGCACGGCGGTGGAGCAGGCTGGATTAGGCCGAGCCGTTCCCAGTCTTGAAGGGCAGCCTCGACATAGCCATCGGCCTCTTGCCTATCAACGCCACGGGCTGCCATCTCGCCCAAGATAGCCTCGACCGGCACTCCTTCTTCAAGCGAGCGCCAGATATCGGCCGCAGTGTCATTGAGCGCAAAAACTAGCCCCTGCGTTGAACTGAGGAGGATATTTTGCCCTTTGATGCATGCAAGCCGACCTTGGGGAACTAACCTCGCCGTAGCATACTCGACAACGAGAGGCCCCGCAGTTCGGTCAGTAGTTCGGGTTTGTAGCGGACTCACAGAAGCCGTCATCTTCGTTTGTTTGGGCGTGGAGATCGTTCGATTCGAGTGGAACTCACGACCAGACAGACACGATCTTCGTCAATCGCTAGAGTCATAGCATTCCTCTCCGCTCCCAACGCGGTAACTTGCCAACGCCGTTGCCGTGCGGGCACTTTGCGTGAAGTCGCAGGTTATGCATTGAGCGGTCGCTGTTTTTCGCACTGATCATCGCTTGCATTCAGTTGTTCTGTAACAGCGCCTTTGGTAGTAGAGCCGCACATCTCATGGTGTTGAGCCTCACCCAAAGTCGTATTCAACTGATAACGTCGAAGAAGAGGTTCGCTTTTCCGAGTGAGGTGTCGCTTGGCAGTTAATCGATGGGTCGTCGGCCAGCTGCCACTCCTTGCAAATCAATCACTTGCCACACAAAATCGCCTCCAGCGGTCTCGAATTGGCAAAGTTGGGCTAGACGGCGTTTCGCCCCGTCCAGATGCGGGGGATGGTCAGAAGCAGGATCTTTACGTCGAGCCAGACCGACCAGTTGTTGACGTACCACATATCGTGTTCGACACGCTTGATCATCATGTAGACATCAGGCGTCGCGCCGCGCCAGCCATTTATTTGTGCCCAGCCGGTGACCCCCGGCTTCACCTTGTGCCGAGCCGGATAGAGAGAGATGATCTGGCTGTATTCGCTGTCATGCGCCAGCGCGTGCGGCCGTGGGCCTACCAACGACATGTCGCCCTTCAGCACGTTCCATAGCTGTGGAATCTCGTCGATACTGAACCTTCTCAATATGCGCCCAACGCGGGTGACGCGGGGATCGCCCCTGCAGGCTTGAGGGACAACGGGCCCGTCCTCCAGGATCGTCATCGTTCGGAACTTATAGATCTTGAACGTGCGGCCATTGAACCCGGCCCGACGCTGACAGAAGAGCACCGGCGGCCTGGATTCGAGCGCAATCAGCGCCGCTACAACGGCCAAAGGGGGCAGAAGAAATGGGAGGGCGACAGTGGTCAGCACAAGATCGAAGAGCCGCTTCATCAGGAGCTGAGGCGCCGTCAGGGGCGCGCTTTGCAACTCTATCGCCCTCGTCCCCCCCAGGTTGACGACAGGTCGCTTCAAGAGCGCGCTAACGACGTGGTCCGGAAGGAGCCTTACGGGTACCGCGACCACGCAAAGGTGGGCCGTGATTTTCTCAATCAGGGATATGTCAGCCCAACTGACAGCAAGGACTATCTCGTCGACAGAACGCCGACGCACATGTTCAATGAGCTTATCCATACACTCAAGGAACGAGCTCTCGCTGGATGCAGCCGGCAATGTAATCGTTTGGCAGACCTCGCATCCGGAAGCCTCGATTGCCTGGACAACGCCACTTGGCACGCGCACGTCCGATTGCGTTACGATCACTACTTGCGGTTTGGCAAGCATGTCCGACCTGGTCAAGGAGGCAAACAGTCGTCCGGCGCCCAAGCGCATGAAGATGATGCCGCCAAGTCCCGTCACGAAGAACAGCATGACGGCTTGGCGCGAAAACATGTCTCCCACCCTGAGTGCAAGCGCCACAACCGACAGGCAAAGAAAGACCGCCGTCCAGATCAGCGCGACTTCCTTGATCTGAGAGGCCAGCGACCGCAGCTCGGAACTCAGATTCAGATACAGGCCGCGGGCATATGCGGAAGTCGAAAAAAGGGCGGCTACAACAACACCGAGCCCGAAGTTCCGGCCGTACTCGCCGAAATGTCCGAAACTCACAAGATCATATACCATTCCCGAGACGATGCTGAGCAGCACGACGGACATTGCCTCGAGAAGCGGAAACGACTGCAGAAGAACATTGACCTTGAGGGGCACGTTCCACCGCGGTGCGTTTGACGTGGCGCCCGCACGGGGGCCTTCATGAAGAAGTGCCATGACGTTCACCTGCGTTCGAAGCCGCATTCATCGACCAACATCGCGACGATCCCCCTCCTCTGCTGAAAACCACCGGAGTGCCCAGCGTGACGTGGCACCCGTCGCCTGCGATCATTGCCCCTTCACGCGAAGTTCGATTGCGGTGGCTGCGGTAGCACGGGGAATGGCCAGAGAATGACAGCGACACTGCGCGAATCCAATTCCGCATAAGCTCTAACCCCAAAGGGTGGAGCCGGCGGACACACCGACCTTCCTTGCCCGCTTCCGGCGCCTGTTAGCCTTTCGAGTACCTCGAAATGATATGCTCTCGCGCGCAGGCCTGGAGCGGCGGACGCTCCGACGGAAGCGACCGGTTCGAAACTGCCGCCCTTTCTCTTTGTTTGGGCACCGCTTGAGCACCGAACCCGAAACCGGGTCTCATTTTCGGGCCTGATCGTCTAGGCGAGCGCCATTGCATCGGCGGCGATCCGTCGCAGCTGGAGCTTGCGAACGTGGAGGCGTGGGGGCGGCTCCATGCCGATCGTGGCAAGGATGTGATCCCAACGGTAGACCCAATCGTGCATCTCTAGGCAACGGACCGTACTTGTCCGGCGCAACAATTCCGTACGGCAGGGGTTTGCGTCGAGTTCGCCAATTACGTCTGCGATATGGCTCGAGTCTGGTGATACCTCGATCACGGCGTCTGGCCAGTCGAAGTGCGCGCCGAATTCGGCGCATTGCGGCGCGGTCCCAAGCATGACGGCGCCGCCCGCAGCCCCTTCGAAAAGACGGGCAGGCAGCACCTGCTCCCCGGCAATCGTGACGGCCTTGGAGTTTGCAAGCGTCGCTGGACTGAAAGCCATGAAATAGCGCGTGCGCCTGATGATATTGGCGAGCAGCAAACGATGCTCATGCCAGGCCTTCACCCGGGAATCTGTGCTTGCGAGCGTGTCGTAGAGATAGAAGAGGTCCCGCTCTTCGGCCAGCTTCAGAAGCTGTCCGTGTATCTTCGCGGCTCGGTTGCCGATCGAGTATACGTCGATCACGCGTTTGACCGGCGATAGATACGGCGTTGCAATGAGGCCGTCGACAGCCGCGGCAAGAAAGGAACACGGCGTGCGGGTGTATTGAGGCAGGCGCGGTATGCACGCGCTGTGCAACACGAACACATGGTCGAACTGGTCCAGGAGCTTAAGATATCGGCGGTCCTCATCGAGAGTGCTCGACCAGAGCTCGAACAGATACGCGACAGCAACCTTGCAGCGGCCGCGCCAGTCGTGGATCCGAGACAATTCTACAAGGCTTTGCGGACTCCAAGCGACGAAGAAGAAAAGGTCATAATCTTGCGTGAGCCGAACATGCTCAATGCTTGGCGCATTCATTAACCCCAGCCCTTTGCGAAACGCGTTCGTCAGTCTGTTGAAGTCACGCTGCACGTTGTGAGGGTCGTGCTTTGGCAAGATGGCGTGAAAGCGTCTCGTCAGGTAGTTGTCGATGCCAGGGGCGATCAGATCGGCATCCTCGCATTCGGCAACGATGCGGCAAAACTCATACGCCAAGGCAAAGTGAGCCCGATCCTTGGCATTGAATTCAGAGGCAACCAGTGTACGTCTCTTCAAGGAATTCTCCCGGCACTTGTCATTCGACTTTCAACTATTCGGCCGCCGCAGGTTGGCCCGGCGCATGGTGCTCCAGTGCCGGGAGGTATTGCCGACCCCGGATCATGTCTGCTGCCTTTTCCGCGATCATAAAGACAGCGGCCGAAGTGTTGGCCGAGGGAACGGATGGCATGATGGAAGCATCAACGACCCGCAGGCCCTCGAGGCCGTGGACCCGCAACTGGTCGTCCACGACAGACTCAACACTGTTGGATGGGCCCATCCGGCACGATCCGCACAAATGATAGGCTGTCAGCCCGATTTCGCGGGCAAACTGCAGCCGGTCCGCGTCGTCCGTTATTTTCGGGCCGGGAAGCTCTTCCGTACAGTTGTAGCGCCTGAGCTCGGGGGCCCGAAACAGCTGCTGCACAGTCTTCATGCCGTTGATAACGACCTGTCGGTCCTGATCATCGGCGAGATAGTTGGGCTGGATCAGCGGAGCTTGAGACGGATCTGCCGAGACCGCCCGAACATGTCCGATGCTCTTCGGCCGCAACTGATAATAGCCAAGCTTCATGACCGGAAACCGCCGCGCGCCGCCGTGATCGGTATAATTGCCCAGGGCAAGGTCAAGCTGGATATCGGGCGTGGAGTGAAGATCCCGCGAGTTGGCGAACCCGTAGACGAGCGACGGGCTGACGGCGAGAAAGTTCGGGCGGCCCAGCATCCATTTCGCTGCCTCGCGCAGGAGGCCGAAGCCGTGTCCGCTGACCGTTTCGATGCCCTCCACCCGGGCGATCAGGTGGACTATGTAGTGGTCCTGAACATTTGCACCGACACCGGGCAATTCGTGCACAACCGGAATTCCAAGGCCGGAGAGCATACTCGCAGCACCGACGCCTGACAGCTGCAACAGCTTTGGTGAGTTCGCCGCGCCAGCGGAGAGGATCACCTCTCGACGGGCCTTCACAAAGCTCGTGGGATGACCCGGCCCTCCTCGTACATATCGAACGCCGATGGCACGCTTTCCCTCGAACAGGACGGCAGTGGCCTGCGCGTTCGTGCGGACATCCAAGTTCTTCTTTCTGGCTATCGGCCGTAGGAAAGCCCGCGCTGCGCTCACGCGCCATCCGTTATCGATATAGCGCTGATAGTAGCCCACGCCGGCCTGGCTTGCTGCATTGTAGTCGGAATTGCGCGGGATACCGGCATTGAGCGCCGCCTCGATGAATGCATCACATAGTGGATGTCGCCAATCGCAATCTGTAACTGGAAGAAGTCCGTCCGTTCCGCGATAGAAGGGATCGCATGCCCCAAGCCTCCGCTCGGTTCTCTTGAAATAGGACAGCACGTCGGCGTAGCCCCAGCCTCGATTGCCCTGGTGGGCCCACTCGTCGAAGTCGGCAGCCGCGCCGCGGTTGTAGTTCATACCGTTAATTGCGGTCGAACCGCCTAATGTCTTGCCCTGCGACATCGGAATAGAACGGTTGGCCGTCCCCGGACTAGGCTCCGTTTCGAACTGCCAAGCATATTTCGGATCCGAGGATGTCTTGTAGAGTCCCGCCGGAATGTGCAGAAGGATGTTGCTGTCGGCCGGCCCCGCCTCGAGCAGGCAGACCTTAGTGGTCCCGTCAGCCGCCAGACGATTGGCCAAGACGCAGCCTCCCGCCCCGGCTCCGACGATCACATAGTCAAAGACATCCGCCTCGACCGACATCGGTTCGCGCTCCGCTTATCGCCAGCTTCAAACAATGGCAGGAAATCCGGCAGATGGCACTTTGCCCATCGGTATTAAGCCTTATGAAGGGCTTTCGCGGCGGGCGGAATGGAGAGATGGTGTGTGGAGTGCTGTGCGTGCATAAGCCTGCCGCCGATGTGCATTCTTCGCGAACCTGCGCCGCTGGCGCACAGGGGAAAATGGGGATGCCTGACGACAACCTGGCCGAAGAAGCGGCCTTGCCGAGAGGTAGGGGTCCATCTGCATCTCGTTGGCCACAGCGGGCTGATAGATTCCATGTCGCGCGGCCGGCAGTCTCTTGAACCCCGGCGCCTTAATCGGCGCCGTCTCCTTGCCGGGCTGCTGGCGCTGCCTGTCTCGGGTGTCGTCGGTGCAGCGGTGCCTCTGGCCCAAGGGCAATCGGGCGTTAAATCGTTCGGGGGTGCCGTCTCCCTTCCGCGTCCAAGCGGACCCGTGCTCACGCGCGCGGATGGGCAGATCATTGAAAATCTGGACATTTACGCCCCCTATGGCAACGGGATCACGGCACTCCATCAGGGTGTCATCGTCCGCAGCTGCCGCATTCGTCATGCCATGGGCAGTGGGATATACGCCCGCGGAGCCGCCGGAATACGCTTGCAGGATCTCGAGATCGATCATGTCGGCGCTCCCCCCTCGGTGACCGGACGAAGTCAGAACCGCAACAATATAGAGCTGGAAAGCTGCCCCGATGCGATCATCATCCGTGTCAAGGCGTCCCGCGGCTCCTCCAATATCTATGTCTTCGACTCTCCAGGCACCCAGATGAGCTTCCTCGAACTCCACGACGCGCGCGGGCCGTTCCCCCGTGGACAGAATGTGCAGTTCAACCGCTCTCCTGATTCGAGCCTGGAAGAATTCTCGGCCGAGAACGGTCCCGCCTCCTGGACCGAGGACAACATTTCCGCCTTTCACTCTGACCGCTGTACAATTCGACGTGGACTCGTCTTCTACAACAACAGCCCCACAGGCGTTGGCGTCATGCTGGAGGGAAGCTTCAATTGTCGGGTCGATGACGTCGATGCCGTTCAACAGGGCAACGGCGCCTTCTCGGCCGTTCCGCAGGGTAAGGTCGGCAGTGGCGGTTGCGAGTTCAACCGCTGCCGGAGCCGGGACACCTACAATGAGCCGCGGGACGGCAGGGACGCCCCGACATCCAACGGCCTGTCGTTCCATACCCGGATATCAGAAGGCGCTGAAAAGCACAGTGTTAGGGACTGCTGCGTCTACGCGCTCGCCAATCCCCGCAACATCATCTGGCAAAGTGCGGCCGTGCATGCCGGTTGGTCCATCGAGCGCAAGGTATTTGATCCCAGACCGGCATTGCGGCTCGCCTTCAACTGGCAGTGAGCTGAGAATGCGCTGGTGCGTCGAATCCGGCTTACCGACGACGACGCCAAAAGAGCAGCAGGTCTGACAGCATTGACCGCGACGGCGACATCCCAAGCGTCCAGAGAGGCGCTGATGCAAGAATCATGCGTCCCGTCGTCGTGCTCGTATCGATAGGTGTGTCGACGATGCGAAGACCGACATCCTTGCTGCCAAGTCTTTCGATGAGCGCCAGCACTTCGCGGGTTGTGCGCGCAACACGGTACGGCTTCGTGACCGCAATCACGTCTCCTTTCCTAGCACATTCGATCGCCCTCTCCAGCTCCGGCGTCGAACCGAATATGCTAGTCTTCTCGCAGAAGTAGTTCTCGGCTCCCAAGCGGGCAAGATAAAGCTTTTGCGCTTCCAGTCTGGCAGCGGGTTCGAAGGTGTTGATACGACAGTAGCCGATGATCATCGCATTCCCCAATCATAAGAAGCTTTCAGTGAGGGTCCAAGGTGCCCGACTAAGCCGCCGAGAATCTGCGAGCCTGAATGCTGCCGCGGCTCGGCAGTCCATTTGTCATCTCCCATGTCCGTACAGATCCGCGAACTCGAGATATTGCTTTGCGACTCCCTGTGCATCGAACCGTCCCGCCCACTGGCGGGCACCTGCCGACAAGCGCGACCAAAGGTCATCATCGTCCAGGACCGCCTTTAGTGTTGCAGCCATCACCTCGGGCTGTGGTTCGACCACTGCCCCATTCACGCCATCCGCGAGGAGATCCCGGCTGAGCCTTGAGGTCCCGACGATGGGTGTGCCGCTGGCGATCGCCTCCATCACCGTTGCTGAGGCGACAGGAACCGTATAACGCGTGGGGAAAGCGGCGACGCGAACGCGGCTGTGTAGCTCGCGAACGCGTGCTCCCTCTGCCATGCCGAGAAGGACTACGTGCTCCCTTATCGGTTCAGGAAGAGCATCGACCGCCTCCCGCACCGGTCTTGTGATGTCACCCGTCACGTAAAGCGTTACGGATGGGTCGTTGAGGGCGCCGAATGCCCGGATCGTCGCCTCCGGCACCTTGTAGGGCGAGGTGCCGGCATGGAGGATCGCCCGCTCGCGCTCTGACAGCCCACGAGACGCATATGACTGGCGATCGATGCATTTGGGAATTTTCAGGATTTGGTGGCTTGGCAGCCCAAGATCTCGCACCAGTTCCTCCTGAAGCTCGGTCGTTGAGGCGACGACGTAATGGCAGCGCCGCATGCTCGAGCGTCTAATGGCTCGCCATGCTGGCGCGAGCGCCCCCTTCCGCCTCTCGAGATCGTGAACGATCTGAACGATCGTGCCACGCAGCGGTAGCGGCATCGCCTCGCTGTGGAGGACAAGATCCGGCCGGAACCGATCGATGATACCGATCGCCCGCAGCCATGCCGCGACTGAAGCCGGTCCGGTCAACGGCGTGCGGCTCAATCCGATTATCGGCAACTCGAGGCGAGGCGAAAGAAGTCGCTGGAATTTTGCGCGGCTTTCGAAGGTGCCGACCACGATCTGCACCTGGTGGCCCAATTCGAGCAACGCCTGGGCAAGTGCCACAATGAAGATGCTCACGCCATCAGGTGAATCCAAAGGTTCACGCCGGGTCAAGACAATGCGCATTCGATCAAACCGCCACAAATAGGTGCCGGCGCGGCTGCAGCCCCCGTGGCACCGTGTTTCAGCAATGAAAAGGAAGAGGACTTCTCCGAAATATGCGAGGCGGCAGGACCGATCCTCGCAGCAAATCGATAAACGACAAATGGGAGTACCCGGCCCGCACTGCGCTCATTGACGCGTGAAGCTTGGTCTCGCCCTGTGGTCGGCTCCTGCCGGCGCATGTTCCGGCTCACCTCACGACACTGCCGCGAAGGCTCGGACCGGGCGCCTGACCAGGGGTTCATAGATGGCCATCAACCGATTGAAGTTTGCTTCGGGCGTGTACTGCTCCTGATAGGCGGCATAGGCCCGGCTTGCCATTTGCTCCAAGGCAGATCGGTTTGAAAGCGCCCAGCGCACCTGATCGGCCAAGGCGCCGGCATTACCGACAGGAACGACAAGGCCGGTGACGTCTGGCTCCACGACCCCTTTGATCCACGGCAGCTCCGAGCAGATTACCGGCAGGCGGCTTGCGAAGGCCTCGATGACGGTCATGGGAAACAATTCATACCCTTTCGATGGAAAGAGCAGGAATGCTGCAGTCTGCATCTCCTTCAGCACCGTCTCGCGCGACTGACGCCCGAGATATTCCACGCGCTCGCCCGCAGATTGCTCGACGAGCGGAGCCAACGGCCCGTCGCCGATGATCCGCAGCGGATAGTCGATCTCCTTCCACGCCTCGAGCAGCGTGGCCACTCCCTTGTGGTGCTCATCCAGTCGTCCGACGAACAGCCCTCCATTGCGGCGAAGGTCACCGAAAATTTGCGGCCTGGCAACGGCATTCGGCTTGACGACGATACGTTCGGCCGGCAGGCCGCCTTCCACAAGCTTGCGCCTGGCCCAGTCGGTGAGGGCAATGAAGCGGTCGACCTTGCGGGACCAGGTGCCGGCTCTCTTATGAAACTCGACCATTGCGGCAAGGGCGAGCGTGCCCGCCAGGGAATTCCTGTAGACCTTCTTCGGAACAGTCCACCAGCAGGTGTGGCGCAGACTTCGTTCCCGAAGCCTCTCATCGGGATAAAGCAAGGCGCTGGGACAGAGAATCCTGAAATTGTGCAAGGTCATTACCGATGGCATGCCGGCCTCGCGGCACGCATCCAGGATGGAGGGGCTCAGGAGAGGAAAGAAATTGTGGATATGGACGATATCCGGTGAAAATTCCGCCAATTTTCGGGACAGGGCCCGCCGTGAATGAGGGTTGTAGATAGCCCCCAGGGCGGTGGAAATCCTCCGCGCGACCCGCACGATATCGTCATTTGTGGCGGAGAACAGCTCGACGTCGACCCCATTCTGCTTGAGGCACGCGAGCTCCTCCCGAACCACGCTATCCTCTCCGGCCCTTATCTGGTAGAAATTATGAACCATTAAGACGCGCATTGCAGTCCGCCCCGTCCGAATCTCAATTCGGCATCCCGGACGCCCGTGGCGACGACGCGACGGCCCCGGAAAAGTCGGCCTTTGGCAAAACGACCTCCACAACGTCGCCGGGCGCAAGCCCGAGATCTTCGCTGACGGGGAGCCTGCGCTCGTTGAATGGAAAGGCCACTGACTTGAACCGCTCCAACCAGCGCCAAGCTCACCTCGCCGTCCACTCCGATCAGCAGTCGCTGCCTGAAATCAGGAATACCGGGGACCGATACCTCCAGCGTATCTCCGGGCTGTAGCGTGTAGTCGGCAAGTGCCGCTGTCGGAATCAGAGCGATGGCGCCAGCGAGCGAAGCGAGGCGGGTCGAAGCCATGGTCATCGACAGCGCCGACAACAAGAATCTCAACAGCTTCATGGGTCACCCAACGGGTTGCCCCGTATCTCTACGGGCGACATAGCACGGGTTTCTCCGGCGCGGGCGAACCTGCGCAGTGGATGGCCCTATGCTACCAGAGGAGGCATAGCCGAGGCCGAGGCAAAATGGCTGGCTCGCTGGCTCTTTCGAGGCACTCCTCATGGAACCGGCACGGCGCCGCCGCATGAGCGGGCACATCAGCGGACGGCTCTCCTGCTCCTGCCGCGCCAAAATCGGTACAACGCGTTCCCTTCCGATAGCCCGCCTATGTCGGGTGGGCCGCATCCATGTTCGTTCCAATGTATGAACAAGCACAATGCTGCGTTCGATCCGGTTCAACTGGAGGAAGTTCCACAGCCAAGGCCGGAACGCTGGCGCGAAGCGCAATCAAATAGCCGTATGAGAAAGCAATTCCCACAATCTGTAGAGGGCTCTCCAGGGCCGGATTGACGAACATGGCGAGGAAAATCGTGATGAAGACTGTGGACGCATGATTGCGAACACCGCGTGGCAGTCGATTTGGCGGGAAGGCCACCAAAATGGCAGACACGATCAAAATGAAACCAATGACCCCCGTCCGCAATATAGCTTGAAAGAACGAATTGTGAATTCCTGTCGAGAGTATCTCAAGCATTCTGGCATGCGTAATATTCCTGGTGTCGGGAAGAAAGGTAATATCCTCGAATCCGGGAAACTCGTATCGCCATCGGACCGATTCCTTCCCAAATCCGATGCCAAACCCGTATGTATCCGCAAGGGATGAGAGTGCGTCCGAAATGAACGCGAGTCTGATCCCGGAGTTCGGGTCCAGAGCAAAGGTTTGAGGTATGAAGTTCAACCCGACTGCATAGGCCGAAGTCAGTGCGGTCGCCAAAGCTGCGGCCATCAACCGGCCGGGCACGCCAATTAGAATGACGATCATCGTGACCACAAGCACCTTGAACTGAGCCAAGGGGCTGGCGAGGGCTATTCCCAAAAGGAGCAAAATGCCGCCGTATCGGCGCCAGTCGTTCGTCAGAAAAATACCGCCTGCAATGAAAAACACGGCAATGACCATGTTGTTGATCAGCGCACCATAAAGAATCAGTATCGCGGCTTGCCCAGATGCGCGCGGATATTGCACGTCCTGCTGAAACATCACCGCCGGCGCGACAACGAGAGACAGGAACAGGAAAACGGGTGCACCAAAAAAGGCATTGCCGCTCATCAGCCTGCGGCGGAAATAAGCCTTGGACCCCCATGCGACGGCGAAGAATCCTACAATCGGGACGATTTGCCTTATGACTGCTTCTTGAAGGAAGTGAACCTGCCAGGAATCCGGCATCAGCCTGTATCTGGACAGCAGGGCAATGAAGAGGCAGAAGGCGGTGTAGACCGCGAGCAGACGAGGCGGCACCGTCTGCCGCAGCAAGGCATAGGCCAGACAGACACCGACCGGGACCACTATGAAGAAAAGGCCAAGCAGGCGCAGGGATATTGCGAGGGCGCAGGCCAGCCAAATGCCGGAGAGAAAGAGGGTGTAGTCGAGCACGTCAGGGGAATGGCTGCAAACGAGATCGACCGGCTTTGAACCCTTCCTGCGCGACAATGTCGCTGGCGAGGTCATGGCCTGTATTCCCGGTTAGGACTGAAAGCCGCACGGTTCATCCTGGTCAAAATTACTGCCGAGAGTTTCTCTGCAGGGATGATGCGCAGGATTCCCTCGAGGTGATCCGCGAAAGTGCGGCGTGCCTGCAGCACCAGGAGGACCTCGCTGATGACGCCCATGGCCGCTTCCAGATCAGCGGTGCGGTCGGTGGTGTGAAAATCAACCACTATACAACTGTATTCTTGCTGCAGATGCTGGAGTGCAGCGGAGATGGAGAGCGAGGCATTCAACTCGGAGATTGACCCCGTGGGCCTGAGAACCAGAACCTGCAGCCCTTCCTGATCCGCGGGAATGGTGGCAAACGCCCTGGCGAGCTTGCGGCCTGGCTCCGCGTTCAGCATTGGCTGGTCCATTGATGGCTTTTGCCAATTGGCATCAACGAGCAGTGTCTTTTGCCCGGTCGCCGCAATGACCCTTGCGAGATGAACCGCCACCGTGGAGCTTCCGGACTTGGCGAGGGGTGAAGCAACGCCGATTATAAATCCGCCTTGGCGGCCCTGAACTCCGCGCATACGGCTGGCAATCTTGTTCACTTGGCGGCCCTGAACTCCGCGCATACGGCTGGCAATCTTGCTGAGCGAGCTGTGAAGCTCGGGAGCGTCCTTTGAGTAGACGGGCTGCAAAGACTGCTCGCATGGCCCCACAACATTCCACCTGCGGCGGGGAATTCTGCGGATTCCTACAATCCGATCAAGGCCGGTTGACCTGTGCACATCCTCGACCGTTATCAGGCGGTGGTTCATTGCTTGCTTGATCAATGCGTGACCAACACCGGCAACCCCACCGGCCATAACGGAGAGCGCTACCATCAGGACCGTTGGCGGCCAACTGCGTTGGCGAGGCGGTTCGGCGGGCGTGATGACCCTTGCGCTCGGGATCAGCGACGAGGCGCTGAAATCGGAGTGCGTCCGCTGCAGAAGGGTATTGTAAAGCGAGCGATAAACCTCGGCCGCGCTCTGCTGCTCGCGGATAAGGACTTGTGCCCTCTCCGCAGATTCAGGATCCGATGGGAGTTCCGTCAGTGATTCGGTCACAAAAGCCTTTTCCCGAAGTTCAGCAAGCCGCTTGTGCAGATCAGATGTTTCTTCCGCGCGAGCCGCCTGCCGGCGTTCGCGCTGATTTCCGATGTAACCGTCGGCGATCGCGTTCGCGAGCATGGCCGAGAACTGAGGATCGGAAGAGGTGACCCCGATCTCGACGGCGGTGGAGGAACCCATCTGAACAACGGAAAACGCGCGCCTCACAAGGACCATCGCCTCATACCTAATATTTGGCTCCGCCGTCGGCATTTCGGTGCCGAAGAGAGACGCCAATTGGCCCCGCACATAGCTGGAGATCCGGGTGCGCAAGCTGTCATCCGTCACAAACTCTTCGTCTTCCGCTAAGCCAGTGTGGTCAACAACGCGTCCGACGACCTCGTCCGACTGAATGACCTGTATCTGGCTCTCTACATAGACCCGCTCATCCGCCTGAGCTTCGCCCGGTTGCGGAGCCGGCGGAGATGAAAGGAGGATGGTCGCATAGGCGGTGTAATATCCAGGCGAAAGGACCGTATATGCGCCGCCGACACCAAGGCTCACAACGATCCAGAGGAGGCAAAGGCGCCAACTGCGTCGAACAAATCTCAAGATGTCTTTCGCGGTCAGCTCGTCGCGATCCTTGGGTGGGATCGGCTGGTGAGGCGGCCCGGACGGCTGAACGACAAAGTGATCGGTGGCGAACATACAGACTCTCCTACGACCGGAAATGATCCGCCTCGTGTTCCAACGGCGCGGATTGGGACGCAGGGGGATATCCTCGCACCCGGCCTGCGTCGCAAGCCGCCGCCGTGCGAAGGACGGCCGCTCCGCCAATGAGGAAGAAGCCGGCTGAAACCACCAGCACGACGACTTCCTTCGCCACCATCGCGTAAACAATGGCTTGCTCCGCCATGACGAAAGACAAAAAATATGTGGCCACCAGGAATACTAGCAGACCGGATACGTTAAGGACGGCCCATTCATTTTCATAGCCGTAACTGAACATGAATATATTTGACGTGAATGTATTTATGTTCATCAGCAATGGTATAATGGCCATTGCGCGCACGATAGGTATCGCTCCTGAAAATTCATCTCCGAAGAGGATCAATATTATATATGGAGCAACAAATAACATTCCAATAGTCATCGCCGTCCCGCCTGCTATGGTGAATAATGATCTCCTTATTAGTCGTATTCCGGCAGCAGGGTCGAAATGAGCGTAGTATGAAACCCTCGGTATGAAGGTATCCATAAGCAACTTAAAAAATATCCGCGCGGCTAGTAGGAATTTTTCGGCGACAGAATATTGTCCGGCTGCGACATAACCTTCGAAATGCCCGACAAGGGCGACAGGGAGGGTGACGAGGGCAGACTCCACGGCTAAGAAGAGGCATCCCCTCCAGCCGTTGCGCAGCTGCATTCCAATCGTCGAAAGCGTCACGGACCTGAAACCGCCGAACCCAATCGGAAGGATGAAAGGTAAGCAGATGACGCCACTGAGGACGGGAACTGCGCTCTGGATGGCAACGGCGAGCGCGACCTGGTCAGGTGATGCGACCATGGCGACGAAACAGACGAGCGCCAGAACGCGAGCAACAACCACCGCGACGGTCGCCTGCCAGGCGCGTTCCAGGCCGACGAAGAGCCAGGCCGGAAAAATAATGCCGCCGGCGGCCGAGAGCATCGCGCACAGGAATGTCGGCCTACTGAGCGCCAGGACGTCGCCGGCCAGCACAAGGCCAACCAGGCATACGGCAACGAACAGCACTGCCTTAGTGGCCATGACCTGAGCAACGAGTGACGCGATCGCCGCCGGCTCGTATCGAAGGGAAGCAACCCTGCGCTGCGCGGTCCAATGAAATCCATAGGCCACGACCGAGGCGGCGAGTTGTCCGATGGCGAGCGCATACGCGTACTGCCCGAAACTCATGGGCCCAAGGACACGCCCGGCATAGGGCAAGATGATCAGCGGCTGCAGGACGTCGGTGACATGCAGGACAGCCAGACTGGCGGCCTGTTTGCTCAGAGTCATGGTAGCCTCCAGTCAGGTGCCTGTCGAGGCAATGCAAACCACACAGTCCAGATATGGTAGCGCCGCCTCCCAGCAGCAGCGCCAAAGAACAGCCGGCCGTGAAGGCGTTGGCGCAAATCGGCAATACGGCGGTCCAAGTGTGTTCACTGGTTCCGCCTTCCTCTAACCGTCACGAAGTCCGCGCCTGGGAAGCAGCGATGCCTGCAGCAAAGCCAGGATGAACAGGCTGTTCGTCACGAGGTACCTGATCGCCAGGCGGCGGGGATCCTGGAAGAGCCGGTGCAGCCATTCCAGCCCGCTCTTCTGCATCCATTGCGGCGCCCGCTTGACGTCTCCGGCATGGAAATCGAAAGCTGCTCCTACCCCTAACATGACCGCATTGATCCGGCCGCGATGCGCCTGCATCCAGCTTTCCTGCTTGGGACATCCGAGCCCCACCCACATGATCCTCGCACCGGACTGATTGATCATTCTGACCACTGCCTCATCCTCCTCGGCCGACAGAGGGCGGAGCGGAGGGGAGTAAGAGCCCACGATGTTTATGCCGGCAAACTCGGTTCGAATGCACTGTTCGAGACGTTGCAGGGTGCCCGGGCTGCCGCCGTACAGGAACATTGCCGAGCCCAGTTCCGATGCCCTCCGGCAACAAATCCACATCAGGTCCGGTCCGGCGATGCGCGGCTGATCCGCGTGTCCCTGCCGCCTCAGCATCCAGGCCACCGGCGCTCCATCCGGCGCGACAAGGTCGGCGCTATCTATCGCTTCGGCATGGGCGCGATTGCGGCGGGCGGTAACGACACTGTGGGCATTGCACAGGAAAACCGTTCGGCTCTCCCGCCGCAGCGCCCAGTCGAAGACGCAGTTGACTGCCTGCGCCAAGCCCAGAGCGTGCACGGGTACCCCAAGCACTTGCTCGCGCACTACTCCCTGATCGATCGCGAGCTCTGTCATGCCACCTCGATTGCTGCAATGGTGAGCCATCATCACAGCGTGCGAGCACTTCGAGTTCAATTGCTATTCCGAACGGGAAGCTGGGGGGCGGCGCTCAGCGGAGGTACTTAAAAGGAATATCCTGTCCCAACCGGATAGATAGGTAACAGAATGGACCGATTGCATGGGTGACAGTTTTCTTGTCCGCCGGGAGAGCGATGGTTTGGCAAGAGACTGGCATCATGGACGAGCGGCTTCGGTTTGTTGTGGATTGCCTGGCGGGCGATGAGGCGATGAGCGAGTTGTGTGCTGGCTTCGGCATATCGCGCAAGACCGGCTACAAATGGCTTGGTCGCTATCGTGCGCTCGGCCCGGAAGGCTTGCATGACTGCCGCGGGCGCCGCTCAATCATGGCCGGGCGACGGCTTTGGATCTGGTGAAACAGATTGTTGCGGCCAAGGAGACGCACCCGCTGTGGGGACCGAAGAAGATCGTTGCACGGCTGAAGCGCATCGCTCCCGAGTTGGCCTGGCCATCGGCCTCGACGGCTGGGGCGATCCTTGCGCGGCACGGCCTTGTCAGCGTCCGCAAGCGGGCACGGCTGCGGGCCTGCGGCAACGGACCATCGCCGCAAGCCGAGGCGCCGAACGCGGTGTGGACGGGCGATCACAAAGCTGGTTCCGGACCCGTGACGGGTGGCGCTGCGAGGCGTTGACGGTGATGGATGCGTCGAGCCGCTACCTGTTGGCGCTCGAAGCGACGGGCTCGACGGCATGACGAGGCCTGGCCGGTGCTCGAGCGGCTGTTTGAGGAGCATGGCCTGCCGGATCGGCTCAGAAGCGATAATGGCCCGCCCTTCGCGTCGGCCGGCGTCACCGGGTTGACGCCGCTTGCGATGCGCTTCATCAAGCTCGGCATCACGCTGGAGCGGATCGCGCCCGGCAAGCCGCAGCAGAACGGCCGCCACGAGCGCTTCCACCTGACTATGCTGCCGCTGGCCGAGGCGCCGGAGGCCGACAGAATGGCCCAGGGCAAGGCCTTCGAGGCCTTCCAGCACGCCTAGAATGAGGAGCGTCCGCATGAGACGCTGGCCATGGACACCCCGGCGCAGCATTACCGCGCCTCGACTCGTGCCGACGACACCGCCCGAGCCCGACTATCCGGCCGAGGCGGCGGCGCGCAGCGTGCGCCACATGGCGAGATCAGGCGGAACGGCGGCTTCGTCTACGTTTCCAAGGCGCTGGCCGGCGAAGCGGTCGCCGCCATCGAAACCGAGGATGGTGAATGGGCGCTCCGCTTCCACGCCCATCCACTTGGCATCATCGATACCAGGCGCATGAAGCTGGTGCGCCGCAGCGCCGCGGGTTGCCTACGGCATTGTTGTCGGGCGACACCGTGACGATCTTGACGCCGATATGGCGACCTGCCGGCGTGCCGGCCGCAACGGAGAGAACAAGGGATATTCCTTTTAAGTACCTCCGATGAGCGCCGCCCCCCAGCTTCCCGTCCGGAATAGCAATTGAACTCGAAGTGCTCGCACGCTGTGATGATGGCTCACCATTGCAGCAATCGAGGGTGGCATGACAGAGCTCGCGATCGATCAGGGAGTGGTGGCATATCGCAAATGTTCGCGGGATGATGCCCTCTGGTTGCAGCCTAAAGAATTCACGCAGGATTATCTGGCATCGCTTTGCATCGCATTGGCGCAGATCGATACGGACGCCGTGCAGGAGGCGATACAGTTGCTGCGCGCCGTACGCGATGCGGGCGGCACAGTCTTCGTCGCCGGCAACGGCGGCAGCGCAGCGACCGCCTCCCACTGGGTCAATGACCTCGGTAAGGCCACGAAACGCTCGGGAAGGCAGCCAATCCGGGTCATAGGGCTGACAGACAACGTCTCCTGGATGACGGCGCTCGGCAATGACGAAGGCTACGAGCGTATCTTTGCCGGCCAGATGGAGAACTTCGCCAAGCCGGGTGACGTGCTCATAGTGATTTCAGCCAGCGGGAACTCGCTTAATCTCGTGCGGGCAGTCGAACTCGCTCGCGAAAGGAAGGTAGCCACCATCGGCATTGTCGGTTTTGACGGCGGCACGCTTAAGGAGCTCGTCGACCAGCCAGTATGGGTGAGGTCCGAAAAAGGCACCTACGAACTCGTCGAGGACGTCCACGCCGCGATCTGTCATGCCATCACGCGATACCTCATCGCCGACCGACCGGAGCGCGGTCAATGAATATTGTCCTGCCGAGCTCTCCCTGCCTGCAAAAGGCAGATGTCGAAGGCCGCACCTACAGCCGGCCGCGCCAGGCGGTCATCCTGGCCGGCGGGCGTGGCACGCGCATGCGGCCGATCACAATCGATCGCCCGAAACCAATGGTGCCGGTGCGCGGCCGCCCTTTTTTGGAATACCAGATCGAACAGCTGCGGCAGGAGGGGTTCGAAAGGGTTCTTCTTCTACTCGGGTATTTGCCCCATGTAGTGATGGACCATTTTGGCGACGGCAGCAGGTTCGGCCTCAGTATCGAATATGCCGTCACCCGTCCCGACGACCTCACCAGCAGCCGGGTATCCAATGGCCGTCACCTCATAGATCCGTGCTTCCTGCTGCTGTATTGCGACAATTACTGGCCGATGCGCATGGAGCGGTTGTGGCAACGCTTCTGTGCGGCCGGCAAGCCTGGAATGATCACGGTCTACAGCAACAAGGACGGCTATTCACGCGGCAGCGTGATCCTTGATGCGAACGACAATGTGACCGTCTTCGATCGGCTCCGCACCACGCCCGGGCTGCAGGGAGTCGAGATCAGCTATGCCATACTGACCGATCTCGCCCTCGAACTCCTGCCCGACGAGGACACCCTCTTCGAGGAGGCCATCTACACGCCGCTCGCGACGCAGCATCGCCTCGCCGGCTTCGTAAGCGAGCACCGCTACTACAGCGTGGGCTCGATCGAGCGTCTACCCGCGACGGAGCGCTTTATGAGCCGCGAAAAAACCATGCTCGTAGATAGGGACGGCGTACTCAACTGCAGACCGCCACGGGCTCAATATGTGTGTTCATGGGACCAGTGGGAGTGGGTTCCGGGTGCAAAGCAGGCGTTGGCCCTTCTGAACGAGGCCGGCTACCGCATAGTCATCATCTCCAACCAGGCAGGGATAGCGCGCGGAGCGATGACCGCCGCTGATCTCGAGGCGCTTCACCAGCGCATGTGCGCCGAGGCCGAAGCCGTCGGCGGCAAGATCGCGGAGATCTACCACTGCCCACATGGCTGGGACGACGGCTGCGACTGCCGCAAGCCCAAACCCGGCATGCTGTATCAGGCACAGCGCGACTTTGATCTCGACCTCACACGCACACTGTTTGTCGGCGATGACGATTGTGACCGTCAAGCGGCCGAAGCCGCAGACTGCCTATACGCGCAAGTAAGCGAGCAATGCTCGCTTCTGGACCTCACCCGTCAACTCCTTTCGAAAGCGGAGCACGGCAGACATGAATGAATCAACACGCGTTCTCGTCACCGGACACAATGGATATCTCGGTTCTGTCATGGTGCCCGTGTTGCAGGCGGCGGGCTATGAGGTGGTCGGGCTGGACATCGGATATTTTCGTGCGTGCACCCTGGGAACGGACAATACCAGTGTGCCCGAGATCACAAAGGATCTGCGCGCCATCGAACCCCCGGATCTGCAGGGCTTTGACGCGGTGATCCATCTGGCGGCACTCTCGAACGACCCGATCGGAAATCTCAACGCGGATTGGACGAGGCAGATCAATGCGGACGGGACAGTTCGTCTGGCCACGATGGCCAAGGCGGCCGGCGTCCGGCGGTTCCTATTTTCCTCCTCTTGCATCATGTATGGCATGTCGGAAGCCGCCGTCGTCGACGAAACCGCCCCGCTGGCGCCGCAAACAGAATACGCAAGATCAAAGGCTGTTGCCGAAGAAGCGCTGCGCGCGCTGGCGGACGACCGGTTCTCGCCCGTCTATTGCCGCAACGGCACCGTCTATGGTCTCTCGCCGAGAATGCGCTTCGACACCGTGCTGAACAATTTCATGGGCAGCGCCTTCACCACTGGACGTGTCGAAGTCCATAGCGATGGCACGCCATGGCGGCCCGTGGTTCATGTCCAGGATGTCGCGCGCTATTTCAAATTGATGCTGGAGGCGCCGCTACAGGACATCCACAATGAGGCGTTCAACATGGGTGTTGAAAGCCTCAATCTCCAGGTGAGCGAGATAGCGGAGATCGCCGTTGAGGCCGTCCCCGGCGCGCAGCTCACAATGACACCGAAGCCGGGCGCGGATCAAAGGACCTACAAGGCGGACTTCAGCAAGTTCTCACGGACTTTCCCGGATTTCGAGTTTCAGTGGACGGCGCGAATGCGAGCGCAGGAGCTTTACGAGGCGTTCCGCTCGATCGCACTTACATTTGAAGACTTTACCGACAAGCGCTTCACGCGGCTGCGCTGGCTCGATCATTTGCTCAAGGCGGGGATGCTCGATGATCAGTTGCGCTGGCGAACCGCACAGCCGCGTGTTGCCTAATTTTCATTCTGTCGATTTTCGAGGGCAAAATATGGAACAGCTAGACGGGACCAAAGTCGTGGAGCGTCGCTCAGGACTGGACCTTCCGACCATCATCGATCGCGCTGCACAGCGTTTACCGTCTCTCGTCCTGACGCGCACCCCTTTGCGCGTCAGTTTTGCTGGCGGCGGTACTGATCTGCCCGATTTCTACAATCTCGATTGCGGCGCGGTCTTCAGCGCAGCAGTGGACAAGTACATCTATGTCACCGTTAAGCGTCACAGCGTGATCTTTAATGAACCCATCCGCTTGAACTATTCACAGACGGAGCAGGTAAACACCATAGGGGAGATCAAGAACAACATCGCTCGCGAATGCCTGCGTTTCCTGGAGATCGAACCGCCAATTTACATCTCGACGGTCGGAGACATGCCGGCCTCGACGGGCATGGGGGGGTCGAGCTCGTTCACGGTGGGACTGCTCAACGCCCTGCATGCATTCCGGGGAGAACGTGTCACCCCTGGCCAACTGGCCGAAGAGGCATGTCACATCGAGATGGACATCCTCAAGGAACCGATTGGCAAGCAGGACCAGTATGCCGCCGCGTTCGGGGGCATGAACCTGTTCCGCTTCCAGCCGGGCGGCGCGGTAACGGTCGAGCCACAGCGGGTGCGCAATGGCGCCGTCGAACATCTCTTCAGCAACCTGATGATGTTCTGGACATCGCATCAGCGACCGGCCAGTTCCGTGCTGACAGAGCAGAAGGCGAAAACGTCAAGCAATCTCGATACGCTTAGGCGGATGCGGGACGATGCCTTCATGCTTCAGGAGATCTTTTCGGAGCCCGTCATCGACATAGAACGCTTCGGTGCCGTCCTTCACGCAGGGTGGGAGATGAAGCGGAGTTTGGCGTCCCGCGTGAGCAACGCGGAGATCAACGGCCACTACGACCTCGCCAGGGATGCAGGTGCGGAAGGCGGCAAGCTGTGTGGCGCCGGCGGCGGCGGATTTCTTATGTTCGCGGTCAAGCCGGAACGCCGGGAAAGTGTACGGCGCGCACTCTCACACCTAGCCTATGTGCCTATTGGCTATGAAGTCCACGGCTCGCGCCTCTTGCATCCGGCGCAAGTCTGATGCCGTCCCGCGATCGCACAAGCGGACCGCCGGCGCGAGCAACCCTCAGGAGAGATCGTCGGAGATGCGACCCGACGTGACACTCATTTGACTAATGGATCTACGATGCTTTTCATAAAGACCGATATTCCCGGCGCCACCCTGGTGGAACTGCAGAAATTCGAAGACGAGCGGGGCTCTTTCGCACGCGGCTGGTGTTCGCGGGAGTTTGCCGAGCAGGGGCTTCCGGATCGTGTCGTGCAGATGAATATTTCATACAACAGGCACAAGCACACACTGCGCGGCTTCCATTACCAGCTGGCTCCCCATGGCGAGGACAAGATGCTTCGCTGCATCCGGGGCAGCCTGTACGACGTGCTGATCGACCTGCGGCCCCAATCGCCCACCTATAAGGAGCACCTCACGGTGGAACTTTCAGCGGCGAACCAACGGATGCTGGTCATACCGAAGGGCTGCGCGAACGCCTTTCTCACCATGGAGGACCACTCCGAGGCGACATATCTCGTCTCCGAATTCTACACACCGGCTGCCGAGCGCGGTGTTCGCTGGAACGATCCTGCCTTCGCCGTGATGTGGCCGGTGGATGCGCCGGCGCAGATTTCTGACAAGGACCGAAGCTGGCCGGATTATGACCGCTAACCTTTCGCCGCCCGACTTTCGGGAGCAGCACAGGGGAACGTAAATGTTCATTGTCGACAGGGAGTTGGAGAGGCTCCAGGCTCAGGGGCGGCCAATTCGCGTGGGTTTGGTGGGGGCCGGGTTCATGGCCCAAGGCATCGCGCTGCAGATGCTGCGATATGTGCCAGGCATGGAGCTCGCGGCGATTTCCAACAGGCACGTGGAAAAGGCGCGAGATGCCTATGCCGCTGCAGGCGAAGACGATGTGACGGAGGCGACCAGCACCAAAGCGCTTGAGGATCTCGTGGCGCGCGGTCGCCGCGCGATCACGGCGGACCCGATGCACATTTGCGAGGCCGACGGCATCGACGTCATCGTCGAGGCGACAGGCGCGATCGAGTTCGCTGCCCACGTCACAATGCGCGCGATCCGGCACGGCAAGCATGTCGCCCTGATGAATGCCGAGCTCGACGGCACGATCGGACCGATCCTGAAAGTGTATGCCGACCGGGCAGGAGTGGTCCTCACCAACGTGGAGGGGGATCAGCCCGGTGTAATCATGAACCTCTACCGTTGGGTCAGGGGCCTGGGCATACGTCCGGTGCTTTGCGGGAACATCAAGGGCCTGCACGATCCCTACCGAAATCCGACGACCCAGGAGGGTTTTGCCAAGAAGTGGGGGATGAAGGCCCCGATGGTCACCTCCTTCGCGGACGGCACGAAGATCTCGTTCGAGAACGCCATCGTAGCCAACGCCACAGGCATGCGGGTGGCGAAGCGCGGCATGTACGGGCCTGTGGTCGAGCCTGGTAGCCCGATCCAGGGGGCGGTCGGCTGGTATCCGCTCAATCAGCTCCTCGAGGGGCCGGGGATAGTTGATTATTGTGTCGGCGCCATGCCCAACCCCGGTATCTTCGTTCTTGGCACCACAGAGGATGCCGTCGAGAAGCACTATCTCTCACTTTACAAGATGGGCCCCGGACCGCTCTACTGTTTCTATTGGCCTTATCATCTGTGTCATTTCGAGGTGCCATCCACGGTGGCGAGGGCCGCAATATTCCGCGATGCTGCGATTGCGCCCCTGGGCGCGCCGACCGTTGATGTGGTGGCCGCCGCCAAGCGGGATCTTAGTGCCGGAGAGATCCTCGATGGCCTTGGACATTACATGACCTACGGGCTCTGCGAGAACGCGCGGACGGTGCACGCCGAGCGGCTTGTGCCGATCGGGCTCGCCGAGGGCTGCCGGCTGCTGCACGACGTGAAGCGGGACGAGGTGCTCGGCTATGACGACATCGAGCTTCCGGTCGGGCGGCTTTGCGACGCACTGCGCCGGGAGCAGGATCTTGCCTTCTTCGGCCGCTCTGTAGCCTCCCTGCGTCGCGAGGTTTCTGCGACCGCTTAGTTAGCAGGACTCCAGTTGTTCCGCCGACCGAACCCCGAGAGTTGAGATGGCCGAACCGATGGCGCGAACGTTATCCGATTTACATTGCCTGACGCATGCTGCCGCGCTTTGCCTCCTCTTTGTGGGTACGACTTTCCTGGCCCTTAACCCGGATTGGATCGACAGGCCCCTCGCAAAGGCCGTCAACACCGTAGCGAGCAATCAGCCCTTCGCCAGCCGGCTCGCTTTCGGTGCCGTCTACCCAACAACCGAGGGCGCTATAGCTGTGTCCTTGCTTTGGTATTGCTGGTTCGCCCATGACGGGCCGGAATCGAGGGCAAGGCTGGTGAGCGGCGTCTGCGCAGCTGTCCTCGCGGCGCTCGTAGCGCATTTCCTGCAGCGCAATCTGCCGACGACGCCAAAGCCGATTTTTGACTCCGCACTTGGGCTTCATATCCCGAATGTTCTGGGCGACGCTGCCGTTCTGCGCTCAGCGCCGTTCGCCGGCACCCCCGGGTTCCCCAGCGAGCGAGCGGTTCTGTTCGCGGGTCTAGCGATCGCCATTCTTCTCGTTCACTTCGAACTCGGACTCCTCGCCCTGGCCTGCACCTTGGTGGTAGAGCTTGCGCGAGTCTACTTGGGGCTGCATTACCCGACCAATGCTCTGGGTAGCCTCGCCTTGGCCGCGACCTTGGCATGGCTAGCACAAACGCGACCGAGCCTTGAACTCGGCGCCCTGGTTCTCCGGTGGGAGCACGGCGCCCCACCAAGCTTCTATCTGTGCAGCTTTCTGGCCTCATACGCTGTTGTTGCGTTCCAGGACTTGCGCGAACTTGCCAAAGGGCTTCTCCAGTAGGAACTGATGTGAAGCCGGCCAGCGACACGATGGTCTCGAATTTATCGTGCGTGCATCGCCGGGCTGGAAGCGTCATCTTGGCCAAACAACAACAACCATGCTGAGGGGTGTTCGCAACAGCGGCGAATTACCTCAATGCAAAGGGATCAAAACATAAGCATCCGGCAAGCTGTAGAAGGCCCCTCTACGGCTTCCACTGGCCCTATCACCTCTGCCATTTTGAGGTACCCAAATACATTGCGCGCGCCGCGCTGTTCAACAAGCCCGATCTCTCCGCTCGGCGAACCCAGGTCAATTTCGTTGCAACCGCCAAGGCCGATTCGAACTGCCCGCCCTTCCTGCGTTCAGCTCCGCAACGACAGGATTACCACTTCTTCGGCTCCGCAGTAGCCGGCACAGCCCACGGACGAGGCATCGGCGTATCGGCGTAGGGACTCGTGAGCCGGCGCTCGCAGCGGAGCGGCTACTTCCTATGCAGTAGGGCGAAGACGTTGGCCCAGCCCAACGCGACCCTCCCGCGGCATCTGTTACGAACGCCGAGCGATGGGGATTACCTCCTTTTGCGGGAGCGCCTGCCACAATGGCGCTCTGGTCGCGTGAGGGAATTGATGTAAAATTCACAGGGGGATAGCCGCTCCGCGTTAGGCCAGACTGAACCTATCTGGCGCTCTGGTCCATTTTGGACACGGTGAGGACGGCGCAGTCAAGCGGAACAGCTACTATAAATAAGCCAAAGGCACTATTGATGTACAATCCAGATTGGCTCCGGTATTGTAAGCGCGTTGTAAGAGCGGCCTTAGGATTCGATCATCTTCTCCGGCCCGAATGCTCTGTTCCTACACAAAAACTCGGCTCCGTATATGGAGGTTGGGTGGTAGCGGTCGAGCCTCTTCTAGGTACTCCCGCCCCTATTGTTCTTTCATTTGGCTTAGGGGACGACATTTCATTTGATCAGGAAATCAGCAAAGTATTCGGTGCAAAGGTCTTTGGGTTTGATCCGACTCCGGCCAGTCTTGACTGGATTGCCGCTCAGGAATTACCCCCGACTGTGCGGATCTACCCCTTGGGAATATCTAATTTCGACGGGGAGCAGACGTTTTCTGTATCCGAAGATGATACACGCAGCAATTTTTCCACGAAGATGGTTACAGGCAAGAGCATTGTCTGCAACGTGAGGCGTTACTCTACTATCCTTGATATGCTCGGACTGGCAACTATAGATGTGCTGAAACTCGACGTTGAGGGGGCAGAGCACGACGTTCTTCCAGAGGTGCTTGGATCTGATGTTTTACCGAGACAGATTCTCGTCGAGTTTCACCACTGGTGGCACCGCACTCCGGTGGAGCAAACCTACCGAACAGTGGAAGCGATAAAGAGCCAGGGTTACACCCTGTTCCATGTTTCTCCTGCGGGCCACGAATTGTCATTTTTGCTGACGCGATAACAAGCCTTTCGAGAACTTTCGACAAGCCGCCGTCGGTGGGGGGGATCGTCGGCAACAACCTGACGCCACGCTTGCCAGGTGACCCGAGATGCAGGCCGGACACGAACCGTTTCTCAGCAGGCATCGCCCGCGCCGGACTGGTCAGCCGACCCACATGTTCGGCATTGCCGACGGCAGCATGGCCGGCAAGCAGCTCGCGGAGAAGCAGTGGCGCAAGCGCTTGTGAACTGACGGTTCGCGGCAGGGCGGCTACGTCCATGCCATAGGAGCATAGGCTGAAGAGGCCAGCCAAGCAGAAAGGGGACGCACGGGAAGTAGCTGTGACGGGCATTGAGCGGTGGGGATTACCTCCTTTTGCTGGCGTGCCTCCCACAATGACACTCTGGTCGAACAAGGCGCTTTCGCCCTTCATTAGAGGAGTGTGGGGGCAGATCGTCGGTCGACGGCGCCACCACAGCCCTCAAACGATTGGATGGGACCCGATGACAGATCGCATTGCGCTCATAACTGGTGTGACCGGTCAGGACGGTGCCTACCTTGCCAGACTGCTGCTGGAGAACGGCTATACTGTCCACGGACTGAAACGCAGATCCTCCTCCTTCAATACCGAACGCATCGACGACATCTACGTCGATCCGCACGAACCAGACGCACGCTTTTTTCTCCACTACGCCGACCTGACCGATGCGACCAATCTCATCCGCATCATTCAGGAGACTCGCCCCACCGAAATCTACAACCTGGCGGCCCAAAGCCATGTCCAGGTAAGCTTCGAGACGCCTGAATATACCGGCAACGCCGATGCCCTTGGCACACTCAGGCTGCTTGAAGCCATCCGCATCCTGAAGATGGGAGAGCGGGTGCGCTTTTATCAAGCGTCAACCTCCGAGTTGTTCGGCAAAGTCCAGGAGGTGCCTCAGACGGAGAAGACGCCGTTCTACCCGCGCTCTCCCTATGCGGCGGCCAAACTCTATGCCTATTGGATCACGATCAACTACCGTGAAGCGTACGGAATGTTCGCTTCCAATGGCATACTGTTTAATCATGAAGGCCCCACGCGCGGCGAGACGTTTGTGACCCGCAAGATCACACGTGCGGTTGCCGGTATCGAGCGAGGCTTCCAGTCCGCCCTCTATCTTGGAAATCTGGATGCGAAACGCGACTGGGGGCATGCTCGCGACTATGTGGAGGGCATGTGGCGGATTGTTCAGCACGCCGAGCCAGACGACTTCGTCCTCGCCACGGGCGAAACCCACTCGGTTCGAGAGTTCGTAGAGCGTGCCTTTCGGGCAGTCGGCCGCGTCATCGTCTGGGAAGGTAAGGGGGTGAACGAGATCGGCCGAGATGGCAAGACAGGAGAGATTCTCGTCCGAGTCGACCCACGCCATTTCCGTCCGACGGAGGTCGATCTCCTGATGGGAAATCCCGCGAAAGCCCGCTCAATGCTCGGCTGGTCGCCAAAGAGGACGTTCAGCGACCTCGTGGCGGAAATGGTGGCCGCCGATCTGAAACGTCTGGAGCGAGAGAGCTGGCACAGGGACAGTAGCGTCTAGAAAGGGCCACCGGTCATGGACCACCTTATCGGCTCGACGCAAAACGGATAGTTGTGCTGGCCAGGCGGCATGTCGGCTCGGGTGTAGCGCGGCGACTGAGGGGCAATTTTGCTTTGTGATGCCCTTTGGGTTGAGGCGCGATCCACTCATTATAGCGAGGCGAACCGAGGGATCGGCAGTGTCCCGGCCCAGTGACTTGACCAAGCTTTGACCAAGGGCCAGGATTGCGCCTATCTCAGGCAGAACAGCGATTGTTGGGCAATCCGCACTCAGCTCAACGGCAATGAACACGGCTCGCCACGAGGGCCCCGACGCGGACAAGGACAGGGAAATGCCCATCACGGTGAAAGTTGGCGAGGCCAAGACGCATCTCTCGGAACTGCTTTCAAGGGTCGAAGCCGGCGAGGAGGTGATTATTTCGCGCGGCAACGATCCCATCGCTAAACTGTCGCGGATTCAACGGCGCAACGATGTCGAGGCCGTGATCGAAGAGATCAGCGCTGCCCGCGCCCGTGCCAAGCCCGTGACGCAGGACGAAATTCGGGCTTGGCGCGATGAAGGGCGCCGCGCTTGATGGCGATCATCGTCTGATGCCTTTCGTTGTCGACCTTTCCATGGCGGCTGCCTGGATTCTTCCTGATGAAGACAGCGAGGCGGCGGCCGCCCTGATGCGAGGATTGCCGGGAACAACGGCGCCTGTCCCTTCCCTGTTCTGGCACGAGGCCCGTAACGTCGTACTGATGGCCGAGCGGCGTGGCCGCACCGCGGCGGGCGAAGCTGCCACCACCATGGCACGGCTGCGCCGATTGCCGCTGGAGGACGCCGGCGGCGGGTCGGACGGCGCAGTGCTGACGCTAGCTTCGCACGGGCTTAGCGCCTATGACGCCACCTATCTTGCGCTGGCAATCGAAACCGAGTTGCCGCTGGCCACCCTCGATCGCAAGCTCGCACTTGCCGCGCGCCGCCAGGGAATCCGAATTCTCGGGCCGCTCGCGAATGGAAACTGACCTCTTCGCTCGACCACCTGCCTATGTTGTTCGACGTGCCGAAGCCTTCGACGCTCTCGATTCCGGGCTGCCCTTGGACCGCCGCGATTTTCTCGCCGAACTTTGACCGACAACGACCTGGCGCCATCTGGCCAGGAAGGCATTTTGTGCCCAGAGGTGCTTGACCCCAGTCGGCCCGGCAACACGGAAAAATCCTGTTTGCGCAAAAAAACGGGCACAAGAGGCCCTGGCATTCGATAACGCGCCGATATGCGGAAGGGTGGCTGCAATGCTGGGGGGCCAGATGCTCCTGGCATGCCGCCCAGGTCGCCGGAGGACCGATAGCCTTGACGCAGAAGGGGATCACTCTGAAAGAGGTGGCCGCCGCGGCAAACGTATCGCGGGCGACGGCTGCGCGGGCGCTCAACAGTTATGGTTACGTCGGCGACGAAACCGCGCTTCGCGCGGTCGAGGCAGCCGACAGGTTGGGCTATCGGGCCAAACGCGTCGCGCAGGCGCTGCGCAGCGGGCAATTGCCTCTCGTCGGCTTAACTGCCCCATATCGGCGAAAGACTTTGGGAAGAGTTAACGCCGCCGGTGCCTACGACTGCGACAGCTTGCCGATTGCTAGGTCGCGTTGGCAAAAAATTGGCGACCAGGATCCGGCAAGGTATGGACGGTATATTACGCGACCCTAATTCAACACTATGAGCCGTTTGCTGCTTAGCTTCGTCTCGTTGTTATTTTCCACCACGCTTCTTTATGCGCAAGAGTGGCAGCCCTTCGGCGTCAAGCAGTTTGGCTTTGTATTCGATGTGCCCCCTGGCTTTGTTCTGACTCAGCGTTCCGACCAGGGGGGCAGCTTTTCAGGGCAAAAACGGGGCCTTTCTTGCTGTTTGGGGCGCAAGGCTCGGAAAGGCCAGTTTCCGCGCCGAGATAGAGCATCGAATGGTCGAGGACGAAAAGGCGGGCTGGAAAGTGACCTATCGGCGCGTTAAGCCGGCTTGGGCCAGTTATTCCGGCCTCAGGGACGGGCAAATCCGCTATGTACGCGTCATTGCGATCTGCAATGACCGTGCGGCGCTCTTTACAATGAACTACAGCAGATCCGAAAAAATCCCGTACGATCCCGTCGTGGTGCGAATGGTGCGATCCCTAAGGGCGGAAGGCTGTTAAAGCCAGATCAAGCTGTAGAAATATGGCATCTGCAGGGTGAAAGCGACAGAGGGCCCCGAACTCGATCAACTGGCTCTCGCCCTGGAAGGCCTGCGGGGTCATCCCAACATCTTCTATGGCATGGGTTCAACGGAACCGGCATTGCACAGACGCCGATCGGCGGCCGCGTCCTGGCCAGTCTGGTGCTCGAGCCCAAGGACCGGTGGAGCGCCAGCGGTCTGGTCGGGATCGACCGGAGGCTGGCATTGCCTCCAGAGCCGTTCCGCTATCTCGGCGCCAGACTTGTGCGCGGCGCTATCCGGCGCAAGAACGACATCGAGATCCGCAACGGGAACCCGGATGTTCTCACCCGTTTTCTTGCGCAGCTCACGCCGGGGCATCGTAAGCAGTAGTAGTCGTGCCCTGCAGTCCGCCTGGGCTGTCATTCAGCCGAGCCGATCCGCACCGGCCGGTGTTATTGTAGGTAAGCGAAGAGAGACAAGGCAGTCACAATCTCCCTGCATGGCATCGACCCCGGCGTAGAGGCGCTGCAATTCAGCTCCAGCCGGACCGTCGCGGCCGGAGATCAGACGGCCTCGCGGTTGCGATGGACCGCAATTGAGTTACGCTCCACCAAGCGGGCCGCCAGCACACAATGCTCGAAAGGCAAAGTGGCCTCCCCTAACCTCCTCAAGAGAAGCTCCGCCGCCGCCGCTCCGATCAAATGCGCCGGCTGCGCGATGGCTGTGATACCCTGGGCCACGAATTGCATCCAGTCGAGATCGTCGAAGCAAAGCAGCGAAAGGTCTCCTGGGATCGCAAGCTTCAGTGCCGATGTCGCCTCCAGAACACCTGTCGACATCACGCCATCGGCGGTAAACAGGGCGGACGGCGCATTGCGCATTGTCAGCAGATCGAGTGCCTCCTTGCGGGCCGCCTCGCTAGAATAGATCGCCACGCGGCGGATCAACTGCGGATCCGGCGTAATGCCCGCGGCGCGATGGGCTTCGAGGTAACCCAATAGCCTTTGCCAGCTTGGATGATGATAGCGAATATCAGCGCTGGAGAGATCGGCGTTTGCCACAAACGAGCCAACATCATCGCGTTGGCCCGGCCCGAGCTCCGCCAGAATTCCAATGCGGCTGTGTCCGGCACCGATCATCGCCGCGATGCTGCTACGCGTTACGGAAACATTGTCGACCACGACTGAATCGGTTTCCAGGCCCGCAACCATGCGGTCGAACTGCACGACGGGACAGCGGGCTGCGACTGCCTCACGAAGATGATCCGGTTCGTCCACGAAAGTCGATGAGACAATTAAACCGTCGACCTGCTTTTCCAGCAGCAGCTGCACCGCCTCTCGCTCGAGTTCGGCATTTTCGTCACTATTCGTAACGATAACCCCGAAGCCGCCACGGCGCGCCATATCCCCTATTCCGCGCAGCACGCTCGCGTAGAACGGGCTTTCGATGTCGCCAACCACAACTCCGATAGTCTGCGTCTTACCGGTGATCAGACCTTTGGCCAGGCGATTGGGGCGATAGCCCAGCTCAGCTGCAGCGGCGCGCACCTTCTCCTGGACCTCGGGGCTGCTGTAGCCGTAGTCACCAAGCACACGCCCCGCCGTGGCGGAACTCACCCCGGCCCGGCGAGCGACCTCTATGATGGTTGCGTTTTTCGACGATCTTTCAGTCACTCGGCAAACCCCGCCGCCAATGCGCGCGTTGTGACGGCGACCTAGCGGCAGTTAAGCCCGTCCAGCAAGGCCGAACACTGCAACCCCCGCGGTTGCGCACACCATTGCAATCACAGTACCTCGGACAGAAAGCGCCGAAGACGTGGACTCTGCGGATTGTCGAAAAGGTCCTCTGGCCGTCCTGCCTCGACGATCCGCCCCTCGTCCATGAACACGACCTGGTTCGCGACTTTGCGAGCAAAGTTCATCTCGTGGGTGACGACCACCATCGTCATCCCGCCGCGACCGAGATCGGCCATCAAATTGAGCACACCCTTGACCAATTCTGGATCGAGCGCGCTGGTGACTTCGTCGAACAGCATGATTTCGGGCTCGAGGGCGAGCGCACGCGCGATGGCCACCCGCTGCTGTTGCCCGCCCGAGAGATTGGCTGGCCGGTGATCCTTGCGCTCCAGCAGTCCGACTTCATGCAGCCTCGCCAAGGCCGCGCCCTCAGCCTCCTCGCGCGACATGCGTTTCACCTTGCGCAGAGCCAGGGTGATGTTGGCGAGCGCGCTGCGGTCGGGGAACAGATTGAACTGCTGGAAAACCATCCCGACGCGCCGCCGGAGTTGGTCAGGGGTCTGTTTGTAGATGCTTTCGCCGTCGAGCAGAATGTCACCGGCTCGACACTCTACTAGGCGGTTGAGGCAACGCAGCAAGGTGGACTTGCCCGAGCCGGACGGACCGATGAGGCAGGTGACCGTCCCGGGTTGCACTTTCAGACTGACCTCATGGAGCACCTGGACGGCGCCGTAGGCCATGTCGATATTCTTCACCTCGATGCCGCCACCCTTGAAGCGAATGGGCTGTGCTGCGGGCGACGTCGCTGCGCCCGGCACGACGGCTTCGGCAAGCTCGGCGACTTCCTTGAGGCCACTCTGCACGGCGGTGATTCGTTTGCCGACACGCATGCGCGCGTCGATATAGTTGACGAGATGGGTCAGCGGCACCGTGATCACGAGATAGAACACGCCGGCCAGCAAGAGCGGCGACAAGTTGCCGGTCAGCACAGCCTGGTCTTGGCCGACGCGGAACAGTTCGCGTTCGGAGGCGAGCAGACCAAGGAAATAGACCAGGCTGGAGTCTTTAACATTGCCGATGAACTGGTTGACCAGTGCAGGCAGGACGCGGCGGATGCCTTGCGGGATCACCACAAGGCGCATGCCTTGGCCATATGTCATGCCGAGGGTGCGCGTGGCGTCGATCTGACCACGCTCGACGCTCTGAATGCCGGCGCGGAAAATCTCCCCGATGTAGGCGCCGGCGATCAGGCTGAGCGCCAGAATGCCAAGCGGATACGGCGATGGACCGAACAGATCTCGGCCCAACCGCGCGAAGCCTTGGCCAATGATCAGGATTGTGACAATGGCAGGAAGCCCGCGGAAGATATCGGTGTAGACTCTGGCAAGGAGTTTCAGCGGCTGGTTCTCGGAAATCCCCATCACGGCGAGTACGATACCGATCAGCGTCCCGAAAAACGTCGAGGCAAGGGCCAGGATCAAGGTGTTCTTGAGGCCGACCATCACCATGTTCGGCAGAACTTCTGCCATCGCCTGGAAATCAAGAAAGCTGCGGGCGAAGTTGTCGAACCAGCTCATATCAAGTCCATCTATAACTCGGCCGGGCACCGTTGCTCACGGGCCCGGCCGGAAACGACAACGAATACGCGCGAATTTACTTCTTGGGCAGATATTGATCCGGCATCGGGGTACCCGGGAACCATTTCTCGTGCAGTCGTTTCCAGGTGCCATCGTCCATGGCCTCGCGCAGTGCCTTGTTGAGCGCTTCGCGGAAGGCGTCGTTGCCCTTCTTGACTACGAAACCGGCTGGCGCATCGAAGGACGGCACGTTCATTGTTATGTTCAGGTTCTTATAGCGCTCCACATACTGCTTGGCCGACTCATAGTCGGTGAAATGGCCATCGATCGTCCCGTTGTTCAGCGCCGCCACCGCAGTGTTGTTGTCCGGGAATTTGACAATGTCGCCCTTCAGGTTCTTCTCGGCATAGATTTCCTGCAGCGTTCCCTGGATCACGCCGATGCGCTTTCCGGCGGTGCTCTGATTGCTCGTCAGAGCCGGATCAGCCGAAATGATCGACAGGTAGCCAGCGAGATAGCCGTCGCCAAAATCCACGGTCTTCTTGCGCTCCGCGGTCGTGCCAATGGCGGCGACAGCGACGTCGAAGCGACCGTTGGCGACGGACGGCAGCAGCGCCGAGAATTCCTGGCCAGTAAAAACAACCTGCTCCTCCTTGAACCCGAGCCGGCGCGCCACATCGCGGAAGAGCTCAGCGTCGAAGCCGGTGAAGTTGCCATTGGCGTCGGTGAACACATAGGGTTTCGCATCGCCCATGGTTCCGACGCTGATCGTTGTCGGGTCGATGAGGTTATAAGGATTGTCGGCCGCTTTTGCCTGCGTTGATCCTGCTAGCGTGCCAAGTCCTGTCACCAGGGCGATCGTCAGCGCCAGACCGGATTTCACCAGTTGGCGCCTGCTCGAATTCGTTTGCATGTCTTCTCCTCTTACGATTGGCCGAACTCGGCCTGCGGTCCCACTCGACGTCTCATCCATCAAAACGCTCTCACGTGGCGCTTAGTTAGATGACTGAGAACGTTATCACTTTATCTAGCATCGTCGATTTCTCGCGTCAATTGTTTCGCAGAATTTCGCAGCTAGACGGTTTTCCTGTCTTGAACGTGCCGAGCTGCGCGGAGGACCTCCGGCGTCATCTTTCCTATATCGATTGCTGTCGCATGGCCGATCGCCCCGTAGTACTGGCAGGTAGCCGCCGCGGCCTCCGCGGCATGGCCGAGAATGTCTTGAGGTGCCTCTTCGCTGAGCAGGCCGAACAGCGTTCTGGCGATGAAGGTGTCGCCCGCGCCCAGGGTGTCGATGGCTTCGACCAGCCGCGCCGGGGATCGGTAAGAGACGGTGTCGCTGTGAAGCACCGCGCCAGCTCGACCGCGAGTCACAAGAACCCACTTTGAACCACATCCAAGCAGTTCGGCTGCGAGTGCGGCCAATTCCTTGTCGTCGAGACCCTCGCCCGAGACCGAAGCCAGATAGCAATGGGGCCCAATCTCGCGTCGATGTTCCGGTTCCCGCCGCGTAGAAAAATCGTAAGACAACAGGGACTTACTCGATACCGCGGCAACCCACGGGTCTAACCCGCTGGACTGGCCGATGTGGACGGCCTGGAAGGCCGAGAGAAAATCCAGATCTTCTTGCGTCGGCGTGAACATCGAGACGCCGAGGTCGAAATCCAGGAAAATCCGATCGGCGTTGCGGTGACCTATAAGGCAATAAGCGGTCGGCCCTTCGAGGCGCCGCAATCGGGTGACGTCCACGCGCTCCGACGCCAGTGCGGCGTCTATCAGGTCCCCTGCCCGGTCTTTGCCGATCGCTCCAACATAGGCCGATCGCCCGCCGAAGCGGCTGACATAGACCGAGACATTGAGGCAGTTTCCGCCGGGATACATCTCGCCGCGAGCGAGATAACAATCGACCACGTTATCGCCTATCGCGGCAATCTTGACCATTGCAGGACTTTCAGTTTAAGGATGTGATAACGTTCGCATAATGGCTGCCACCTGTCAATTGTGCGCCGGCCCCTAGCTCTGCCAACGAGACGAGGAAGCTCATGATTTCCGCCCTGCCCGCCGACGTACAACGCGCCCTGACCGCTACGGCCGGCAGGCGGTTTTCGCATCTATTCCTCGTAGCGTGCGGCGGCTCGCTCTCCATCATGATGGCAGGCAAGTACTTCGTCGACCGTCACAGTGGCACATTCGCCTGCGACATCTACAACGCGGATGAGTTCGTCTGCCGCGATCCGCGACTGTTGGGACCTGACACGCTCGTTGTCCTTTGCTCGCAAACAGGAACGACGAACGAAACCGTGCGAGCGGCCAATTATGCAAAAGATCGAGGCGCTGCGACGATCGGCATGACGCTCGACTTAATATCGCCTCTCGCAAAGGCAGTCGACCATGCAGTCGCCTACCAGGCCTCCTACACGACGGGCAAAGAAATCGATTCTGCCTGCAGCAACTACGGCGTGCTCTACATGTTGCTCGCCGGCCTGATCGATGAACGGGAGGGTGCCGGGATAACCGCCGATCTGCTGATGAGCCTGAACTATCTTCAGCCGTCGATCGAACGCGCGCACCGGACCTATGCCGACCGCTTTCAAGCCTTCGCACCCCGTTTTGGGCCGTGCAATACGATCTACACACTGGCCAGCGGTGCCAGCTATGGTGCGGCCTATTCCTACGCCATCTGCGTGCTGATGGAGATGCAGTGGTACGACTCGCAAGCCATACACGCGAACGAATTCTTTCACGGCCCATTTGAGGTGGTGGACCGGGATGCTTGCTTTGTGGTCTTGCTTGGTTTGGACGAAACACGGAGCCTTTCCGAACGCGCCCGCGATTTCCTTTTCAAGTACGGCAGCCGGGAAAACATCCTGGTGCTCGATGGAGCGGAACTCGACCTCAGCGGTATGTCCGAACACATCAAACCCTATCTCGTGCCGTTGGTCTTCTTCGACACTCTATGGCGTTTTGCCTACGAGCTGGCCGGTCTGCGCGGCCGGCCAATGCTTGAGGGCCGGCGCTACATGAAGAAGCTCACCGACTATTAGTTCCGCCGCACTCTGCAGCGATCCAACAACCCCCAGCCCGTCTTCTGCGAAGAAGGATTTCTCTATGACTGCATCCCCAAAGCCGCGCCATGTCGTTGTTATCGGCGCGGGCATTTTCGGCATCTCTTCCGCGTTGCACCTTGCTCGTCTTGGCGTTGAAGTAACCATTGTCAACGACGGCGCGCCGGCCAACGGTGCATCCGGCCGTTCACTTTCCTGGCTGAACTCAGCGCGACGTGCGGACACTGCCTACCACCGCTTGAGGCTTGCAGGCATCGACCGTTATCGGACCCTGGCCGCCACAAGGCCGGAAACGGCGTCGTGGCTTCGCTTTGACGGCGGCCTCACCTGGGATGCGGATGATGAGACGAACCAGATCGCGTCCATCTGCCAGCTGGAGCAGGATATTGGTTATGACGCGCTTCTGCTCGGCCCTGCCGAAGTCGGCGCAGTGACGCCCGGCGTCAACGCCAGCGCCATCACCCCGCAGGGTGCCATCTTCAATCCTGGCGAAGGATGGGTTGACCTGCCCTGCCTGATCGATCTGCTGCTCAATGAGTTCCGCTCCCGCGGCGGCAAGCTCGTTCAGGACGCTGGACGCGTGCGAATAGATGCCACAGGTGGTCGCGCGCGTGGCGTCGTCACTGCCGACGGTATGCCGTTAAAGGCGGATGCAGCGGTCCTTGCCGTTGGGCCAGCGACGCCTGCCATGCTTGCGGAGATCGGAGTTCGTGTCCCCGACGCCACGCCGATTTCACTTCTCTTGAAGACCAAACCGGTCAAGACCGAGCTCCGTGCCGTGCTGAATACGCCGCGCGTGGCGGTGCGCCCGACGCCGGATGGCGCACTTGTTTTGGATTCGGCGTGGTCGGAGGAAGAGGTCGTGGTCAACTCTGACGGAACCTACACCGTGCACGACAAGACGGTCAAAGGACTGCTCGACGAGGCTAGTGCCGTGCTCGACGGCAATCCGCGGCTTCAACTCGCTACCTATGCCGTTGGCCCGAAGCCCATCCCGGGCGACGGCGAGCCAGTGCTTGGCTCCGTCGAGACCGTCGCCGGGCTTCATGTCGCCTTTAGCCACAGCGGCGCCACGCTCGGATTGATCGTCGGCGAGTTGCTTGCCAAAGAAATCGTCTCCGGCAATCCGCATCCCATGCTTGCAGGCTTCCGCGCGAAGCGTTTCAGCTGAAAGGGCAATCGCGGCCGAGGTCGAACTGTCCAGATGGGCCGCGCGCCTGAGGAATCTTGGCAAGAATCGGTAAACAGCGAATATCCGTCTCCTGCGGTTTCAACGTTGGTCGGAGGGTGGCCAAGGCTAAGAAGCTGAGGTGCCCTTGCCGAGCGATAGGTGACATGATCGTTTTATCGGGTTGTCCTCTTAAGGCAACAGAGACGGCGACGAGTGTTAGCGCTGCGCGTCCAAGCGCGAACGCGCAGGGTAGAGATGAATGCCCCACAAACTATGGTCAGATAGCCGCTCGCGATCCACTGGAGTGCGCTGAGCTCGACAAGTTGCGGAAGCCTCAATTCAAAGCCAAGACGATCGAAAGGCAGACTGCACCGAAGGGTCCGGCGGTCTACCTTGCGGGAATCAGGTGCAGTGCAGACTTCCCGCCCTTCACGGCCGCCGCTGACAGCTTGCGGTCAAAGCTGGCAAGTTGGCCGCCGCGCGCCTTGGCGAGCGCGAGAAGGTACGTATCCGTGACCTGTGCCGAGGTCAGGATTTTCGCTGCATCGATGCCGCCGGAGCCAACCAGACTCACATCGTCGGGCCAGAAGCTGTGCCCGTGCAGAGCCCGCAACTTGGTAACGATTTGCGCAACGATGGCGGGCGAGCCGGGGGAATTGGGATATCTTTGGTTGCCGACGATGCGCAGGACGCCGTTTTCGGTGATGGGACACGTAGCCCATGCCGCGTGACCGGTCTCTTCGAACCAGCCATGCGCGTCATCATGGGCGACGTGGCCAGGATCGATCAGTGCGATCAGCACATTGACATCGAGCAGGAACGTCAAGGCAGTTCGTCTCGCAAGGCATTCACCGTCTCAAGCGTGACAGGAGGTGCATCCGGCCGAGGCGACAGTAGAGGAATCCCGTTACGCTCGCCGCCGGCTTGGGGCCGGCGCAGCGAGCGCCGGGCGAGATCGGTGATGACCTCGCCGAGGCTGCGATCCTGCTGCCGGGCGATCGCCTTGGCCGCGACCAGGACGTCGTCATCGATCGCCAATGTGGTTCTCATATCGCCCTCCTTGGTGCGCATCAATCATCACGCATCATATAGAGCAGCAACGTCGGATGCTCAAGCGGTGCGAATATCCGGCGGAATTTGCACGGAACACGTTTTCTGCCGGAAGGATCGTCGCTCCACGGCTTCAACCTTTGTATGCGACGCGAACTGCGCCCCCTGCAATCAGTGAAACGCCAAGCCAGTTCGGCAGGAACAATTGTTCTCTGAGGAAAACCACGCCGAATACCGTGTCAAGCGCGATGCTTAGCCTAGCGTAGCCGAGCAACTCCCCCCTCCCATAATGCAGCACCAGGGCTGCGATGACGTATCTTGATTGTGTGCTGAAGTCAGCCAGATCCCGCCACGTCGATAACGGACTTGATCAGACCGGACTTCTGCTGCGCCCAGATTGCGATATCGCGTGGGCTGTCGCGCAGGGTGGTGCGGTGGGTAACGAGCTGGTCGATTGGTATTTTTCCAGCGCGGATCGAGGCAATGACGTGCCGGAAATCGCTACGCGTCGCGTTGCGACTGCCGATCAGCATCATTTCCCGCTTGTGGAACTCTGGATCGGAGAAGGTTATGTCGTCCGGCACGACACTGACCATCACCATGACGCCGCCATGGGCAACATAGGCAAAGGCAGACTGCATCGAACGGCTGTTTCCCGTTGCGTCGAAGACGACGTCGAAACCTGTTCCCGCAGTTCGCGCCGCTATCGTTTCGATGATCGATCCCTTCGACCCGTCGATCACCAGGAAGCCCAATTGCCTTGCGGCAAAGGCTAGCCGCTCGGCATCGACGTCCATGACGGTCACGTTGAGTTGCGCTATGGGCGCGTTGATAGCCGCGATTGTTCCCGAAACCTCATGGCCCATGACGCGTGGATAGGCGAGATAAGGATGCCTGCCCTCGAAGATGTGGTAGTCGGTTCCGCATATCCCGACATAGGCGACATCGACCAGTGCCCAGCCCTCCGGCGGAGTGCCTGGCGCCTGCTGCTCCTCAAACACCAGCCTGCCCGGCTCGGCGCATCGCACGACGTTGATGGTGGGGCCCATGACTGTAATTCCACCCCTTGCTAAGCTGGAGTCCAGCAGGAACTGGTCCGGCGGTGCAATCCGCCGGACCACTGGTGGATCACTCGAAGTCCTTGACGTTCTGCAGCGTCACCAGTCCGGCGCCGGTATCCACATTGGCCTCGACGGGTTCCCCACGGATGGCCTTGACGACAGTGTCGATGCCAAGCTCGCCCATTTTCGTCGGAAATTGAGCTACGCTGGCGTCCTCCGCCCCCGACTTGATCGCTTCGATCTCACCGCAGCAGGCATCAAAGCCGACCACTATGAGGTTGTCGTTGGAAATGCCGGCATTGCTGATCGACTTGACGGCTCCAGGGATCGGCGGACCGCAGGCCGAGTAGATCGCCTTGAGATCGGGATTGGCGGTCAGGATGTCTTCGGTCACTGACGTACCAAGTTCCAGCGTGCAGTTCGTTGCACCCTTGCCGACGACATCGACCTTGACGTCGCCCAATCCCTCCATCATGCCCGCGACCCGGTCATCCAGAGCCGGCACCCCGGGAACGCCTTGCAAGATACCGATCTTGTCGCCGCTCTTGAGCACCGTCTTCAAATACTCTCCGGCGATCTTGCCGCCGTTGAGGTTGTTGGTCGAGACCAATGCCGTCTGGCCTTTCCAGTTGGGAATGCTGTTGTCGACGAGAACCACCTTGATGCCGGCGGCGACCGCCTTGTCGAGCGCCGGCGCGACCGTCGGGTCGACCGGCGTGATTGCCAGCCCCTTGACGCCCTGCGTGATCATGGATTCGATCAGTGCGATCTGGCCTTCGATGTCGGTGGCCGCCTGGCCCTGGCCGGTCACCAGCTCGATTTCGGGATGAGCGGCCGCGTATTTCTTGGCGGCGTCCTCCATGGTCGAGTAGAACGGCACCGGGAATTTCGTAATCAGGCCGACCTTGATCTTGTCTGCGGCCGAAGCAGGCATAGAAAACGCAACGGCGATCGCCAGCCCTGCGAATAATTTTCGGTTCATTGACATTGCATTCCTCCCTTGGAATTGACGCGCCTCCCGGCGGGAGACGCTTCAGGCATTTGCGGACCGGAACGGCCCTCAAATCTCGAACGGGTCAGGCTCCAACGATCATGGAAACCAGTTCCTGTTTGTTGCCCTTGGTCGGCACCAGTTCGCCGACCCTGCGGCCCTGGCGAAGCACCACCGCGCGATCGGCGAGCTCGACGACGTGTTCCATGTTGTGAGTGATCAGGATGACGGCATTGCCCTGGTCGCGGAGCGCAGCGACCAGATTGAGCACCTGGCGTGATTCACGCAGGCCCAGTGCGGCGGTCGGCTCATCCAGAATGACGACCTTGCGGGCGAACACGGTCGAGCGGGCCACTGCAATGGCTTGTCTTTGTCCACCTGACATCATGGCGACGACCGCATCCAGGCGCGGCAACGTAACCTTGAGGTTTGCCAGCAGAGCGCGGGTCTCGGCGTCCATCCGGCGCTGCTGCAGAAATCGCAGGCCGCGCGGAAGCCATTGCGGGCCAGCCAACTCGCGGCCGGCAAAGAAGTTCTGTCCCGGCGTCAGGTTGTCGAAGAGCGCCAGGTCTTGATAGACGGTCTCGATGCCGGCGAAGCGCGCATCCGCAGGGGAGCGTATCTGCGTTGGCGCACCATCCAAAAAGATCGCGCCGGCATCGAGTTGGTGCACCCCGCTGATGCATTTGGTTAGCGTCGATTTACCCGCGCCATTGTCGCCGAGCAGGCCGACGATCTCACCGCGCCGCACCTCGATGCTGACATCGTCCAGGGCCAGAACCGAACCGAAACGCTTGGTAGCACCGCGTACCGCCAAGACGGGATGCTCGGAGGCGGCGGCATGATCGGCGTCGGCCGCGACGGCGCTCACGATTGTCTCCCGGCTTGCAGGACGCGCACGCGGCCTTCGAGGTAGTTGCGCAGCACGTCGGACTCGACCGCGATCACGATAACCACGCCGATGACGATGAGCTGGAAAAAGACGTTGACGTTGAGCAGGTTGAGCGCGTTGCGAATAACGCCGATCATGATGGCGCCGATCAAGGCATGGCCAAGGTGGCCGCGACCGCCAAGAAAACTGGCGCCGCCAATGATCACCGCCGCGATCGTATCCAGTTCCAGCAGATTGCCGAACAACGGCGAACCGGCGTCGGTGCGGCCGGCAAGGATGACGGAACCGATGCCGGCGCACAGCCCTGAGATGACATAGACGGAAACCAGGACCCAGGACACGGGAATACCCATGCGCAATGCAGCGTCGGGCCGGCCCCCGACGGCATAAATCCAGCGCCCCCAGACCATGGTTTTAGCCATGATGAAAAGAACCGCGGCAACGCCGGCAACAACGAACACCGATCCAGGCAGACCCCAGACCGCGTCGCGTCCAAGCGCATCGATCGAATCCGGCATGCCAGGAATGGCGCGCCCGTCGGCCAATTGCAGCGCCAGCCCCTTGGCGATGCTCAACGTCGCCAGCGTGATGATGAAAGGATGCGGCAGCCGGCCGAAGACGTAGAAAAGCCCGTTGATGGCGCCGACCACGGCACCGCAGCCAACCATCACGGCGATCACGACGATGGCGGGGGCGCCGGCATGAAAGCTCAGCGCGCCGACGACGGAAGCCAGTGCAAGGTTCGAGCCGACGGAGAGATCGATGCCGCGCGTCAGGATGACCAGATGCTGGCCCATCGCGACAACCGAGATGACGGCCGTCTGGGCGAGGATGTTGCTGAGATTGCGTCCCGTCAGGAAATAGGGTGACAGAAAGCTGAGGACGGCGATCAGCAGCACCAGGATGACCACCGGACCAGCGCTGAGCAGCACCAGGCCAAGCGAAAGGCCGGGGACGGCTTCTGACTTCCTGGATGCTGGCAACGCGGCTTCGCCGACAGTCGTGCCGGTGTTTCCCGTTTCAGGCAAATTTCCCCTCCCCGCCGCGGCTCGCGCGAGCCGCGTCGTCAAAAATTCAATTCGTGTTCAGGTCCTCTTCTTATCGATAAAAAACAACCGGCCGGGTCGGGTCAAGTTGTTTTTTATGGATAAAGTTCATGCTAAAAAGGACAAGGTATTGTTCCCAAGGAAAATCCGATGAGAACCGACACCGTCTACAAGAAGGCCTTCAATCGAGCTGCAAATATGCTGCGCGACGGGCAACTGGCCGGTGAACTTCCTTCCGAAAATGAGCTTAGACGGCGAATGTGCGTCAGCCGCACAACCGTCAGAAAGGTTTTGCGGGAACTGGTTCATCGCGAACTTGTCACCGAATGCAACGGCCACAGGTCGACGGGCCGCCCGGTCGGCGACAACGACTACTATCCGGACGCCGAAACCACGCCTCGCGCCAAGCATGTCGAACAGCAGTTCATGGAGTGGATGCTCCGGGGTGACACCAGGCCCGGCACCAGCATCAATGAGCTCGAGCTTGCGCGCCAATTCGGTGTTGCGACCAATGGAATTCGCGAATTCCTGATCCGCTTCAGCCGGTTTGGATTGATCGAGAAAAGGCCGAATACAGGCTGGCTCTTCAAGGGTTTCACCGAAGACTTTGCACTTGAGCTCTTCGAGATCCGGGTGATGTTCGAACTGCGTTCGGCACAACTGTTTTCACTGCAGCCGGACAGTTCTCCGCTATGGTCGAAACTCGCCGCGCTCAAGATGGCGCATACCGACCTGCTGGAGCGAATTGAAGGCCGCTTTCACGACTTCTCCGGCCTGGACAACCGGTTTCACCGGCTCATAAACGAGGCCTCACAGAACCGCTTCATCGATGATTTCTACGACATCATCACGTTCATTTTTCACTACCACTATCAGTGGAACAAGCACGACGAAAAGCAGCGCAACCTTGCCGCAATCCACGAACACATTGCCTATATCGGTGCGCTTGAGAGCCGCAACTCCACTCGGATTGAGGTGGCCTGCCGAGCGCATCTGGCTTCAGCAAGGGAAACACTGATGCGCTCGCTCACAGCATTTGATGAGTCGAGCATCAATGCATGACGAAATGCTTCTGATCCTGGGAGGCAAACTCAGCGTGGTGCAGGCGTTTTACGATCCGGGCCGAACTGGCGGTGACAAGTTTCCCTTCCAGAAGGGAACCGACGCACCCCTTTGAGATGCGTCGGAAGAGGCCCTAAGCGTGGCGGATTTCCGTTCCCAGCACCTTCAGGCATTCGCGGATGAACGCTGCAAGCGCCGTCCAGCCTTTTGCCGAAACCATCGTCCCGTCCACATATGCCTCCGTTGGAGACAGGTCGATATAGGTTCCGCCCGCAAGCGTCACCTCCGGCTCGCACGCCGCCAGCGCGCCGACCTTCTTGCCACGCACGACGCCGTCGACCGCGATCAGGATCTGCACGCCGTGGCAGATCGTGAAAATCGGCTTCTTGGTTTCGTGGAAGTGGCGCACCATCGCCTGCACCCGCTTGTCGGTGCGGATGTATTCGGGCCCGCGACCGCCAGCGCAGTAAACGGCGTGGTATTGCTCTAGCTGCTTCTCAGCGTCGGAGAAGGTCTTGTTGATCAGCGCATAGTGGCCGAGCTTTTCGGTGTAGGTCTGATCGCCCTCGAAATCGTGCAGCGATGTTTTGATCAGGTCTCCGGCGATCTTGTCTGGGCACACGACATGAACAGTGTGGCCCACCGCTTCCATCGCCTGCTGGTAGACGAAGATTTCGTATTCCTCGGTGAATTCACCGGTCAGCATCAGGATCTTTTTGCCTGGCATGGTACTTCCTTTCCTGTGACAACGACCGGGCGAGACCTGTACTCGCCAGGTGGGCTTGAGTTCCTAGAAGGGTGAATCGGGGACGTAGTTCTGGTTGGCACAGGCCTGCGGGATAATCATCGACGACGGGTACGGGCACATCGGGACGGTCTCAGTCGAACGCCAGCAACAAACGGTCGCGGGAATGCTCGATATGGCGACGCATCGCCTGCTCGGCAGCGGCAGGATCGGCCGCATCGAAAGCGGCCAGAATGGCCTCATGCTCGTCAAGCGCCTCCTCGGTGACGCGCGAATGGAACATCAGGCGAAATATGTGGAAGTGGGTATGCTGGTGCGCCAGTGTCTCACGCACGAGTTCGTTGTTGGCGAATTCCATGACCTTGTCATGGAAAATGGCATCCTGGCGGGCGAAGTTGGAATACCGCAGGCGCTCGTCCTTGCCTTCACGGCGCGCCATGACGCCGGCCGACTTCTGAAGCTGCGCGAGCTTTACCTCGTCCATGAGCGCGGCTGCCTTGGCTGCGCCATGAGGTTCGAGCAGCAGGCGAAGCTCATAAAGTTCGTCAAACCGCCGTTTCGTGATCTGCGGCGCAGCGCGGTAACCGATCAGATGCGTCTTCAGCACCAGGCCTTCGCCTTCGAGCCGGCCGAGCGCCTCGCGGATCGGCGTGTGGGATACGTTGAACTCCTTGACCAGACTGTCGACCGTGATCCGGGAACCCGGCGCAATCTTCAACGACATGAGTTGCGCAAAAATCGCTTCGTAGACGTCCTCTACCAGGCTGCTGGAGCGCTGGATACGCCCGCCGCCGAGGTTCGTATCGTCTGCATTGAGTAAGTTCATGGCCTGCATGTTTTGCCTCTTGACACATCGAGTTGCTAACACGATGCTCCGATTAATGCAATCCTATATCCTATACGATTTTATAGAGGATATAATTTGAGGCCGTTTCGAGACAAAGCAATGGCACTTGCGGTGGCCCTGCTGGAACAGCGTGCCGCCCCCGCGGCCTTTCCAGCCATCACAGGATGCAGATCATGAGCCTTTTCGCTGCCCTAAGGCTGCCGCGCGAAATCCTCTTCGGGAAGGGCCAACGCCACGTCATTCCGGTTGTCGCGGCCAGACTCGGACGTCGCGCGCTCGTCTGCACCGATGAACGGTTTGCCGCAACGGACCCGTTCGGAGAGATCGTCGCGGCGCTGCGAGCCGCCTCGATAGACGTCCTGGTGCATGACCGTGTGCTACCCGACGTCCCCCGGGACACCGTTGCCGTCTGCGTCGAGGAAGCACGGAAGTTCGCGCCCGACATGGTGATCGGCATTGGCGGCGGCAGTTGTCTCGACATGGCCAAATGCGCCGCGTTGCTCATCAGTCACGGCGGTCAGCTCCAGGATTACTACGGCGAGTTCAAGGTGCCCGGCCCGACGCTGCCGCTGATCGCGGTGCCGACGACCGCCGGCACTGGCTCTGAAGTGACCCCGGTCGCCGTGATCTCGGATCCGGATCGCACGCTGAAGGTCGGCATCTCCAGCCCGTATCTGATCGCGGCCGCAGCCATCTGCGATCCTGAACTGACGATGACATGCCCGCCGGCATTGACGGCGATCGCAGGCGCCGATGCGCTGACGCATGCAATCGAGGCCTTCACCGCCGTCAGGCGTGGGACCGATCCCGGCCTTCCCCAGAAACATGTCTTTATCGGCAAAACCGCTTTGACCGATCATTTCGCCCTGCTGGCGATCAAGCTGCTTGGCCGAAGCCTTGAAACGGCATACCGCCAGCCCTCTGACGAGGACGCCCGGGCCGACGTCATGATGGGTGCACTTGCAGCCGGCTGCGCGTTCGGAACGGCCGGCACGGCGGCAGCGCACGCCGTGCAATACCCGGTTGGCGCGATAACCCACACCCCTCACGGATTGGGTGTCGCCACCATGCTGCCGTACGTCATGAAGTACAACAGAACCGCCGCAGCGACCGAGATGGCTGAGATCGCCAGCGCGCTCTGCCTCGATGGAAAAGGCCGGACGCCCGAAGAGTTGGCCGACGCGACCATTGGCGAGGTCAGTCGGCTGTTTGGGGCAATCGGGATCATCCCCACGTTGGCCGAGCTAGGGCTGCCTGCCGACAAGCTCGATTGGACGGCGGAACAAGCGATCGGTATCGAGCGCCTCATCAAGAACAATCCGCGGCCATTCGATTTGAGGTCCATGCGACGCCTGGTCCAGGCCGCCTTTGATGGCGACCTCGCCAGCTGCGTCATGTAAACAATCGGGAATATCGAGATGAACACGTTTTCACAGGTTCTGTCGGATGATCAGGGCGTCAGCGACTTCCACACAATTTCGCACGGGCTGTATATTGACGGCCAATGGCGGCAGTCCGCGGATGGCAGGGTAATTCCGGTCATCGATCCTTCAACGGAAGCCATCATTGCTGCCGTACCCGATGCGACCTTGGAGGACGCGGCCGCCGCCATTGACGCCGCTGCCAAGGCGGCCCATGGCTGGCGGACAACGTCGCCGCGAAAGCGTTCCGAGATCCTCAGACGCTGCTTTGAGTTGATGACGGAACGATCGGAGGCACTGGCTACTCTCATCGCATTGGAAAACGGCAAGGCCCTGCGGGATGCCCGAGGCGAGATCGCGTACGCGGCGGAATTTTTCCGTTGGAATGCCGAGGAGGCCGTTCGCATTACCGGTGAATTCGGTACTGCGCCTTCCGGCACCAACCGCATCGTGGTCGACTACGAACCGATCGGCATATGCGTCCTGATCACGCCCTGGAATTTTCCTGCCGCGATGGCAACGCGCAAGATCGCGCCGGCACTTGCCGCTGGATGCACGGTGATCCTGAAGCCGGCCAGTGAGACCCCGCTTACCGCCTACGCGCTGGCCGCGCTCTACCAGGACGCGGGCGTTCCACCAGGGGTGGTCAACGTCCTGACGACCTCCAGTCCCGGCCCTGTGACGGCAGCCATGCTGGCCGATCCGCGAGTGCGCAAACTCTCCTTCACCGGCTCGACCGGTGTGGGCCGCGCTCTGCTGGCAGAAGCTGCCAGGCATGTGGTCTCGTGTTCCATGGAACTCGGCGGCAACGCACCGTTCATTGTCTTCGATGACGCCGATCTCCAAGCGGCGCTCGATGGCGCAATGGTGGCCAAGATGCGCAACGCCGGCGAGGCCTGCACGGCCGCAAACCGCCTCTACGTGCAATCTGGCATCTACGAAGCCTTCTCCGAAGGCCTCGAGAAGCGGATGTCGTCGCTCAAGGTCGGCGCCGGCACCGACCCGGACACGGAATGCGGGCCCATGATCACGAAAAGGGCGGTCGAGAAGATAGACCGCCTCGTCATTGACGCGATCACACGCGGCGCGCGGGTCATGTGCGGCGGCTTCGTCCGGTCTGGACGTGGTTTCTTCTACCCTCCTACGGTGCTTCGCGACGTGCCGGGCGATGCAAAGATGGCGCAAGAGGAAATATTCGGGCCGGTGGCGCCAATCTCGAGCTTCGAAACAGAGGCCGAGGTCATCGAGCGCGCCAATGACACCGAATATGGGCTTGCTGCCTACATCTACACGCGCGATCTGGCGCGCGGCATGCGGGTGGCCTCCCGGATCGAGGCCGGGATGATCGCTCTCAACCGCGGGCTGATGTCCGATCCGGCAGCCCCCTTCGGCGGCGTCAAGCAGAGCGGGCTCGGCCGCGAGGGAGGGCAGCATCACGGCATTGCCGAGTTCATGGAGCCGAAATACCTCGCCGTCAGCATGTGAGCAGAAGAAGAATGCAAGGCGATCCCTTTCGCATCCGCGACCACGTCGCTGACTTTGACCAAATCGTGCAGGACATTGTTGACCGCAGCGAGGCCGCCCGCGCCGCCATTGCGATGGCCGCAGACGTGGCCTACGGACCGGATCCGACCGAAACCATGGACCTGTTCTTTCCCGCGGGCAAAAGAACGGCGCTTCCGGTGCACATCTTTGTCCATGGCGGCTACTGGAGAATGTTCTCCAAGCACGACTATTCATGTGTCGCGACGACGATTACCCAGGCCGGGGCCATTGCCGTCATCGTTGATTATGCTCTGATGCCCAAGGTCCGAATGGCGACGATCGTCGACCAGGTGCGCCGCGCCAAGCAGTGGATCCTGGCCAACATCGCCGATTATGGTGGAAACCCGACGGCCCTGACTGTCAGTGGTCATTCGGCAGGAGCCCATCTTGCAACGTTTCTGTTCGAGGGCGAGCATACCCCCTCGAATGTGAGGGCAGCCCTTCTGCTGAGCGGGCTCTACGATTTGAAGCCGCTACAGGATTCCTTTCTCGCCAACGAGATTGGAATAACAGACGAGGAAGTCGCCATGTTCACACCTCTCGCCTGTCGGCATGATCCTCAAACCAAGACGGCGGTTCTGGTCGGAGCCAACGAGACGCCACCCTTCCATCAGCAAGCCGATCGATTCAAAGCAAGCTTGCTGCGGCAGGGATCGTTGGTAACGTCGCATGTGCTCCCGAACCGCAACCACATGGACAGCGTCAGAGATCTTGGCGTGCCGGGGACTGAGGCTGGCGATTGCCTGGCAAAACTGATCGCCAAGGCCTGCTGACTATCTCGGGTTCTCCAGGCGGTTTGCTTTGCGCCATTCCTCGTACTCCCCGCGGGCATCGTCATGCAGCGGATAGTAGCGTTGCAACGGGCCGCCCTCCATGAGCTTCGCTCGCGAGAACTCCTCCCAATCGTGATGCTTCTGTGATTCTTCGATCACCTTCGGGGCCATTGCGACGGGAAGCACAACCACCCCGTCGTCGTCGGCGACGACGATGTCGCCGGGGATCACCGTGACACCGCCGCAGGCAATCGGAACGTTGACGGCATTGGGATAGATGCTGGTCTGCACATGATAGTTTGGCGTCCAGCCGCGCAGCCATAGGGGCAGGTCGAGCTTTTCGACATTGGGCCGGTCGCGCATGCACCCATCGATGACGATACCCGCCCCGCCCCTGCCCTTGAAATACGTCGACATCATATCGCCGAAGACGCCCGAGCTCATGTCGCCGCGCGCGTCGACCACGACCACATCGCCCTCCTGCGCGTGATAGAGCACGTGCCGGTGCAGTTGCGTCTCCGGATCGGCATATTCTCCTTCGGTGAAGAGGTCCGGCCGCTGCGGCAGGAACTGCAGCGTCAGCGCCGGCCCCACGATCGACTTCCCGTGGTTTTGCGCCACCGGACCAACCATGTGCGGATTGCGGAAGCCCATGTGGCCAAGCGTGCCGGCAACCGTCGCGGCGCCGATCTCCCTTAGCGCGTCGATCAGGTCTTTAGGCGGCCGCGTAATGTCGGACGTATGCGTCATTGTGGACTCCGATTGAATGGAACTACCAGTTCGTAACAGAACCGTCGCGGCGCTTAAGGTGAGGCGCTTCCCAGAAACGCAAACTCTGCGCCTGGACCGCCACTTCGTTGACCTCGACGCCGAGCCCCGGCAGATCGCCGACCGGGTAATCGGTCCCGTCGAGCCGTGGTTGCACGGGGAAGAAGTCGGAATTGTCGAAGCCCAGCTTTATTTCGGGCGCCCTGGTCTCGAGCCACGCGAAGTTGGGTACCGCGGCAGCGAGATGCACGGTCGCGGCCGTGCACACGGGACCAAGGGGATTGTGCGGCATCAGGTCCACATAGTGCGCCTCGCTCCAGCCAGCGATTTTCATCGCCTCGGTGAGCCCGCCGACATTGCAAACATCGATCCGGTTGAACTGATGGATGCCGCGCTCGATGTAGGGCAGGAACTGCCACTTGCTGGCAAATTCCTCGCCGATGGCAAAGGGGATTTCGGTCATCGTGCGCAGCGATTCATAGGCCTCCGGCGTCTCGTCCCGTATCGGCTCCTCGAGGAAATCAAGCACGCCGCGGCCGAGCTTGTTGCAGAAGCTCGCCGCCTCTGCCACCGACAGCCGATGATGATAGTCAAGGCCGATGACCACGTCACCACCCAGCGCCTCGCGCGCCTTGTTCAGCATAGCCGCGGTAGCGCCGATGGACTCGCGCGGCTCGAAGATGTCCTTGCTGTTTTGCCCGAAGGGGAAGAAGCGGATCGCCTGCCACCCCTGTGCGCGAAGTTCGCGGGCCCGTTCGATGGCAACATCGCCCTCGGCCTCGTCGCCGGTCGAGGCGAAGGTGGGAATGCGGTCGCGCTGCTTGCCGCCCAGCAGCTCATAGACCGGCACCCCCAGCGCCTTGCCCTTGATGTCGTGAAGGGCGATGTCGACGGCGGAAATCGCCGCCTGAAGGACTCGCCCGCCTTCGAAGTACTGGCTGCGATAAACCTCCTGCCAGATCCGCCCGATCTGCATCGGGTCGCGGCCGATGAGAAACTCGCGATAGTGCTCGACCGCGCCGGCCACGGCCCTCTCGCGACCGCTCAAGCCGCTCTCGCCCCAGCCGAAGATGCCCTGGTCGGTCTCGACCTTGACGAGCATCTGGTTGCGCGTTCCCACCCACACCGGATAGGGCTTGATCGCGGTGATCTTAAGCTTCTCAGTCATCCGCGCCCACGTTTCATGCGCATTCGCCCTATCTCAGTTGGCCTTGAGGGCCATTTCAGTTTCGCCGTCGAACAGATGCATCCGCTCCTGGTCGAACTCGAGCCAGATCTGCTCGTCGGGCGCGACGGCAATGTTTGGCGGCACGCTGACGTTGACGACGGCGCCGGACAGGAACGCCTGCACGAAGGTGACGTCTCCGGTCGGCTCCACCGTGTAGGCCTTGGCCGGGACGCTGCCTGGCAGCGCATTCTTGTGGAGCTTGATCGTCGAGTGACGTGCGCCGAGCACGACTTTCTTGGTCGTTGCTCTAGCCACCTTCTGGGCATTGCGCGGCGAGAGCTCAAGGCGCCAGCCCTCGGCGCCGGTCAACACCGTGTTGCCGTTTGCGGTCGAGGCCTGCAGCGGAATAAGGCTCATCGCCGGGCTGCCGATGAAGCTGGCGACGAACATGTTCACCGGATGGGCAAAGACCTGCGCCGGTGAATCGTATTGCTGCAGGTAGCCGCCATTCATCACCGCCATCTTGTCAGCCATGGTCACGGCTTCGAGCTGGTCGTGCGTCACATAGATGATCGTCGCCTTGAGGTCCTGGTGGAAACGCTTGATCTCCGACCGCATCTGCACGCGCAGTTTGGCATCGAGGTTAGACAGTGGCTCGTCCATGAGGAACACCGCAGGGTCGCGAACGAGGGCACGGCCAAGGGCCACACGCTGCTGCTGGCCGCCCGAAAGTTCGCGCGGCTTGCGCTCGAGCAGATGCGTCATATCGAGCACCCGCGCCGCTTCCTTGACCTTCTTGTCGATCTCGTCCTTGGGGAGTTTGCGCATCTGAAGCGGGAACGCGAGGTTCTTGTAGACCGATTTCTGCGGGTAGAGCGCGTAGTTCTGGAACACCATTGCGATGTCCCGGTCCTTGGGGTCGAGGTCGTTGACCACCCGCTCCCCGATGATGATGTCGCCCGATGTGATCGGGGTCAGCCCGGCGACGAGATTGAGCGTGGTTGTCTTGCCGCAGCCTGAAGGGCCGACGAGCGCAACGAACTCGCCGTCATTGACCGTCAGCGAGACGTGGTTGACAGCTTTGAAGCCGCCATAGCTCTTGACGAGATCTTGGAGGACCACGTGGGCCATCGGCAACTCCCTAGTGCTTGACCGCGCCTTCTGTAAGGGCGCGTACAAAGTATCGTTGCAGGACCAGGAACAGCACCACGACGGGCACGCTCATCATAAAGCTGGCCGCCATCAGGCCCGGAAAGTCCGTCGTATTTTCCGAGAAGAAGCGTTGGATGCCGACCGGCAGGGTCAACTGCTCGTTCTTGGAGAGGAAGGTGTAGGCGTAGATGTATTCGTTCCAGGCGCCGATGAAGGAGTAGATTGCGGTGGCGATGATCCCCGGCGTCGAGAGCGGCATCACGATCATGATGAAGGCCTGGAACCGTGTTGCGCCATCGATGCGCGCCGCCTGCTCAAGCTGCACCGGGATGTTGTCGTAAAAGCCCTTGAGCAGCCAGATCGCCAGCGGCAGGCCGAAGGTGAGATAGGTGAGGATCAGCGAGCCATGCGTGTTTATCAGACCGATCGCGCGCATCAGGATGAAGAGTGGCACGAGAAAGATCACCGCCGGGAACATATTGCGCAGCAGCACGGCAAAGAACAGGAAATTCCGGCCGGGGAAACTGAAGCGCGAAAACGCGTAGGCCGCAGGGACAGCCACGATCACCGAAAGGATTGTCGTGACGGTCGACACGAAAAGGCTGTTCCAGAAGAAGCGGAGGAAGTCCTGGCCGACGCTGTTCTGCGGATCGAGCAGCTTTTGGTAGCTGGCGAGGGTAGGCTCGTCCGGCCACCATTGCGGCGGGAATTGCGTCGCCGCGAAGCCGGACTTGATCGAGGTGATCAGCATCCAGATCATCGGCAACGCAGTATAAAGCAGCATGAACACGAGGAATATGCGCCCGGCCCACCGCCATCCGTCGACGCGCATGCGGCGACGAGTCTGGGCTCGAGGGGCTGTCTCGGCAATCGTGCTCATGCGCTCCCCTCTTTCCGCTCGTTGCCGCTTAACGCACGGACGTAGAAGTAGCCCAGCGTCATCAGTGTGAGGAACAGGAGCACCGAATAGGCCGATGCCACGCCCCAGCGCTGCCGTCCGAAGGCGAGCTCATAAATGTGGGTTATCCAGATATGCGACGCATTCGACGGCCCGCCGCCGGTCATGATCCAGGGGATGATGAAGGAATTGAAGTTGGCCACCGCGAGCAGCAGCATCGTCACCACCGAGACGTTGCGCAAGTGCGGGAAGGTGACGTGCCAGAAGCGCTGCCATGCATTGGCACCGTCGACTTTTGCGGCGCGAAGCAATTGGTCGGGGACTGTCTGCAGGCCGGCCATCATCATGATCATGGCAAACGGAAACTCGCGCCAGATATTGACGACGATCAGGGAGGGCAGCACCGTGCTGACATTGTCGATGAAATTCGGCGGCTGGTCGGCCAATCCAAGGCCGACCAGCACCGCGCCGATGATCCCGAAGTCCGAATGGTAGATCCACTTCCAGATATAGGAGGCGGCGACGGCGCTGATGACCCAAGGGATGATAAGGATAGCGCGCAAGACACCACGGCCGATGAAGTCGCGGTGGAGCGCCAGCGCTGTGGCAAACCCCAGGACAAAGGAGATGAAAGTTGACCCCAGTGTCCAGATCAGTGTGTTCCAGGTGACTTTCCAGAACACCTGACTGGTGAGGATGGTCGTGTAATTGTCGAAGCCAATGAACGTCTTGTCACGAAGCTGCAGACCTGGCGGTGTCTTAAAGAACGACAGCTCGACCGTGTAGTAGATCGGATAGGCGATGACGATGAGCATCACGGCGATCGCTGGGAGCACGTACGCGTAGTCCGCGCGATGCGCCCAGATCTTCCGCAGCGCGCCGGACCTGCCAGGTTGCAATTTTCGGCGAGCCTCGGCCTTCCCGGTCACGATCGTCACTTGTGGCGTGCCCTTATTCTTCGGAACGAGGCGGCTGCGCCAGCGGCGCAGCCGGTCAGGTCGTAGGTCAGGCCCGGACTAGAGTCCGCCCATCAGGTCTTTTACCTTCTTGGCCGCGTCGTCCGCTGCCTCGTCGACGGTCATCGCGCCGGTCAGGGCATTCTGCAGCATGTCCGGGATGATGATGTTCATGATCTCGGGGGCCTGCGGCAGCGCTGGGAACGGGATGCCGTATGGCAGCATCGAGGTGGTGACGTCGAGGAACTTGATGTTGTCCAGACGTTCCTTCATCCACTTGGTCTTGAAGCCGTTGAGATTGCCCGGGTTTGATCCGGCGTAGGCCATCTTCAGCGACCATTCAGGGCTCGTCCACATGCAGATGATAGCTTTCGCAGCCGGCTCGTCTACCTTGCCGCCCTCGACGTATTCGGGCTTCAGGATGTGAATGTTCGAGCCGCCGAACACGACGGCGCGCTTGCCGTCGGGACCAGTCGGGATCAGGCCGTAGCGCATGTTGTCGATGACCGTCTGCGCCTTGTCCTTGTCGGTGCCCGTCGCCTTTTTCTGCAGGTCGAGCATGACGTTGTAATCGGACGGGTGCGAGATCATCATGCCGAGCTGGCCGGCGACGAACAGGGGCTGGTTATCGGCCTGCTGGTTGGTGAGTGCCGAAACCGGAACCGACTTGTCGCGCACATACATATCGTACGAGGCTTGCAGCGCCGCCTTGCTCTGCGGACTATCGAGCTGGACCTGCTCATAGGTCGGGTTTGCCGTCGCTTCGTCGAAGACGCCGCCGCCATAGGCCCATAGCTGTGGCATGAAGCGGTACGGCGTATTGCCGGCATTCTTGCGAGCCACGAGGCCGTAGCCGGCAATGCCGAGCTTGTCGTGGATCTGCTTGGAATATTTGACGACGTCTTCCCAGGTTGCCGGAGCCTTGTCCGGATCGAGGCCCGCGCGCTTGAAGATGTCGGCGTTCCAGATGAACGCCATCGTCTCGTTGTTGGTCGGAATGCCGTAGGTCACGCCCTCCCAGGTCACGGCCTTCATGGCGCCAGGCCAGAAATCCTCGGTCGAATAGCCCACATCCTCTGGCTTGAGCGGCTGCAGATAGCCCTTTGAGGCGAACTCGGTACCGCCCAGGATTTGCAGGCGGACCGCCATCGGCGCGGCATTGCCCAGGAGCGCGGTGCGGAACTTGTCGAGAAGGTCATTATAGGTGAGGGCTTGTTCCTCGAGCTGGATGTTCGGATATGTCTTGCGGAAGGTCTCGAAGAATTCCTTGTAGTACTGGCGCAGGAGGTCGGGGTCGCCCTCGAACACGCCCTGATACCAGAAAGTCAGTCGCCCCTTGTACTCGAGCGGGGTGACCTTGGCGCAATCGGCCGCCGTGTCAAAATCCTGTGTGCCCGCAATCGAGCGCACATATTCCGGCGACCACTTGCTCAGGTCAACCGGCGGTGCACCCAGCGCCGATGTAGACGTCAGGGATGCCATCAAAGCAGTGGCGACAGTGCCGCGCAGGACGGCACTGCCGAGCGCAATTCTCGTCATAGGTATCCTCCCTGGTTCTCCCATGCCGCCCTGCGCCAAAGCAAAGCGGTCCTTGCTCGTTTCGATCGCGAGGATGCTTCTTTCAGCTCAGTGTATCCTCTCGATCGCTTGGTACGTTTTCAGATCATGGATTGCCTGTCAACGCGCCAGATCGTACATTGTTTGCGAAAGCCGTGTGTGATATCGGGCAAGGTATGTATTAAATTGGGGAGCCGGCCTTGGCCGAAATAAGCGATTTCAAAGCGATGCCACCGGTGGGGACCGATCCCATCGGGGCCTCCAGCGAGGGCGCCTCGCTTTATGAATTGATCAGGGAAGACATCATCGAGGGACGGCTCGCCGCCAACGAACGGCTTGTGGTCACCGATCTCGCCCGGCGTCACGGCACTTCGACCAATCCTGTGCGCGAGGCCCTGCAGCTGTTGCGCGGCGAAGGCTTTGTCACCTTTGTCGCCAACCGCGGGGCGCGCGTCCGACCCATTGATCAGGATTTTGTCCGGGATATCTACGAGATCGGTGTTCTGATCGAGCCAGCCCTGACACGATGGTTTGTGAATATGGCTACCGGCGAGGACATCGCCGAACTCGAACGTCTCCAGGGCCTGATCGAAGAGAACAACTTCGCCGACACATTCAGGCACAGTGAGCTGGATACCGCTTTCCACACGGTGATGTACCAGCGGCACTACAACCGCCACGCCGCCGAGCTTTGGTGGAAGCATCGCGAAGTGCTGCGAGCCGTGAGCCGGCGTTTCAATTTCACGCTGGCGCGACGTGCCGCGATCATGCGCGAGCACCGCGAACTCATCGCGCTTGTGAAGGCGGGAGAGGCCGACAAGGCGGCCGAACTCGTTTCCCGCCATGTCGAGGGTTCGGGCCGGCATATTCTCGAACAGATGCGAGCGCGCAACGCCGCTCGGGCCGGATAGAATATCCAGTCCAGAACATCGTTAGCTGACCATTTTCAGGCAAAGGTAGTTGAGATGAAAATCACGAGCATTCGGCCGTGGCTGATCAAGTCCGATGCTTCTTACTGGGGAGAGTTCCTGTTCGTCGAAGTGACGACCGACGAGGGAGTGAGTGGCTGGGGAGAGATCACCACCACGACAAGGCTCGCCAACCGCGCTCTCTGCACGATCCTGCGGCAGATCGGCGTCGCCGTGACAGGCGAGGATCCGGCGCGTATCGAGCATCTCTGGCACAAGATCTTCCGCAGCTTCACCTACATGGGAAGCCGCGGCGCCGCCGTCGAATGCGTGAGCGCCATCGACATAGCCCTCTGGGACATCCGGGGCAAAGTCCTCGGCAAGCCGATCTACGAGCTGCTGGGCGGGCCGGTACGCGATGAAATCGCGCTCTACACCCATCCCAACCAGGCCAAATTCACCAGCAAAGAGGCTGTGGTCCGCGAAATTCTAGACATTGTCGAGTCCGGACACACTGCGCTCAAGTTCGATCCTTACCCCCACCAGGGCCGCAGCGCCGATGGCCTGCCCCGCGAACAGCGGGACGGCTACCTCGATGGCAGCATGACCCGCAAGGACGAGCGCGAAGCCGCCGAACTCACGGCTCTGATCCGCGAAACGGCAGGACCCGATGTCGACATTCTTATCGATGCGCATGGCCGCTTCGACGTTCCCACCGCCATTCGCCTCTGTCGGAGCCTCGAGGAGGCCGGCCAGATCGACTGGTTTGAGGAGCCCTGCCCGCCTGAGAGCCTTAACGCCCTCAAGCAGGTGCGTGAGAAGGTCAATACCGCTATCTCATGGGGCGAGCGCGGCCACACGAAATGGGATTTCGTCCCGGTACTCGAGAACAAGCTCGCCGACTACATCATGCCCGACGTTACCTGGACCGGCGGCATTACCGAACTCAAGAAGATTTCTGCGCTGTGCGAAGCCTACTACGTCCCGGTCTCGCCACATGACGCCGCGGGACCGATCAACGTGGTTGCGGGAGCGCAGGTGATGATGACCGTTCCCAACTTCTACAAACTCGAAACATCGGAGTGGAACCTGGGCAAATACGATCACCTGATCGACAGACCACTCGACATTTCGAACGGTAGCCTCAAGCTGACGTCGAAGCCTGGTCTCGGTATTGAGATGGACCGCGACTATCTGCAGGCCCACGAGATTGAGTTGGGCTAGCAACACTCTATGCCGGCCCAGGGTGCGGGACGACAAGCCGAAAACGAGGATAGGTCATGGCAAAGACAGGTGGCGCCGACGAAGCGCTCAATCGGGTGAACGCGAACTCCAAGCCATCCCAGCTTCGCATCACCGACATGCGGGTAGCAGAAATCGTCGGCGCGCCGTTCACCTCGACCCTGCTCAAGATTTACACCAACCAGGGCATCGTCGGGCTTGGCGAGGTGCGCGACGGCGCCAGTGCCACCTACGCGCTGATGCTGAAGAGCCGGCTGCTTGGCGAGAACCCTTGCGACATCGACCGCCTGTTTCGCCGGATCAAACAGTTTGGTGGGCACGGCCGGCAAGGCGGCGGCGTCTCGGCGGTCGAAATTGCGTTGTGGGATCTCGCCGGCAAGGCCTATGGCGTCCCTGTCTACCAAATGCTCGGCGGCCGGTTTCGGGAGAAGGTGCGCGTCTATTGCGACACCGACGCTACCGTGCCGAGCGGCACCGAGACCGGCAAGCGCCTCAAGCAGCGCATGGCGCTCGGCTTCACCTTCCTCAAGATGGATCTGGGATTGATGCAGATCGCGGATGTCCCTGGTGCGGTCGTGTCTCCTGCCGGCTCACTTGAAGGGTACCGCGCCCATCCCGGCCGCGGCCCGGTCAAGACCATGGAGGAGCGACGCGCCCGCAATGCCGCTTACGATTTGCATAACGTCCCCCATCCGTTTACCGGCCTCCACTTTTCCGACAAGGGCCTCGACCTGCTTGAACAGTACATTGCCGAGGTTCGCGATATTATCGGCATGGATATTCCGCTCGCCATTGACCATGTCGGCCACATCTCGCTGCAGAACGGTATTCGGCTCGCCAGGCGGATTGAAAAATACGTGCCGGCCTGGCTCGAGGATGTGATCCCATGGCAGTACACCGAGCAGTACCGGCAACTGCAGACCGCTACCACGGTGCCGATCTGCACCGGCGAGGATATCTATCTTAAGGAGGGCTTCGAGCCTCTGCTCAAGAGCGGCGGCCTCTCCATTATCCACCCGGACCTGCTCACCAGCGGGGGCATCCTCGAGACCAAGAAGATCGGCGACATGGCGCAGGACCACGGCGTCGCAATGGCCATCCATATGGCCGAAAGTCCAATCGCCGCAATGGCCGCGGCACATGTCGCGACGGCGACCGAAAACTTCATGGCGCTCGAATACCACTCTGCCGATGTCGACTGGTGGGACGATATCGTCACCGGCGTTCCCAAGCCGCTGGTGAAGGACGGCTTTATCACTGTTCCGGACAAACCTGGCCTGGGGATTGACGACGTCGTCGACGAGGTGATCTCGCAGCATCTGCAGCCGGGTGTCACCGGCATCTGGCAGCCCACGGATCACTGGGACAACGAGTATTCCTGGGACCGCACCTGGAGCTGAGGCGAAAAGAACCGAAGATGAAGATCACCGACCTCCGCTGCGCCGTCATCGGCAAACATCCCATCGTCCGCATCGTTACTGACGAGGGCCTCTATGGCCTTGGCGAAGTCGAGTTTACCAAAACCTATCTCAAGCCTTGGGTGCTGCATTTCCGCGAGGCGCTGATCGGCGAGGACCCTACCGACGTCGAGCGGGTGATGCTGAAGATCCGCCAACGCGGCTCTTTCAAGCCCTATGGCGCGGCGGTAAGCGCTATCGAGCATGCGCTATGGGACATAGCCGGCAAGGCCGCAGGCGTGCCGGCCTACAAACTGCTCGGCGGCAAGGTGCGCGACAAGGTGCGCGTCTATAACGGGTCGATCCGCCAGAAACGCACGGGCGACCGGCCGGAGGATTACGCCGCTGACGTGAAATGGATGATGGAGCAGCCGCATAACTTCTTCATGATCAAGCAAGGAATCTCGTTCCACTCCAACATGAAGGACACTATCGAGGGCTTCCATTACGGTGTGACGCAGAAGAAGGCTGGCTATCACGGTGCCATGGATCAGGGCGTGATCAGCGAGCGCGGTTTCAACCACATGCTCGACTGCGTGATTGCGATGAAGGAAGTGCTGGGCGACAAGGTCAGCCTGGCGCTCGACTGCGGCCCGGGCTGGATGCTGCCCGATGCGATCAAGTTCGCTCGCGCGGTCGAGAAGTACAATTTGATGTGGCTCGAGGATATGCTGACCGGCGACTATGTGCCGTGGGTCAATCCGCAGGCCTATCGGGAGCTGACCACCTCCACCTCGACGCCAATTCATACCGGCGAGCAGATCTACCTGCGGCACAATTTCAAGGAGCTGATCGAAACGCAGGCGGTGCGCGTCATCGGCCCGGATCCGGCCGATATTGGCGGCATTGCCGAGCTCAAATGGGTCGCCGAGCACGCCTATATGCACTCGATCCTGATGGCACCGCACGGCACCGCGAACGGCCTTCTCGGCCTCGGCGCGCTGATCAATGTCTGCGCCACCCTGCCCGCCAACTACATCGCGTTCGAATACCCGAGCGCCTCTGACCCCTGGTGGGAGGACCTCGTAATCGGCCTGCCGTCGCAGATCGTGAAGGACAGCATGGTGGACCTGCTGGAAGCGCCGGGGCTGGGCCTCGATATCGACGCCGAAGCAGCCAGGAAGTATCTCAGCGAAGAGGATGCGGGCTTCTTCGACTGAACCATGCTTCTTGCGCAACCCCGCGCCGCGCGGATCGCTTCACGCAAAATGGCATCCAGAATGACCGTTTCGGGGCCGGATGCGGACTGGCAGCTTTTCAGCAGCGGAGGGTCCAAAGCTGGACATTCAAATCGGTGCATCCTGAAAGCAACTAACGACGCGGGGAAGGATACTGCACGCCTGTACTGCGGCCTCCAACCGAAACTACTTCGTTGGCAGTCCCGCAGCGACGAGGTCGGCTACCTGTCGATCAATCACTGCAGGATTGATATGGAACGTCATATCGCGCCACCGCGTGGCCTTAAACCACGGCTGCATGGCAAGCGCCTTGAGGACTTCACTGCGTGCATCGTCAGTTTTTCCAAGATGGACATCGTTGATGGCACGTAGCAGCGGAACGGTGATCAGGAAGTCTGACGCCTTCGTGATCAGTGCAGCAGATTCGGCGTACTTTTCGATATCCGTCAGCGCATTTGCCTTCATCACGAGATAATAATCGGCGAAGTTTGGATCGTTCCTGAGCCCGTATTCTGCTCGCTCAATGGCCTTGTCTGTCAGGCCGCTGAAGCGGGCTGCTGATGAAAGGTCGCCGATGAGAAACGCGTCTCCGGGCGAAAGCGCAATCACCTCATCGGCCCTACGCAGAGACAGATCGAAGTTGCCCTCATGAGCGCTGACGTAGACGGATGACCACAAGCAGCTTTTTCTTGCGTCGGGTCCGAGGTTGGCCCGCGGAAGAACCTTTGCTTCCAGTTCGGACGCCATGCGCCAATGTTCGTCAGGCTTTTCGTCGAAGCCGAGGTTGGCCGCCAAGACGTGATCCCAAGCCAGTCCGCACGATAACAGCGACGAGTCGGGAAATTTGGCAAGGCCCTCAAGAATTATGTCCGTCGCCTTCACCAGGCTCTCGGGCGTGAACTGCCCAAAAAAGAAATTGGATCGAAGGAAGAAGTCGTACTCTTCAAGATCCGGTGTGTCCTTTTCCCAGACCTTCTTGTATTCGATGTCGTACATTTTTCCGCGCTGGCCACCAAGCGTCCCAATGATGCGTTCGATCGCCTCGTCCTGAATCACAAGGGGATTGTTTCCAGAGCGATCGAACTTTTCCGCCCAGAGGTTTTCGCCCGTGCGCGCGTCGATCAGCTGTGCGGTGATGCGCACCCGCTCCGTCTCCTTCCAGATACTGCCCTCGATCACGTAGGCCGCGTTCAATTCTTGGCCGATCTGGCGGACATCGGTTGGCTTGTCCTTGTAGACAAAGGTAGAGCTACGCGAGAGCACCTTAAGTTCGGTGACGCCTGCCAGCATCGAGATCAAATTGTCTGTCATGCCGTCGCTGAAATACTCCAGCTTCGGGTCGCCGCTCATGTTCTTGAACGGCAGAACCGCGACGGTCGGGATACCACCCTGGCCCATATCGCGCTTTGTTCCATAGAACTGCCACCACGCCAGGATCGCTGTGACTGCTAAGACCAGCACCAGGAAGCTCGCCACGACTGGCAGCCGCGACCGGCTGCGGCTCGCGCGCCTGGGCTTGGCCTTGCCGCCGATCGTGACACGGTATGCCTCCACCGGCTCCGCGATGTTCTTGACCCTCTGCAGGCCCATCGACTGAAAGCCGAAAGCCAGCTTCTTCTCAACCTCGCGCGCGACCTTTGCAGACACCCAGATGCCGCCAGGCTCGGCAAGTTGTTCTAGTCGCGCCGCGATATTTACGCCCTCGCCAAACCGATCGTCACCCTCGACAATCACCTCGCCAAGATTGACGCCGATGCGCACTTCGACGCGCTGGTCTTTCGGCAAAGAGGCGTTTCGCTCGGCCAGCCCACGTTGCAACGAAACCGCGCATTCCATCGCCTCGACGACAGAAGAAAACTCCGCCAGCAGGCCGTCGCCCATCAGCTTGAAGATAGTGCCATGATGACGCGCTACTGTCGGCTCGAAAAGTTCCTTATGATCGGCGCGCACCCGTTCATGCGTACCCGCCTCGTCGCGCTCCATCATGGCAGAGTATCCGACAACGTCAGCAGCAAGGATGGCGGCGAGCTTGCGGTCCATTTCGGAGCACTCTGTCGGCGGCCAACCTCGGAGGCGAGGTGGCAAACCCTCCCGGTTCCAATCAGTTTCGCCTATCAGGACCTTACCCGCAAGCGGCTGCCGGTTACGAAACGACTTGATTGGGGCCGGACGCGGACTAACAGCTCCTGGTGGCCACGGAGCAATACAAGACATTCAAATTGATGGGTCTAGGGTCTCTGATCGGCCCGAAGCGGACGTCGACCATGGGCGGCAAGCCGTCGCCAAGATGAGGAGGAGACTTCCTCTGTTAGCCGTTTTGAAGATGCGATGAGGTCCGCTCGTTGCAATTAGGTTGCCAGCTCAAGTATTTTCTGCCAGCGAGGATGATTGTGAAGCTTGGCGAAGTCAGAGTCCTGTTTGACCCATGCCTTGGTCTCGTGATTTGCCTGCGGAAGCAGACGCGCCAACAAATCTAGCGCCGGCTCGGCATCATCCAAAAGCGAGTAGACGCAAGCAGCATTGTATTTGGTTAGAACATCGTCGGGATCAATGGCCAACGCACGCGACGTCCATTCCCTCGCACGGGCGATCTCTCCAATTTCGGCTAGCGCAAGGGCGCCTAGATAGGCTGGACGCGGGTTATCGGGATGCATAGCCAACTCGCCTTCGGCCAGCTTAATTCCTGTGCGCGCTGCATCGATAATATCCTTGTCCCGGCCCAGGGATCGGTAGATCTGGATCAGCAGAATCTGGCTCTGGTAGTCATCTGGCTTGATCTCAACCGCCCGTTCGTATAGCCGCGCGGCTTGATCGAGTTTGCCCTGCGCGAAGGAGGCACGAGCGAAAAAGTAGTGGGCTTCGTACAGGTTAGGATTCAGGGCAATCGCGCGTTCAAATTCCGTCTCAGCCTCGGGATAACGCTCCCCGAGCGATAAGGCCAATGCGCGCGAAGCATGAGCCTCGGACAGGCCACCCTCAAGATCGAGTGCCTTGGCGCTAGTGGCCAGAATACTCTCGACTGCTATGTTCTCATAATAATGCAGAAACAAAAAGGAGTCGCAGTCGGCGATCCCGGAATACGCTCGGGCATAAAGCGGATCAAGCTCGACCGCTTTCGAAAACATTCGCCTCGCAAGCGTGTAATATGCTTTCGAGTGCCTGTGCAGGAACTGGCGTCCTCGAAGATAGTATGTGTAGGCATCGATGTTTTCGGTTGGCGCTTGGCCAACGATCTTTTTCTCCTCCGGCAGAAGCTTTACCTTCAGCTGCTCGACGATCGTTCTCGTTATCTCGTCCTGGATAGCGAAGATATCGGTCAGGTCTCGGTCGTAGCGGTCGGCCCATAGATGGAGTCCGTCCTTCCCGTTGATGAGCTGAGCTGTTATTCGCACGCGCTGCCCAACCTTGCGCACACTTCCTTCCAAAACGGTCGTGACGTTGAAGCGCCGGCTCACATCCTGTACGTCGACCGGCTTGCCCTTATAAGTGAATACAGAATTACGGGCGATGACCGACAGGCCTGAGATCTTGGAGAGGTCTGTGATGATGTCCTCGGTAATCCCGTCAGAAAAGTATTCCTGCTCGGGATCGCCGCTCATATTGAGGAAGGGGAGCACCGCTATTGAAGGCTTCTCCCTTTGCAGCGGATTGCCTTGAGGCGTCTGCTCCACGCTCGCAGCACGTGGATCGAGCGACACGTTGTAGACCCTTACAGGTTGTTCGATGTTCTTTAGCTTCTGCTCGCCGGTATCCTCGAAGAGGAGGTCGAGCCGGTTGCCCACATTGTCGCGCACTGGGCCGGAAACGGCGATGCCACCGGACTTGGCGATGGTTTCGATTCGTGCCGCGACGTTCACACCCTCGCCGTAGATGTCATCGTCATCGATGATGATGTCACCGAGGTGGACGCCAATGCGGAATTCAATCCGCCTGTCCTCGGGTATGTCGATGTTCCGCTCGCGCATCCTTCGCTGAATGTCGGCGGCGCAGGCGACCGCGTTCACCACACTCGGGAACTCGACCAGCATTCCGTCGCCGGTCAGCTTTACGATTCGTCCTCCGTGCTCGACGATCTTGCCGTCCACCAGCTCCTTACGGTGAAGCTTGAGCGCGGCAAGTGTGCCGACCTCATTCACTCCCATGAGGCGGCTGTATCCGACGACGTCGGCGGCAAGGATGGCTGCGAGGCGGCGCATAAAGTTACCTGTCGTATGGGTAAATTTAGAGCTTTCAGTAGCAGGTTCCTGCCGCTACGCCATGAGAAATCTACTTTCCAGGATTATGGCTCGATGGCCTCCTGAACGTGACGATGAGCAAAATCCTCGCTGTGTGTGGGAAGTCACGAAAGAAGAGGAAGTTAATATCGACGGGCCCGATTGCGTTGGATCATGCTTCTTCCATCCAACGTAAACGTCGGCAGTTAGCGCGACCTCGCCCTACAGCTTGCTATCGGCAATGTCTTCTGTGGATGGCTCCCGCGATGCAAGAGGTAATTCGACATTATGGCGCGTT
>NZ_SUEG01000300.1 GCF_005063415.1 Mesorhizobium sp.
GTCGCTGAAGAGCCGCTTGATCATCATGGACGAGCCGACCTCGGCGCTGACCGAAACCGAAGTGCACAGGCTGATGTCGATCATGGGCCGGCTGCGCAAGGACGGCGTCGCCATCATGTTCGTCACCCACCGGCTGGAGGAGGCATCGGCGATCTGCGACCGCATGACGGTGCTGCGCGACGGCAGGCTGGCCGGCCATCTCGACCGCGAAGGCGGCCCGATCAAGCTACCGAAGATCATCGAGAAGATGGTCGGCCGTGCCGCTTCCGAGCTCTATGCCAGGCCGACCCAGCGCGATGTCGCCGGCGACGTCCGGCTCTCGGTGCGCGGCCTGCGCACGGTGCGCGATCCGCAGGCGCCGCACGCTATCGTGCTCGAAGGCGTCGATCTCGACCTCAAGGCGGGCGAAATCCTGGGCGTCGCCGGGCTCGTCGGCTCCGGCCGCACCGAGCTCGCCCGCGCCATCTTCGGTGCCGACCGCATTGCCGCCGGCACCATCAGGCTCGAGGGCAGGCCGATCGCGCCGGCCTCACCCGCCGATGCCATCGAGCTCGGCATCGGCCTGGTGCCGGAGGACCGCAAGCACCAGGCGATCTTCGCCGCACTCGCCATCCTCACCAATTTCTCGATCGCCGCGCTCGACCGCTACTCCAATGTCGGCTTCATGGCCGAGCGGCGCGAGCGCGAGGCATTGGCGAACTATAGGAAGACGCTGTCGATCCGCATGGCCTCGCCTGAGCAGGCGATCGAGGGACTGTCGGGAGGCAACCAGCAGAAGGTCATCCTTGCCCGCTGGTTGGCGCGCGACCCCAAGGTGCTGATCGTCGATGAACCGACGCGTGGTGTCGATGTCGGCGCCAAGGCTGAGGTGCACCAGATCCTGGTGGAGCTCGCGGCGCGCGGCATCGCCATCATGATGATCTCGTCGGAACTGCCCGAAGTGCTTGCGGTGTCGGACAGGATCGTCACCATGCGGCGCGGGCGCATCACCGGCGAGATGCCCGGCATCGAGGCGACCGAGGAGAAACTGATGGAACTGATGGCGCTCGACCAGAAGCAGGAAGCAACGCAATGACCAGCACGACCGAACGGAGCCAGCGCGGCGGCGTCAATATTGCGCGCCTGCTGATGAGCTTCGGCCCACTGATGTTCCTGGCGTTGCTGATCATCGTCTTCACCGTGCTGAAGCCGAGCTTCATCGACCCGATCAACCTGTTCAACATCATGCGCCAGATCTCGATCACCGGGCTGATCGCGCTCGGCATGACCTTCGTCATCCTGACCGCCGGTATCGACCTGTCGGTCGGCTCGCTGCTCGCCTTCTGCGGCATGGTCGCGGCCGTGGTAGCCAAAGGCGGCACCGCCAACACGCTGTCGCTGTCGACAACGGGCACGCAAGGCTATGGCTGGTTCGCCGCCCTTCTCGCCGCCGTCGTCGTCGGCGCCATGGCCGGCGGCGCCCAGGGCTTTGCCATCACCAGGCTGAAAGTGCCGCCCTTCGTTGTCACGCTTGGCGGCCTCACCGTGTTTCGCGGCCTGACGCTGACAATCTCCAATGGCGGTCCGATCTCCGGCTTCGACGCCTCGATGCGCTGGTTCGGTACCGGCCTGATCGGCCCGGTGCCGGTGCCGGCGATCATCTTCGCGATTGCCGCCATCCTTTGCCACATCGTGCTGCGCTACACACGCTACGGCCGCGCGGTCTATGCCGTCGGCGGCAATGCCGAGGCGGCACGGCTCTCCGGCCTGCGCGTCGACCGCATCCTGATCTCGGTCTACATCATCGTCGGCTTCTTTGCCGGCCTTGCCGCCTTCGTTTTGTCGGCGCGGCTCAACTCCTCCGAAGCCGTGGCCGGCATCGGCTACGAGCTGACGGTGATCTCGGCGGTCGTCATCGGCGGCACCTCGCTGTTCGGCGGCATCGGCAGCGTCGGCGGCACTGTAGTGGGCGCAGGGCTGATCGGTGTGCTGCAGAACGGCCTGCAGTTCAACAACGTCTCGTCCTACACGCAAAGCATCGTCATCGGCCTGATCCTCATCCTCGCGGTGGCCTTCGACCGCTGGCTGAAATCGCGGGTGAGGCGGTGATGGTGGAGGAGCGACGATTTTCGCTGCAAGGCAGCAGGAGGTTGGCGAAAGCGCTGGCAACAGCCAATCTCCCCCCCTTGCGGGCAGGGCTATCGCATATGAGTGATGGCATTGATGAGATAGTCGTCGTTCCAGG
>NZ_SUEG01000301.1 GCF_005063415.1 Mesorhizobium sp.
GTTTCGAGGCTATCACCGGTAAGGGTGTTTCCGGCACGGTTTCGGGACAGAAGGTGGCGCTCGGCAATGCCGCGATGATGGCCGATCTCGGCATCGATACGGCTTCGGTCCTGGCCAGTGCCGAGGCGCTGCAGGCCGACGGCAAGACCGCGATGTTCGTCGCTGTCGCAGGCAAGCTCGCCGGCCTTGTTGCCGTCGCCGATCCGATCAAGGCGACGACCCCCGAGGCGATCAAGGCGCTGCATGACAGCGGGCTGAAGATCGTCATGGCGACGGGCGACAATGAGCGCACCGCCAAGGCCATCGCAGCCAAGCTCGGCATCGACGCGGTGCGTGCCGGGCTTTTGCCCGAACAGAAGAACGCGCTGGTCGAGGAGTTGCGCGCCGGCGGTGCCGGCGTCGCCATGGCCGGCGACGGCGTCAACGATGCGCCGGCACTTGCCGCCGCAGATGTCGGCATCGCCATGGGCACCGGCGCCGATGTTGCGGTCGAAAGTGCCGGGATTACCCTGGTCAAAGGCGATCTCAACGGCATCGTCAGGGCGAGGACGCTGGCCCGCGCGACGATCCGCAACATCCGCCAGAACCTGTTTTTCGCTTTCCTCTACAATGTGCTTGGCGTGCCGGTTGCTGCCGGCGTGCTTTATCCGCTCACCGGCACGCTGTTGTCGCCGATGATTGCGGCGGCGGCGATGAGCCTGTCTTCGGTTTCGGTGATAGCCAACGCATTGCGGCTCAGGACGTTGAAACTCTGAGTAAACCTTCCAGATAGACCCTGTTCGAAAAAGGAGACGATGAATGACTTTGGCCAAAAAGATCGTGCTGCTGATGATGGCGGCGGGAATGCTGCTTGCCGTTTTCCTCGAAAGCGTTCCGGCACAAGCCGAGGAGATGAAGCACGACATGGGCGCAATGGGTGCACAGAACCCCTCGACCGACGGCTACAAGGCGGCGATGGACAAGATGCATACCGACATGATGGCGATCGAATATTCCGGCAATGCCGATGTCGATTTCGCCCGCGGCATGATCCCGCATCACCAGGCGGCCATCGACATGGCCAAGATCGAGCTCGCCAATGGCAAGGATCCGGAAATGCGTAAGCTCGCCGAAGCGGTGATCGGCGCGCAGCAAGCCGAGATCAAGCAGATGCAGGACTGGCTGGCCGCCCACCCGGTGAAGTAGCGGTTCACGCTATCAGAGCGAATCCGGGGAAGAGGCTTCACCTGGATTCCCTTGCGCGGCTATGATGCCGCCTGACTGGAGCATGCCATGCCATCGACGATAAGAACGACCACCCTGCCCTGCGGCGAAGCGGTGCCGGTGCTCGGCCAGGGCACCTGGAAGATGGGCGAAGACGCTCGCCGCCGTGCCGACGAGGCCAATGCCCTGAAGCTCGGGCTGGATCTCGGCATGACACTGATCGACACCGCCGAAATGTATGCCAGCGGCGGCGCCGAGGAGGTGGTGGCGGAGGCCATCGCCGGGCGCCGCGACGAGGTTTTCGTGGTCTCCAAAGTGCTGCCGTCCAATGCCTCGCGCGCCGGCGTGAAACGGGCCTGCGAGAACAGCCTGAGGCATCTCGCCACCGACCGCATCGATCTTTATCTGCTGCATTGGCCGGGCAGCGTGCCCTTGATGGAAACGGCAGAGGCGTTCGAAGCGTTGAAGGCGGCCGGCAAGATCCGCTATTGGGGCGTCAGCAATTTCGATACCGATGAGATGGAAGAGCTGGTCCGATTGCCGGCCGGCGGTAATGTCCAGACCAACCAGGTACTCTACAATCTGTCGCAGCGCGGCGTCGAGTTCGACCTCACCCCGTGGAGCCGGCAACGCGGCATGCCGCTGATGGCCTATTCGCCGGTCGATCAGGGGGTATTGGCGCGCAACGCCAGGCTCGATGCCATCGCCGCCCGCCACAGTGCGACGCCGGCGCAGATCGCGCTTGCCTGGGTGATGGCGCAGGAGGGCGTGATCGCGATTCCCAAAGCTAGCCGCCCGGAGCATGTCCGGCAGAATGTCGCGGCGTTGGACATCGAGCTCACGAGCGAAGATTTCGCCGACCTCGACCGCGCCTTCCCGCCGCCGAGGCGGAAGTCGGGCCTGGCGATGATTTGAAGGGGAGGACCAGAAACTGAGGTTGCGTTCCTTCACACCCCCCTCTGTCCTGCCGGACATCTCCCCCGCAAGGGGGGAG
>NZ_SUEG01000302.1:0-884 GCF_005063415.1 Mesorhizobium sp.
GTCCGTGCGGCAATTTTCCGCGTCTGGCCTTCGGTCGTTCCATAGACAATCAGGACGATCACAATGTCCCTCCGACAGCGGCAAAGACATTGACAAGGACGATCGATACGAGCCAGCCCGCCTCACGATCTCAATGCTTCGCTTCGCAATAGCAATTGGCCGCATTATAGCTCATGGAACAGGCCGTACGAACCCCTTTTTGCTGCGACTTGGGTGCTTACAGCACGAAGAACCCGATCGTGGCCAGAGCCATGATCAGCACCGCTAGCCATCCGACTATGACCATCCACCGCGGGGCGGTCAGCCTTCCCATGATGCGCTGGCTGCTGGCCATCATCACCATGATTGCCATCAGTGGGACCGCAAGTATGCCATTGATGACCGCTGTCCAGTAAAGCGCGCGGATTGGATCGACTGCGGTAAAGCTGACTACAACACTGCCGAGGGTCGCTACGGCAATCGTTGTATAGAAAGCCTTGGCCTCACGGGGCCGCCGATCCAGCCCCTCCGGCCAGCGGAACATCTCGGCGACGGCATAGGCAGCCGAGCCGGCAAGCACCGGGACGGCCAGCATGCCGGTGCCGATGATGCCGGCTGCGAAAACCGCGAAGGTGACTTCGCCGGCAATCGGCCGGAGCGCCTCCGCCGCCTGCGCTGAAGTCTCGATCTGCGTAGTGCCGTTGGCGTGGAGCGTGGCTGCGGTGGCGATGATAATGAAGAGAGCGATGAGATGGGAGAACGCCATGCCGAACAGCGTATCTGTTCGAATGCGGACGAGCTCGGCACCTGCCGTACGCGGATGAGTACTGAGCCGTGCAAGGTGACGACGATGCAGTTCCTCCACTTCCTCACCGGCTTGCCAGAAGAAGAGGTAGGGGCTGATC
>NZ_SUEG01000302.1:894-2174 GCF_005063415.1 Mesorhizobium sp.
GTGCCGAGAACAGCCACCAGGGCCATGGCATGGTCGTGATCCAAGGCGAATTGCGGAATGAGTGCGCCGCGCAACGCGGCTGCCCACGGCACGTCGACAGCCAGCACCACCGCGACGTATGCAAACAGCGAGAGGGTTAGCCACTTTAGGATGGTCACATAGCGCTTATAGGCAATGAAGATCTCAAGGCCGGCACAGAGCAATCCGAAGGCGGCGGCGTAGAGGAACTGAGAACCACCGACGAGAAGCTGCAACGCTGCTCCCATCGCCGCCAGATCGGCGCCGATATTGATGAAGTTGGCGACGAGCAACAGGAGAACGGCAAAACGCATCACCCAAGGCGGATAATGTCGCCGCAGGTTCTGCGCGATACCCTGACCGGTCACGGCGCCGATACCCGCACTGATCCCCTGGATCACGACCAGGAGGGGGTAGCTGAACGGTATCGTCCAGCAGAGGGTATAGCCGAATTGCGCGCCAACCTGGCTGTAGGTGGCGATTCCACTGGGATCGTCGTCCGCCGCGCCGGTGATGAGGCCGGGTCCCAACGTGCGCAGGAAGCTAGTGCGCCGACGCGGCGAGTCACCGGGCAACATTGATGATTGATGCTCCATCTCAGTTCCCTCTGTCGCCGCAACGCGTCCAGCTCCGGATTCAGTTCGCATTTCGTTCGATGGCGCCGGTCGCCGGTTCCGTCCACACGATGAAAACACCTAGCCATGCACTGATACATTGGAAGCGGGTTCTTATGTACTCCTCATGTCGAATGGCGGGCTGTTGTGCGTGATGGAACCGCGTTCGCAAACGTCCCCAGTTTGTTGATGAACGGACGTTGGGGTACATCCGCGAAGACCACACGGAACGTTGGCCAATGGCCTCGCTGCCAAGGCCGCGCGGGCACCAGCCAGCATCACCGAAGGCATGAGGATGTGTTCTGGCCTCATGATAGGCGGCGGCAGTCGGCAAGCGACTGGGGATAACGGAAGCCGATCCCGCCAAACTGCCGGCGGAGCATGTCCTGCACCTCATCTTGCAGGATTGTTCAAGCTGTCATTCGAAATTCCGACAAAAGGTCCAGTGATGCCGGCTGAAAGCGGGCCGGCAGGTTCAACACAATCGGGGAGATCGTTTCATGCTCATCCAGCCAATCAGTTTCTTCCTCGTCGCATGATTCATCTTGGCCGCTCTGCGCACGGCCTTCGTCCCGTGGGACCAGTTCCGCAGATGGGTATCATCGCGCTCCTCCGGATACCATGTTGCATGTTCAGACGATCAGGACA
>NZ_SUEG01000303.1 GCF_005063415.1 Mesorhizobium sp.
GAACTGTCCATGACCCCGCATGGCATGATCCAGCCTTCAGCCGCAGGCACCCAGCCTCCGGCAACGGACCCACCCGTCTCTATGGTGACCATCGACGCCGAACGGGCCGCGTCCGGCCGCGCGACGAGCCCACGATACCGCGTGGCTGAAAGGCGAAGCGGTCCGGCCGCTTCAAACCCGCCGCTTCCCGGCGGCGGTCGCGCCATCGCCGACATCAGCCGCAGATCGAAATCCCCATAGCCATCGCCTGTGGCCCGCGGGTTCCTTCCTCGGGGACTTTCGTACGCCTGCCGGCGCCCGAAACTCTTCACGAGAGCAGAACGTCGGTTATCAGGGCCGATTGAACGGATACCAGCCATCAGGCGGTAGACCTCTTTGTCGCCGTCGGCTCGCTCCTATATTTGCCCAATCTACAGTTCGGTGGCCGGATGGGCGGCCCAGCAAGCGGCGTAGAAGGCCCTGCGTCGGTTGCGTATACGGCGCGGATCGAGGATCGGCACAGCGTGCTTAGATGATCAGCGTTGCATTTGACTGCTCGAAAACATCTATTCCCTGTGCCTAGAGGTGAAGACATTGGGATTCGGCTTGATCAAATTATCGTCAGCCAATTTATTAACATCGAATCGCTCACAATCGATTTGGCGGCGCGATCATAGATGTGACTGCGTTGACCTGAAAACTGGCGTGACAGTTGAGTAACTCAGGCCACCCTTCCTGAATGGCAAACCTGCTTACAAGCATTATTGATGCAACAAATTCGGTGGTATCCTCATGCCAAAAACCAACGGTCTCATTGTCCAGCCGGATGATGGCAACGCACCCGTTATAGGGCTTATCAACGGCGCGACCCGGTCGCTTTACATCAAACAATTCAGCTTTACCGACCCCGCCATTCAGCAGGCGGCGATTGCTCGCGCAAAGGACGGCGTCGACGTGCGCGTGATGTTAAATCCGCAGCGCTCGTCGGGCAGTCGCGCGAACGACGAGGCTTTCGCACTCTTCGAGGCTTCAGGCGTGCACATTCGCTGGGCGAATCCCCGCTTCGCGGTGACCCACGAGAAATCCATCGTTGTCGACGAGGAACTGGCGTTGATCGCCACCTTCAACCTTTGCGACAAGTATTTTACGCAGACCCGCGATTATGGTGTGATCGTACACGAGCCAATACAAGTCGCGCAGATCGTCGAAGGATTTCACGCCGACTGGGAACAGAAAGCCTGGTATCCCGCGGCGGACACAAGGCTGCTGTGGAGCAACAGCAACGCCAGGCAGCTCATGTCGGACTTCATCGACTCTGCGAAAGATACCCTCGATGTGCAGCATCCAAAGTTCGTTGACGCGACGGTCACGGAGCGTATCGCGGCTGCCGCAAAGCGCGGAGTGCACGTTCGCGTTCTATGCGGGGGCAAACATGGCATCAGCGATTGGGACATTCTCGATACATTCTCGTCGCTGCGCCTTCTGCAATATCTTGACGTAAAAGTGCACAAGCAGAAGAATCTCAGACTGCACGCCAAACTTATTCTGGTCGATGGCAAACATGCGCTGGTGGGCTCGATGAATATCGACCGCAGCGCCTTCGACCTTCGTCGCGAGCTCGGCGTGATTGTTGCCGATCGCCAGATCGTTGACGGACTTTCCAGGGTTTTCCAGTCTGATTGGCTGCTCTCCGGCAAGTACGAACCTCCTTTGCCGCTGAGTGCGTTCCATCATTTGGAGGACGACTTTCCGCACGACCCGGAACTTGGTCATGAATGACGAACCGGTAGGCGTGCAACCGGGACTGCTCGAACTCGCTCTTACATTCAACAAGATCGCCCTCGCGAGCTTTGGCGGCGGGCTCTCCGCGTGGTCGCGGGAAGTTGTGGTCGTCGAGCGAAAATGGATGACCGACGAGGAATTCCTCAGCGCGCTCACGATCTGCCGCATTCTGCCGGGTGCAAATCAAATCAATCTGGCCGTCTTCGTTGGCATAAAATTTGGTGGAGTTCTCGGGGCCGTCGCGTCCTGCATTGGATTGGTTTTTGTCCCCATGGTCGTCGTACTCGCAATGGGTTGGTGCTACTTCACATACAGCCACGTACCGGCGATGAAGGACGTTCTCCATGGCATGACGCCCGCCGCGGTGGCGATGACTTTTGCTATGGCATTCAAGAC
>NZ_SUEG01000304.1 GCF_005063415.1 Mesorhizobium sp.
GACGAAGACGCCGCGAAGCGCCCGCGCCGCACGGCGCGTCGGCACATAGATGGTGAGATCGGCCAGCATCAGCGGATCGCCATCATAGGCAAAGCCGGGAACCAGGCGCCCTGCAAGCAGCGCCTCGGCCAGCGTCGGCAGGAACGGCGCTCCGGGCGGGATCGAGAAAACGCGGCGGGAGCCGCTCATTTCGACTCGGTAAGAGCGCCGGGTGCCTCAGCAACAGCATTGGGCGTGCCGGCAAGCGCGGCGGCAACCGCTGCTTCCGCCCGCGGGATCGCGTCAGGTGTGCCGACAGTGATCCAGTGACCCTGCATTTTCATGCCGAACAGGCGGCCGGCGGCGATTGCCGCATCGAAATAGGCGTTGAGCGACAGCCGGCCGGCCGGCGCATCGTTGAAGATGCGCGGATGGACGATTGCGGCGCCGGCATAGATCAGGCCGGCCGGATCGTTGTTCGCACGCCGCAAGGCGCCATCCGGCGCCATCAGGAAATCGGTGCCGCCGCTATGCCCGGTTGCCGACTGGAGATCCGCAAGCATCAGCAGAATGTCCATTGTCGCGCCCTCCCATGCAAGGGCAAGTCGCCTGAGATTGGAAACGCCGCTGTCGATCCAGAAGGTGTCCGCGTTAAGCACATAGAATGGCGCCCCTAACCTGGGCAATGCCTTGACGATACCGCCGGCAGAGTCGAGCAGGCCGGTGCTCTCATCCGAGATGACGATTCTCGGCGCACTGCGGCGGGCTACATGGTCCACGATCTGTTGCGGCAGGTAATGGACGTTAACGACGGCCTTGGCGACGCCGGCTTCGGCTAGGCAGTCCAGCCCCCAGTCGAGCAAGGTCTTGCCGGCGATCTTGACCAGCGGCTTCGGCATGGTGTCGGTGATCGGCCGCATGCGCTTGCCGAGCCCGGCGGCGAGTACCATGGCGGTCGTCGGCATCGGTCCCTCGTCCGACGCCTTCAGGCCCAAATCCTTAGCCGTCAAATCGAGCGTTCCTCCAGCAAGCCGTGGGCGATGTAGAAATCCTGCAGCCCGGCCAGCGCCGGATGCGCCAGCGCCCGGCGAAGATAATCGCGGATACGCGGCAGATGCTTCAGATAATAAGGCTTGCCGTCACGTTTTTCGAGCCGCACGAAAATGCCGAGGATCTTGGAATTGCGCTGTGCGGCCATGATTGCATAGGTTTCGCGGAATTCGTTCTCGTCGAAGGCGCCGGCGGCGCGGCGCGCGGCGATGTAGGCGGCGAGCGTGTGCTTTTCGATTTCGGGTGAAATGGTGACGCGCGCGTCCATGGCGAGCGACGCGACGTCGTAGGCGGACGGTCCGATCAGCGCGTCCTGGACATCGACGACGCCGAGGCGATCGTGACCGGAACGGTCAGCGCGCCAGATCAGGTTGGGCGAATGGAAGTCGCGCAACATCAGCGTGTATTCGCGCCCCTCAAGCCGATCGAGCACCGCATTCCATTCGCTGCGGTAACCGGCGCGCAATGCCTCGCTTGGCGGAGCGCCTGATATCGCCGGGACATACCAGTCGACCAGCAATTCGGCTTCGATCATCATGGCGTCGCGGTCGAAAGGCGGCACCTCGTGGAAGACGCCGGGGCCGGCCTGCATGCGGGCCGGCCATGTTTTGCCGTGCATCATGGCAAGCAGTTCGGCCGCCGCCGTATAACGCTCGGCCACCGGCTGGCCGCGCTTGTCGAGAAAGCCTTGGGAACCGAGATGTTCCAGCAGGAGAAAACCCTGGTCGAGATCCTGGGCATGGATTTCCGGGACGCTGACACCGCCGGCCCGCAAGGCCCGGTCGATGGCGACGAACGCCGAAACGGATTGCGCGGTGTGGGCGATCTCGGCATAGGGTTTGCCGTCGCGGACTGGCGGCCCGAGCACCAGCCTTGGCGAGTTCATCAATACACGCGGCGGAAAGCCGGCAAGCGTGACGATTTCGTAGGAGCGAGCCGAGGCATCACCGATGAAATATCGCCGCTGCGCTTCGCCCCAACCGGCCTGGCCGAGAAAATCGCGCATCGCCAGCGATCGCGCCGCGCGCTCGAAGGCGGCGCCCTCTCCCGACAGTCTTGCCAGTCGGCCGTCGCCCTGCTGGAGAAGTTCGACC
>NZ_SUEG01000305.1 GCF_005063415.1 Mesorhizobium sp.
GATCTCGTGAATCCAGTGCTCACCCTCGGGCGGCTTTGAGACCAGCTTGGCTCCATCGGCGGAATGAACTCGAGGCGGCCGCCGCCGGTACTTACAATTTTACGCACCCAGTCAATACTAGGTACAAAGCTATATTAGCCAGAGTGAACGGAACGTGATTCCACAGGGGTGTGGCAACGAAAGCTGCTTCCCGGCGTTGCTGTTGATCCGAATCCGAAGGAGGACCAGAATGGCTGACGACAGGAGCAAGCGGGATTTCCGAGACCGCAACCGCGTATCGGCGGACGAAGACTATGAGGTACAATACTTCGCCGAGCAAAACGGCGTGTCGTCCGACCAGGTTCGGCAGTTGATCAAGACCTACGGCAATGATCGCACCCGCCTTACAGAAGCAGCAAAATCGCTTCGTCTCAGTTGATCCCCGAACAAATGCACCAACGCAATGCCGCGATATTTCTTCGACTTCGCGGATGCCAATGACGTATATCCGGACGATCAAGGCACCGATCTTCCAGACGTCGAAGCAGCCAAGGTCGAGGCTGCAAAGGCCTTGGCGGCGATCGTGAAAGACAAGGCAGACGGTTCTGACCGCAGCTTTGCGATGATCGTTCGCACCGAGACGGGCGAGGTTTTGCTACACGCTAGGATCAAATTCGAAATTGAGATGGCGCACTAGATGTGAGCGGGCGTCATAGAAAATACGCACGAGCGAGCGCGTACCCGGCCAATATCAACATTGAGAGCACATAAATAACCAGGAGCAACGGAACCACAGATGGTTCGCGATCGAAGGCGTCAGCTTCGTCCTGTTCCTCAAACAGGTTGTGATCCAGCCTGGCTTTCGTGACCACCGTATGGTCCGGCCCATTTTTGCCGTCGGTCTCTCTCGAAATCCTTGTCGCGATATCCGCTCGGATCACTGGATCCTCCGGCAGGTCGCTCGGGGTTTCGCTCACCGCGTCAATGTCAAATAAGCCCGCCCCCTCCGGAAGAGGACGCGGCCGGGCCGATCGGTGAGAGACTTGCTGCGTTAAGATGAACCGCCGCGCCGGTCGGGTGTTACAGCAGTAAAAGTCCCGCCGCACATGCCAGGACGGCGGGACCCGATCAAGCGACTTGCACCAGGCAGGGGGGATGCGGGGGGTGGGCTTGCCCGGTTGCGCGCGGACCGTCAGGGACCATAGGCGCATCAGTTGCAATGCGTCCACCAATCAACGGTTGGATCACTAGACTAGCTTCGCCCATCGCAACGATTTCGGGAACTGGTCAGATCATCCCGGGTCGCTATCGTCAGCATCCGAATGAAAGGAACGCAAGGCCGCCGATGACGTCCTACAAGTCACGCTGCGAGCTGATCCTCGCGGGCATCCGCGAAACGAGCAAGGAGCGCCAGGGGCGGTCATCAAAGCGATCGGGCGAGCGGCGGAGCCGAGCCGAAATGGACATTTGGCTTCCCCCAAACCACTGCCTCACCAAGCCGTCTTTCCGAATATTCTACGGACAATCTCGTCTTCATTCGCATCAAAGCAGCGGCCGTGACTGAGAAACACCCGCCGCGGTTGCCACGACTGGAGTTTGCCTATTACTGCCCGTGCTTTCTGCCGATGCAGGAGAATTGGCAGCCGCATGCCAAGGAAGGTCCGCCCGTGCGGGTGAGCCATCCCAGTCAGCTTCGTCACCGTGCGCCAAGGCTCATCGATCATGTCCAATTCGAGATTGATGATCGTGACTGTAAGAATCAGCGTCTTTGACGCTTGGTGGAAGAATATGAACTCTTTGAAGTAGCCACCGGGAAACAGTGTCTGGTCCATGTCCCGCCGCCACTCCTCCGGCGGATCGGCTTCCAAATCTCGAGCGAACGTCACATCAGCATGCCGTGCGCGTGCTCTTTGGCGGACTCTGGGCGATGCCCATGTGGTTGCCTCAGGGAAAGCCTTCGACCACTCAGGTCAGAGGCACGCAAAAAGATAGGACTGCGACGCTTGGCCACTTGGACACAAAGAGATGAGAGAGAGCAGCGCACGTCAGATGCTGCACGGTCATTAATCGATGTCGAGCGCGCGGCCCGAGACGCAAAGACGGCTCGGCTCCGGGAGCAGCGGCTGAAGG
>NZ_SUEG01000306.1 GCF_005063415.1 Mesorhizobium sp.
GCTCGCACAGGCCCTGCAATGTCGCCTTGATGGTCCGATTGGCGGCGACGCCGCCGGCGACAACCAGCGCAGGCTCGGCCTTGTCCGGGAATTGCTGACGGAACCTGGTCAGCGCCCGCGCAACACGGTCGCCCAGCGCATCCGCCACCGCCGCCTGGAACGAGGCGCAGATATCGGCGACGTCCTGGTCGCTCAGCGGGGCGATGGCCGTTGCCGCCTGGCGCACCGCGGTCTTGAGACCGGAGAAGGAAAAATCGGGCTGCGCCGAGCCCTTCATCGGGCGCGGAAACGCAAAACGCGCCGCATCGCCATTTGCCGCCGCCTTCTCGACATTCGGTCCGCCCGGATAGGGCAGGCCGAGCATCTTGGCCGTCTTGTCGAAGGCCTCGCCAAGCGCGTCATCGATGGTCGTCGCCCAGCGCTGGTAGTCGCCGACGCCGCGCAAGGCGACGATCTGCGTATGGCCGCCGGAGACTAGCAGCAAGAGGTAGGGAAAGTCGAGCCCGTCGGTCAATCTGGCCGTCAGCGCATGGCCTTCGAGATGGTTGATGGCGATCAGCGGTTTTTTGGCTGCCGCGGCGATTGCTTTTGCCGTCATCAGGCCGACAATCAGCCCGCCGACAAGACCGGGACCGGCGGTGGCGGCAATCGCATCGATGTCGGCGAGGTCGACGCCGGAATCGGCCAGCGCTGCTTCGATGATACCGTCGAGCGCCTCGACATGCGCGCGCGCGGCGATCTCCGGCACGACGCCGCCGAAAGCGGCATGCTCCTCGATCTGGCTGAGCACGACGTTAGACAGGATTTGCGGCGTGCTGCGACCGTCCAGCGCCACCACGCTGGCGGCGGTCTCGTCGCAACTCGTCTCGATGCCCAGAACGCGGATCAATTCGTCGCTGTCCTCGATGATTGTGCAACCGGCCTTTCCCCGATAGGAGAAAGCCGGAAAACGGCCTCGATCTGCCGGGGGTTATCACGGACGGCGCGTCATGCAAACAACCTTGAAAATCGGAACACGCGGCAGCCCGCTGGCGCTGGCGCAGGCGCATGAAACGCAGGCGCGACTGATGGCCGCGCACGGCATGCCGGCGGAAGCTTTCGAGGTGGTCGTCATCTCGACCAGCGGCGACCGCATCCAGGACCGGCCGCTGTCGGAAGCCGGCGGCAAGGGCCTGTTCACCAAGGAGATCGAGGAGGCGCTGCTGGCGCGCCGCATCGACATCGCCGTGCATTCGTCGAAGGACATGCCGACCCTGTTGCCCGAAGGGCTGGAACTGTCCGCCTTCCTGCCGCGCGAGGACGCGCGTGACGCCTTCATCGGCAAGGCGGCGCGAACGATTGCCGGCCTGCCGCAACGCGCCAGGGTCGGTTCGTCGTCGCTGCGGCGCCAGGCGCTGATCCGGCGGATGCGGCCGGACATCGAGGTGGTGATGTTTCGCGGCAATGTGCAGACGCGGCTGCGCAAGCTCGACGAGGGCATCGCCGACGGCACCATCCTCGCCTATGCCGGGCTGAAGCGGCTCGGGCTCGAAGATGTCGTCACCGACCTGATGCCGCTCGAGGTCTTTCCGCCGGCGCCGGGACAAGGCGCGATCTGTATCGAAAGCCGTATCGGCGACCGCGACGTGGAACAGATGCTGACGGCAATCCACGACGTGCCGACCGGCCAGGCGCTGGCCTGCGAGCGCGCCTTCCTGGCGGCGCTCGACGGCTCCTGCCGCACGCCGATCGCCGGCCATGCGACGATATCGGGCGGAACGGTTTCCTTTGCCGGACTGATCATCTCGCCCGATGGCACACAGTCGCATGAAGTCAGGCTGCAAGGGCCGGCGCAGGAGGCGGCGCGCATTGGCGCGGAAGCCGCCGCGATCGTTCGGGCCAAAGCCGGCGAAACATTCTTCGACGGCTGGACCTGACATGCTCCGCGTCCTGGTGACGAGGCCCGAACCGGGCGCCTCGCGCACGGCGCGCCGGCTTGCGGATGCCGGCTTTCAGCCGATCCTGCTGCCATTGACCGAAACCGTGGCGCTGGCGGTCGATGCCGGCGCGGTCGCCGATGCCGCCGCCGCGATCACTTCTTTCGGCGCATGGCGAACGGCAT
>NZ_SUEG01000307.1:0-211 GCF_005063415.1 Mesorhizobium sp.
GCATCACGCAAGTGGCCTGGAATTCTGGCGAGTGCAGCACGCTATGCCTTGACGAGCGCCTTTCGTGCTTTCCTCACAAGGGACTTTGCCGCGGGTCGCGTTGTTGGGGCCGCCGCTGCGCGAGTAGCTCGTTTTGGCTTTTCCGCCGCGGCGGGTGCGAGCGGCGGCACCTTGCGCCCCAGGCCTATTGATTTTGCCAAAGCCGAGCGGG
>NZ_SUEG01000307.1:221-1796 GCF_005063415.1 Mesorhizobium sp.
GCGTAATTCGGCGCCACCATCGGATAGTCGGAGGGCAGGTTCCATTTCTGGCGGTATTGGTCAGGGCTTAGATTGTAATGCGTCCCGATATGACGCTTCAGAGATTTGAACTTCTTCCCGTCTTCCAGGCAGATGATGAAATCCGGTGACACTGATTTCTTGATCGACACCGCCGGCTCCAGCTTGACTGCGGCCGGAGCCACGGGCGTGCCGACACCTTGCAAAGCGACATAGGTATCCTCAATCAGCTTCGACAACTCGCCGACCGGCAGCGGATTGTTCGAAACGTAGGCGGAAACGATGTCGGCGGTGATTGATACGAGTTCAGCCTGGTCGTTTTGGTCTGCAGAAACGGTCATTGAGTTTTCCTGTTATCTAATAAGGCGCAATGGAAAAGACGAGCTATTCGCCAATCAGGCAAACAATTCGTTATACCGCCAACAAAACCGCATTTTTTGCAAATATCAAGTGGCAGGGCGCCGACGAATATTCCGCCACCGGCTGGCGAAGGCGCTTTTTTTGTTTTTCTGACTGGCTTCTCAGTAGGCGACCTGCCCGTCGCGGTTCGGTGTGCCAAGGACGTGGGTTCTCGGCGGCAGCATCACCTGGTCGAAGCTCTGCGTGAACATCGCTGCCGCAAAGAAAGCCACCGCGCGGAGCGTTTCGGTCCCGGTATTCTCAAGATCGTGGCGCAATGGTGTGGGCAATACAAACACGCTACCGGGCGCGACGGGGTGAGTGGTACCATCTTCGCAATACAGCAGGCCGGTGCCTGCAATTATGTACTGGGTTTCCTCAGTGGCGTCAGTATGCCAGCCCAGACGGCCCCCTGGCTCGATCTCATATACAATTGTCGAAGAAGCCGTTGATCCGTTCCCGCCGAAACGCGCGAAGGCACCCTGCCAACGCACAGCGGGGTCGCTCTCACCCCAAACCTTGGTGCGAGGCAGATTGTTAGAATCGACAACGGGACTCATGCTGATCATGCCTCTTGTTCGATGTGATCACCGTACCGCATGATATCAACCGCCCAAAGCCGTTGCTTCAGACGCGGTTAAGAATAGCTTCTGGAGCACAGGAGACTGTTCACCATGACCGCGCGCCGGCAGGATGGCGTCGAGCCGTTTAGTTAATGAGAGCGGCTTCGCCGACACAGCATCTTGGTTTCAAAATGGCGCCCAACGTTGGGGCCACGCTCGCCGGGTAGCATCACTGCTTCATTAGTCTCCGACTGGACCGCAAGTTTCCGACGAAGCCGTTCTGGTGGGGCTTCGTCCAAAGCTGAAGAAGACTTGCGATGGGGAGTATCGCAGAAATCCTACAGTGCAGGAGCAACAGGCTTGGAACCTTTGGCGCAGCGAACGCGAACGCCTTTGCTTCTTCAAGAGGCAAACGCCGACCAATATGGAAACGGCGGGGTCAGGAGACGCCGAGCTGATGGATGGCGTCTGTTTGAACATTGGCATCGCATCTTGTCCTGGCAATGCATAGTTTGTTGCTTCCCCGCACAAAGTGCTCGAAACCGGTAAGGTCCTGGGTTAGAAGAGCTGGCTGGATGCCATTTATGAAAAACCC
>NZ_SUEG01000307.1:1806-2082 GCF_005063415.1 Mesorhizobium sp.
TATGGGCGCCCGAATGGCGGACGCAGCGCTCTGTTCACGCCGCCCGGCGATGCGTCCGGCGCGGAGCGGGTTTCGCACCGGCGCAAGGCGCTGCTGTCTTCCTCGATGGTCGGCTCGACCAATCGCGGCCGTGTGCTGCAAGCCCTGTTCGATCTCGGACCGACCAGTCGCGCCGAACTGGCGCGCATTGCCGGCGTCAACCGCACCACCATTTCTGGAATCGTGCAGCCGCTGATCGACGATCAGGTGCTGGTCGAGAGCGACCCGATTCCTGCC
>NZ_SUEG01000308.1 GCF_005063415.1 Mesorhizobium sp.
TTGTTCATCAGCTCGAAACGGGCGCCAAGGAACCCACCGACGAGATGCGTGATGCTTTGGCAGCCGCGCTTGCGGTGACGCCTGCGTTCTTCGCGACGCCGGCGATAAACCCCGTCCGTGAAGAAGACTGCCACTTTCGTCGGCTGGTAAGCGCCCCACGAGCGTTGGTTGCGCAAGCGGTGGCGCGGGGGACGGCTTTGGAAGCGCTGGTGGACGCGCTCGAGGGCCAAGTGCGCATGCCGATCGTCGACTTTCCAGAGGAGGCGCGCCCCGCTTCGCCCGACGCTGTTGAGCGCATCGCCGAGAATGCCCGACAGCACTGGGGCTTGGGCCTCGATGGTCCGATCATCAGTATGATGCGTGTTGTGGAGAATGCTGGTGCGGTGGTGGTCCACTTCGACGATCTCACCGACCGCATTGATGCGCTGTCTATGGCTCGGCGCCGACCTATCATCGTCCGGTCAACCGCGAAAGTTGCGGGCGCCCGCTTGCGCTTCGACCTCGCGCACGAGGCCGCTCACCTCATCATGCACCAAGGCATCGTGACCGGCGACAGCGTCACTGAAGGGGAAGCGCACCGGTTCGCCGGCGCCTTCCTGATCCCGCGCGCGGCCTTCGCGCGGGAGTTTCCCCGGAGCCGCCGTACGCTCGATTGGAATGCTCTGTTTACAATGAAGCTTCGGTGGAAGATCTCGGTGCGCGCCATCGCCCGTCGCGCGTTCGATCTAGGGCTGATCGACGCCGCACAATATCGCACCGCCAACATCCAGCTGGTAAAGACCGGACAAGCAAAGGCAGAGCGCTACGACGAGCGTGTCGCGGTCGAGGAGCCGGAATTGCTGCGCGCCGCCATCAGCTGGCTTTCCAACCGTGACGGGATTGTCCTGCACCGCCTGCTTGCCAATCTTGGCATGTCCCCGGCGCTGTTCGCCCGCCTGACCGGCGAGCGCATGCCGACACTACCTGACAATGTTGTGCCGCTCGGTTCGGCTAAGCCCTGGTGAGTGCCGGTGCGGCGATCCTTCCGCGGCTGGACCAGTCTGTTGCGCCTATACCCGCGCCGCCTCTTTGGGTAAGTTAGAGAGACGGGGATTCGCCGCCCAATAAGCCATTTAACGCAATTTTGTTCGGCTCTTGGTGTGCTGCGGCTGCGATCTTTTGAAGCGCGGTATTGGCGACCGCCAAGGGGCAAAATGAGTTTGGTAACGGACCGTCTTGAGCAGTTCCAGAAGTACGTCGCCCTTTTGAAGGGCGACGAGAAAGGAGAAGCTCAGGTATTCTGCGACCGGCTCTTCTTGGGTTTTGGTCACAAGGGCTGCAAGGAGGCCGGGGCAGAACTCGAATACCGGATCAAGAAAAACTCCACCGGAGGCCGCAGCTTCGCGGATCTCGTGTGGAAGCCCAGGGTCTTTATCGAAATGAAGAAGCGCGGAGAGAACCTCTACGCGCATTACAAACAAGCGTTTGAGTACTGGATACACGCCGTCCCTAACAGACCGCGCTACGTGGTCCTCTGCAATTTCGATCAGTTCTGGATTTACGACTTCGACAAACAGATTGACGAGCCAGTTGATGTCGTCACCGGTGGCCGATCTTGCGAAGCGGTACACTGCCCTCAACTTTCTTTTCCCGGACGATCCACCACCCATCTTCAAAAACGATTTGGAGGCAGTTTCCCGTGACGCGGCGGACAAGGTTGCGAGCCTGTTCAACCGGCTGATTGCTCGGGGAATCGACCGCTCCAGGGCGCAGCGTTTTGTGCTGCAGATGGTAGTGGCGATGTTCAGCGAGGACATCAAGCTGCTGCCGGCTGGCACGATCCTCACGCTAGCCGATGATTGTATGAAGAAAGGGCAGAGCTCGTACGACCTTTTTGGTGGTCTCTTTACTCAAATGAACGCGCCGAAGCTCCTGCTGAGCCGCTGGCGATGTGCACATCAGAAATGTGAGCGACAAACGTTCACCGACCGACTGCCGACTGTTGCTTCCCCTTATGCGCCGCACGACAAGGGTCGCGGAAATTGTCGGCCTGCTC
>NZ_SUEG01000309.1 GCF_005063415.1 Mesorhizobium sp.
GTGTTCTCGATGGCTAAGACGTCGAGCGCCAAGCGCGTCATCTACGCCGACGGCGAGGACGAGCGCGTGCTTCGCGCCGCGCAAGTCGTGCTCGAGGAAGGCATCGCCGAACCGATCCTGATCGGCCGCCCACATGTCATCGAGGTGCGGCTGAAGCGCTACGGGCTGCGCATCAAGGCGGGCGTCGATTTCGGCTTGATCAACCCCGAAGACGATCCGCGTTACCGCCACTATGTCGACCTTTTGATCGAGCTTGCCGGCCGGCGTGGGGTGACGACGGAAGCGGCGCGCACCATGGTGCGCACCGACAATACGGTGATCGCGGCCCTTGCCCTGAAGCGCGGCGACGCTGACGCGATGGTCTGCGGCCTCGAAGGCCGATTCGAGCGCCATCTGCGCAACGTGACGCTGATCATCGGGCCACGCGCCGGCATTAGGGATCGCGACCTGTCGACGCTTTCCATGCTGATCTCGCAGCGCGGCATCATTTTCCTGACCGACACTCATGTCTCCGTCGACCCGACCGCCGAGGAGATTGCGGAAATGACCGTTTTGGCGGCCGAGGAAATTCAGCGTTTCGGCATCGAGCCCAAGGCAGCGCTGCTGTCGCATTCTGATTTCGGCTCCCGCGATTCGCCAAGCGCCGTGAAGATGCGGCAGGCGGCGGCGATACTGGCGCGCATCGCGCCCGACCTGCAATGCGACGGCGAGATGCATGCCGACTCGGCGCTATCGGAGCAGCTGCGCCAGCGCGTCTATCCGCATTCGCGGCTGAAGGGCGAAGCCAATCTGCTGGTGTTCCCCAATCTCGATTCGGCGAACATCACGCTGACCGCGCTGCGCACGATGATGGACGCGCTGCATGTCGGCCCGATCCTGCTCGGCACCGACAGCCCGGCGCACATATTGACGCCGTCGGTCACCTCGCGCGGCGTCGTCAACATGACGGCACTGGCCGTGGTCGAAGCCGCGCATAAGGCGCAAGCTATCGTCGATCTGGGGTAGCCGCGGGCTTTCTCAGACTGGCTTGAACCGGAAATGCCCTGTCTGCCTGAAGGCAAACAAAGTGTCCTCCTCCCTTGCTCCGCTGCCGATATTGTGAATGACCAGCGTTCTTGTCGGCACAACAGTGGAGCGATTGGACGACACGATGGCAATATGCGACAGATTGCCGGGCAGCATCTGGGCGACGAGATCCCCAGGCCGATAGTCGGCGGGGTCTTGGCTGACGGGCAAGGCAGCACCGCGCCGCTCGAAATAGACCGCAAGGTTGGGCACACGGCGGTGGTCGATGTTGCGGTCCGGCGCTTTCAGGCCCCAAGCCTTCGGATAGGCGGCAAAATTGGCCCGCATATCCTCATGCACCAATTCTTGCAGGTCGAGATCGAAGGCGCGGCGATAGGCGCGGATCACGACATCCGTGCACACACCCCGTTCGGGCTCAACGTCCCCGCCCGGATAGGCCAGGCGTGTATAGGTCGGATCGTAGAGCGTGGTGACGCCGATCTGCTCACGCGCGGCTTCGACCAATTTGGTGCCCCAATCCGGTGCGACGGGCTTTTGCTGCGCCATCGCATCCGGCGTCGCCAGACACAAAAGACCAAACTGCAGTGCGGCTCGACGGGTAATCACGGTCATGCCAAGCCTCCGGGCATTGCTGGATCCAGGCATTCTTCTGGGCGAATACGCCTTTTTCGTGCAACGCCAGGATGTCGCGGTTCTGGCTCTGTCTGAATATTACGTGCGGCGTGGTCGACCTGACAGCATTGGTCGTGGTCGAAGCCGCGCACAGGCAAGCCATCGCGCATTTGGGCTGAAGCCGGAATCGGCGGTATGCTAAACAAACGGTTAACCGCAAGCGCGGTAGCTTTCTGAACGACAGGCAGGCGGAGTTCCGGAGGGATGACAGGCGCAAGTTGCAAGCTGACGCGTGCCGCCGCGCTGCTCGGTGCCCTGCTACTGTGCGACATTGCCGTCACTCAGGCGCAGGCCGCTTC
>NZ_SUEG01000030.1:0-42002 GCF_005063415.1 Mesorhizobium sp.
CTTCTACGATGCTGTCACGCAAGCCGATCCGGACCGCCTTCCGTCCGCGGATTTTTCCCGCTTCGACGCCGTGCTGGTCGATGTCCGCTGGCCCGGAGCCGCCGCCCTGGCGCTGGCGAAAGCTCGTGAATACGGCATTCCGGCGGTCCTTGATGCCGATGTCGCGTCGCGACCAGTGCTCGACCGGCTGCTGCCGCTCGCCTCGCATGTTGTTGCTTCGCTGCCGGCGGCACGCATCCTTTGCGGTCCGGAGATATCCGCCGATTCCGCCGTCGCCATTCTCGGCGAACGGACCGGCGCCTTCGTGGCCGTCACCGATGGGGCGAACGGCACCGCGTTCCGGCACCCGGGCAGCAACGTCCGTCATCTGCCGTCGCCGCGGGTCGAAGCCGTCGACACACTGGCGGCAGGCGACGTGTTTCACGGCACCTTCGCCCTCGGTCTGGCCGAAGGTTGGGACGAAGAGCGGGCCATAGCAGTGGCCAGCGCCGCCGCCGCCCTGAAATGCCTGCGCTTTGGCGGACGTCTTGGCGCACCGACGCGTGCGGAAACGCTGGCTTTCATGCAAGGATCGGCATGATGCCGGACACGCTTGGGCCGGCTCCGCGGAAAAGAGCGCGTCAAATGGCGCCGATGGACTACCATGGTAATCGATCGGCAACTGTTCTTGGGAGGATAAATGGCTGAATTCAAAAAACGCGCACTCGTTACCGGGGCGGCCATGGGCATCGGCCGTGCCGTCGCTGAAAGGCTGGCCGAGCAAGGCGTCGATCTGATCCTGTTCGACCGGGCGGGCGATCAGCTGGACGAGGTCGCGGCACAGCTTTCGGCGCGGGGCGTGACCGTGCGCACCGTGCTTGGCTCGACCGCCGACACTGAAGCCTGCGGCCGCGCCGTCGAGCTTGCCCGGTCCGCGTTCGGCGGGCTCGACATGCTTTCCCACAATGCCGGCATCCAGCGTTACGGAACGGTGGAGACCACGGACGAGGCGCTTTGGGACGAGGTGATGGACGTCAACCTCAAGGCTGCCTACCTGCTGTCGCGCGCGGCGATGCCGCTGCTGCGGCAAAGCCGCGGCGCCATCGTCCATATGAGCTCGGTGCAGGGTCTGGCCAGCCAGGAAGGGGTTCTGGCCTACAGCACGGCCAAGCACGGCCTGATCGGCCTCGTCAAATCGATGGCCGTCGACTATGCGCCGCTCGGTGTGCGCGTCAATGCCGTCGCTCCGGGAGCCGTCGACACACCGATGCTGCGGGATGCGGTCAAGCTCAACGATAAGCCCGACGAGATCCTGCGCATCCTCGACGACATGCATCCGCTCGGCCGTACCGCCCGGCCGCAAGAGATTGCCGCAGTCGTTGCCTTCCTGCTGTCCGACGATGCCTCCTTCGTCACCGGCGAGGTCGTGCGCGTCGATGGCGGGCTGCTGGCGCGCATCGGCGGTTCTCCGCGCAAGGAGTAACGCCGGCGCTGCTGCTTGCGCAGGCATTTCATGAACGGCTTGAAACTGCAGAGCCTTAAGGGGATTGCCGATGGCAGGGCTTTTGGGAATGCGGACCATCACCGAGGGGCGGTTGGGCGAAACCGGCCCCGGCGCGTCGGTCGCGGCGAGGACGTTCGAGGTTCTGCTCGACCAGATCCTGACCTTCCGCCTGAAGCCGCACGAGCTGATTTCTGAAAAGGCGATGTCGGAAGCCCTTGGCGTGAGCCGCACGCCGGTCAGGGAGGCGCTCGCCCGGCTGGCCGGTCTTGGCCTGATCGACATCTATCCGCAGCGCGGCAGCATGGTGGCGCCGCTCCGGATCGCCGACCTTGAGAAATCGCAGTTCCTGCGCGAATCGCTCGAAGTCGGCCTGATCAAGCGCGCGGTCGAGAACCCGCGCCGTGCCGACCTGCTTGCCATGCTCAAAGGCGAACTGGCGGTCCAGGAGACGTTCGCCTCCATCGCGGACGACAGGCGCTTCTTCAGGTCGGACGAGCTGTTCCACCAGCACATCGCCAGCCATGCCGGGTTCCCCGGCATCTGGGCCGACATCAGCGCGGCGAAGCTGCACATGGACCGCTTCCGCTTCCTGTCTTTTCCGCGCCTCGACAGCATGTCGGTGGTCCTCGGCCAGCATCGGCGGATTGTCGATGCGCTCGAGCAGGCCGACGCGCTTGCGGCGGAAGAAGCGATGCGAACGCATCTTCGCCGCATCTTCGAGGTGCTCGAAATCGTCCAGGAGCGCTATCCCCATTATTTCGAGGCAAACGGCAGTGTGAGCCCGCCGTCGGCCGGCTCAATCCAAGCCTGAGCCTTTCTTGCGCGCTTCCGAAGGCGTCTTGGTCTTGCTGCCGGACTTGTCGGAAGCTGGCTCGGCTTTGCGATTTTGACCCTCGCCGCCTTGCTCCTTGCGGAGCTGCTTTTCCACTATCGATCGCGATCCTTCCGCCGGGTCTTGTTCAGGATGAGTATCGGTTCCCGTCATGTCGGCTCCTATCCATTTTGATCAATTGCGTGCGGCGTGGGCTGACCTGCGCCGCCGGTTCTGTCGCGCCCGAGCATCAGCCAGGCGGCGAACAGCACGACCAGTACGACCACGATCCAGGCGACGAGACGAGGCATCGGGCCTCACTTCCCCCGCCGCTTGCTGCCGCGTGCCTCCTGATCGGAGCCGGCCTCGACCGTTGGATCGGGCACGACCGGGCCGCGTTCGGCCTCGGAACCCTCAGCTTCGATCTCCTGCACGGCGTGATCCCAATGTTCGCGCTCGCGTCCTTGCGGGCGGCCTTCGCGTTCCCAGATCTCATGGGCTCGCTGCCTGATACGCTCTTCCCTGTCCATGGCCTTTGCCTCCTCATCCCCTAATCCGGCGATCGCTGGTTTGTTCCGCCCTGCCAGCGCCGTTCATCGCGGTTCGGTTGACCTGATCACCCAGCGCTCTAGATCAACTTCGCGCCGAAGTCGTTTGGTGCGGGGAGAACAATCGTGTGGCAGCAACGCTACAAGCACCTATTGTAAATGCCGTTACAGCCGTCGGCCTTCGACCAGACCGCCTGTGCTTGCTGCTGATAATGTTTGTCCTGACGGCATGCTCGCCTTCCGACCAGGTCGAGCAGCAGTCGAAAACCGCGGCTTCCGCCACACAGACCGCATCGCTGGTCCTGGAGAGCTGGATCGCTGGGGGAGCCCCGTCGGAATACACGTCGCGCACTTTGCAATCGGTCGGGAAGGCGCTCGCCGATGCCGGTGCGCAAATCCAGTCCGTCAAGTCGCCTGAGCCCAGCGGGCAAGCCGGTCTGACGATGGCGGTTGGACGGCTTTCGGCAGCGGTAATTCGCGCGGCGACGGCCGTGCAGAACGGTAACCGCTCGGAAGTGGAACATGCGCAGCAGGATCTTCGGGCCGCCGCCGCCGATCTGGGCACGTCCTACGCGAAATATTTCGCGCCGAAATCATGAAGAAGCTGCTCGAAATATCGCTCGGCGTCGTCACCAGCGTTGGCGGCTTTCTCGAGGTCGGATCAATGGCGACCGCAGCTCAGGCCGGCGCGGCGTTCAGGTTCCAGCTGATTTGGGCCGTCGTCCTGGGCACGATCTGCATCATCTTCCTTGTCGAGATGGCCGGCCGGTTCGCCGCCGTTAGCCATCACACCATCGCCGACGGGATCCGGGAACGGTTTGGCTTCAATGCCTTTCTGTGGCCGTTGCTTGCGGCCTTGCTGGTCAACTTCCTGGTCATGGCAGCCGAAATCGGCGGTGTTGCCATTGCGCTCGAGCTCGCCACCGGCATCGGCTTTCAGTGGTGGGCGCTGCCAGTCGCGGTTCTGGCATGGCTGTTCCTTTGGAAAGGCACGTTCGGATTCATCGAAAAAGGCGTCGCGATCCTCGGGCTGGTCACGCTGTGCTTCGTGGTTGGCGCAGTCATGCTGAAGCCCGATTGGGGGCAGGTCGCGGCCGGGGCCGTGCCCACACTGCCGGATCACGACGCGGCCAGCTACTGGTTCATGGCGGTCAGCATTCTTGGTGCGTCGATCTCGCCCTATCTGTTCATGTTCTATTCGTCGGGAGCGATCGAGGACGAGTGGGACAAGAGCTATCTCGGAGCCAATCGGGCCATTGCCGGCCTGGGCATGAGTTTTGGCGGCACAATCGCTATCGGTGTGCTGATTGTGGCGGCGCTGGTGCTGGCCGCGCACGGCATAGAGCAGGTCGATGACTACCACCAACTGCCACTGATGCTGATTCCGATCTTCGGTTTCTGGGGATTTGTCCTGTTCGTTGCTTCACTAGGCATTGCCTGCTTCGGTGCCGCGCTCGAAATCGGCCTGCAGCAAGCCTACCTTGTGGCGCAGGGTTTCGGCTGGACCTGGGGCGAGGACCTGAAACCGCGCGATGATCCCGGCTTCAGCACCGTCTACACAATCTCGCTCTTTCTCGCCGCCATTCCGATCGCACTGGGTCTCGATCCGCTGAAGCTCACCATTTTTTCCATGGCGCTGACGGCGGCCAGCCTGCCGCTGACCGTGGTGCCGTTCCTCTTCCTGCTGAATGACGAGCGTTATGTCGGCGAGCACCGCAATGGCATGATCGCGAATGCCGCGGTCATCTTCATCATCGCGCTCGGTTTCGTGCTCGCGATCGTGACCATTCCTTTGCAGATATTCGGAGGCACGTGATGGAGTTGCTGCGCGACATCCTGGACAAGCAAGTGGTCGACCGCGAGCAGGTCAAGATCGGCAAGGTGGACGGGCTGGTGGCCGAGCTCAGGCCAGGCAAGCCGCCTAAAATCGTTGCGGTCGAGCTCGGCTCGATCACGCTGGCGCGTCGGCTTGGCGAGCGACCCGGGCGCTGGATGGCCCTGCTTGCGGCAAAGCTCGGCGGCAAGCGCCATGCCGAGCCGCACCGCATCGCCTGGAACAAGGTGCGCGACATCGGCGTCGACATCGAGTTCGACATCAACGTCCGCGAAACGGCGATTTTCGACTGGCAGGACTGGCTGCGCGATCATGTCATTGGGCGTATTCCGGGAGCTGGATGATGGCCACCGTCAATCTCGAGCAATTGGCTGGCAGGAATGTGCTTTCGCTGCGCGGCAAAAGCATCGGCCGTATCGAGGAGCTACGCGCCGAACCGGATGGCGACGACCTGGTACTTACCGAGTACCATGTCGGCATCTACGCGGCCTTCGAGCGTCTGTCCGCTTCGGCCATCGGCATTGCGGTCCTCGACGCCTTTCGACTGCGCAGTCGTGACAGCATGTACCGCATTCCCTGGGACAAGCTCGACATCTCCGACCCAGCGCAGCCGCGGTTGTTGTGCACGAAGAAAGAACTTTCCGGTATGAAGGGGCGTATCGAGGGCGATAAACCGGAATGAACGATACTTTCCCGCCGTCGGAGAATGGGGTCCAGTGAAAGTCCTGGTTACCGGCGCCACCGGCCTGATCGGTGCCTCCGTCGTCGCACGCCTTCTTTCCGAAAGGCATGAGGTGATCGGATTGGTCCGCAGCCCCGGCGCAAACCGGGCCGGCAATTACCAATTGCTGGTGCTGGACATGGCGGTGGCGCTGCAGCCCGAAGACTGGTTGCCGCATCTCAGGGGTGTCGACGCCGTCGTGAATTGTGTCGGCGTTCTGCAGGACAGCCCCCGCGAAAAGACGCGCGAAGTCCATCGCGATGCGGCGGCCGCACTCTTTCTCGCCTGTGCGCGGGCAGGGGTTGCCCGGGTGATCCACTTCTCGGCGATAGGCGTCGATCGGGCGCAGCCTTCGACGTTCTCGGCGACGAAACTGGCCGGCGACCAGGCGCTTATGGCGCTTGATCTGGATTGGGTGGTCCTGCGCCCGTCCGTGGTGCTCGGCCGGCCGGTCTTCGGAGCCAGCGCATTGTTTCGGGGTCTCGCTTCGCTGCCAGTGCTGCCGTCCATGCCCGGCACCGGCCGGCTCCAGGTGGTACTACTCGATGACGTGGTCTCAACCGTCGTCTTCCTTCTCGATCCCGCCAGTCCGTCTCGCGTCGTGCTGGAACTTGTCGGTCCCGAACAGCTGAGCATGGACGAGGTCGTCGGCAGCTATCGCCGATGGCTCGGCTGGGCTCCGGCAGCGAGGTTTGTCTTGCCGGCGGCTGTTGCAAGGCTTCTCTACCGACTCGGCGACCTTTCCGCGATGTTCGGCTGGCGCCCACCGATGCGCACCAACGCGGCCAGGGAGATCGCCCGAGGAGCGGTTGGAGATCCCTCGGACTGGACCGCCGCGACCGGCATACGCCCGAAAACCCTGGCGGGCTTCCTCGCGCTCAATCCGGCAACGGTGCAGGACAAATGGTTTGCCCGGCTGTACTTCATCAAGCCGGCGATATTCGTGGTCCTGCCCGTCTTCTGGATCATGACGGGGATCGTGTCGCTGACCACCGGCTATGGCAGCGGCGTCGATCTGATGCAAAGCACGGGGGCCGGCATCTTGTCGGCGCCGACCGTGATAGCCGGTGCTCTTGCCGACATCGTCGTCGGCGCGCTCATAGCCTGGCGGCCGGCGACGCGAAAAGGCCTCTATGGCGGCATCGCGCTCTCTCTCTTCTACCTGGTCGTCGGAAGCTTCCTGAGCCCCGATCTGTGGAACGACCCGCTTGGGCCGTTCCTCAAGGTGTTGCCGATCCTGGTGCTGCACTTTGTGGCCCTGGCAGTGCTGGAGGAGCGTTGATGCTCTATTTCCTGCTGAAATTTCTGCATGTCATCGGCGCAGCCGTGCTGCTCGGCACCGGCGCCGGCATCGCCTTCTTCATGCTGCTCGCCCACCGGACCGGCAATGCCGCGGCGGTTGCGGTGGTGGCGCGTATCGTCGTCGTCGCCGACTTCCTTTTCACCGCGACGGCCGTGGTCGCGCAACCTTTGACGGGAGCTGCGCTCGCGTGGCAGGCAGGCTACTCGCTGTCGGAGGGCTGGATCGTACTTTCGATCGCGCTCTATATCTTCACCGGGATGTTCTGGCTCCCGGTCGTCTGGATGCAAATGGAGATGCGCAAGCTGGCATCGCAAGCCGCCGCTGCAGCCGCGCCGTTGCCGCCGCGCTATCATCGGCTCTTCTGGTTGTGGTTCGCCTTCGGCTTCCCCGCCTTCGCTGCCGTACTCGGGATTTTCTGGCTGATGATCGCGCGGCCTGCGATCGACTGGTAGGTCGCAGGCAGGTCCCACTGTGATAATGCCCAGTCAAAGCACTGCGGAAAAATTCCGGCCAATGCAGCGCGAATATCTGCCGGAGCGGACCTGCGCCTCGACCTGCAAGTCGCACCGGAGTCCGGTCCCGTATCATTTCCAACCGCGCGCTCACCGCCATCGGCACAGGACAAGATCCCGTCTTCGGGCTGGTTAGGCTTCGCTTACCAAAAAAGACGACGTCTGAGGGAACACGGGAAGCACAGGCAAGTTCGGTGCGCAGTGGAGGAGATTGCGCCATGAACAGTGTTATTTATCTCATCGGCCTCGTCGTCGTCGTGCTTGCAATCCTCTCCTTCCTCGGATTCCACTAGGAGATACCATGCAGGACCAGGACGATCAGGGCCGTCAGACGGCCGATTTCGAGACCGCCAGAAGCGAGCTTTCGGAAAGACTACAACGGGAAAAGCAGACCGCGACGGAAGCGCTCCACGATGCGCGTGACGAGATCACCAGGAAAGCCGGAGATTACGCTTCGGAAGCAAAGCAAGCATTGTTCAACAAGGCGGAGGGAACGCAGCGCGACGTGAGCGCCAATCTCAAGGCCTTCAGCGGCGCATTGCGCGCGGCAAGCGAGCATCTTGCCAACAATGATCAACGGACCGCTTCGAAATTCGCCCTTGACGCCGCAGGCGGGCTCGAGCGGCTTTCCTCCTCCCTGAAGGATAAACCGTTCGACGAGGTGCTTGGCGAAATTCAGTCGTTCGGCCGCGAAAACTCGGGGGCGCTGATCGCCGGTTCGGTATTGGCAGGCCTGGCGTTGGGACGGTTCATCAAGAGCTCGCCGCCCTCCGCCCAAACCGGAGCACCGGGCCAGTCGGGAACAGGCCGGGCGCCCGAGACGGGTCCTAGCTCGAATGAGTTCGGATGGCGATCGGCAGAGGCAGTTGAGCCGGCCCCACTAGGATCCGATCAGTCCGGCGATGACTGGGCCAATGCAAGCCTGGAGCGAAACCCATGACTGACAATCAGGACACTCGCAGCCTGACAACCCTTGTCAGCGATCTGGCACAGCAGGTCACAACACTGCTTCAAACCGAAAGCAGGCTGTTGCGAGCTGAAATGTCGGAAAAGGTAAGCAAGGCCGGCGCCGGCGCCGTGGAGGTAATGGGAGGCGCCATTTGCCTGCTCGCCGCCCTGATGGTGCTTTTGCAGGCGCTGGTGATTGCCTTGGCGAGCGCCGGGCTGGGAGCCGGATGGTCCTCACTGCTCGTCGGCGTCGTGGTGGCAGTACTGGGCGTCATACTCTTGCGCTCCGGCAAGGCAAGCATGGCCCCCTCAGAGTTGACCCCCGACCGGACACAAGACCAACTTAAACGCGACGCACGCGTGATCAAGGAACAGATAAGATGACCGACAAATCCGCAGCCGAGTTGGAACGCGATGCTGATATTGCTCGCGCCAGAGTGGCAGATACCGCAGACTCGATCCGCAGCAAGATGACACCGGGCCAACTGATCGACGAATTCACCGGGATGTTCAGCGGCGAGGGATCCGCCATGCTCAGCAATCTCAAGACTCAGGTCAGGGACAATCCGTTGCCGCTTACATTGGTCGGCGCGGGCCTGGCCTGGCTGATGCTTGGCAAGGGCACGTCGTTAGACAGTTCAGCACTTGGTGCCTATTCGACCGGCAGGAAGCCTGACGGCACCCGAAACTTCTCTGACCACGGGGGCTTGGGCGGGGCCTGGCAGGACTCAAGCGGCGATGAGTACGGTGCCGAGGGCGAAGGTTCCGCCGGCTCCATGCTCTCCGATGCCGCTCGTTCGGTTGCTTCCGTGGCAGGCGGTGCGACTGAGGCTGTGGCAGACGTTGCGAGCGGCGCCAAAGAAAGATTGACAAGCACGGCCGGGCAGGTCGGCTCGGCCGCCACCGATATCACGGGGCGGGTGCGTCAGTCGGCGCAGGACCTGTTCCAGCGCGAACCTCTGGCAATGGCCGCAGTGGGCCTTGCCGTGGGCACAGCCATCGGCGTGATGCTGCCTCACACCGCCGCAGAAGACGCGCAACTCGGCCCTTACCGCGACAAGCTTCGTGACAGTGCCGAAGAAGTCTTTGAAGAAGGCGTGGAGCAAGCCAAGCAGGTCGCCGCCGAAGCATATGAGACTGTAAAGGAAGAGGCTGACCGACAGGGTTCCAGCGGCGACGCCGAGACGTTGGTCGACCGCGTCGAGAAAGTCGTGAAAAAGACGGCAAGCAAGACCGAGGAAGCCATTCGCGATCGTTTGCCGGAGACCGACGAGGCTCCCAAATCGAACGAGTCTCCCGAAACGACGTGATAGCGCTGCGGTCGTTCGTGGCTATTCCAACCGCGGGTCGCCTCGCGGTTGCCTCGCCAAAGAAGCTCATATCCGAGATGCCCGCGAAACAATCCGCACAGCAGATTGCCGGGCCATAGTGGGCGCTCGCGTTGGCCGCGATGTCCGACGTGATCGCGCGCAGCCTCGCCGATGCGGGCCGGTTCCGAAAGGTTCGTCGGCAAGTAAGGCATCGAGCCGAAGGCGGTGACGATTGCCGGTTCCGGCAAACCGGCATCGGTAGACCGCCGGCAGGGTTTGATCTCGACTAGGCGAGCAACGATGTCATTTCAGCGAGTAGAGGTAGGCAGCGACGTCTCGCGCCTCCTGCTCAGAAATCCTGGTCGAAGGCATTGCCGTATGCGGACTGATCTCCCTTGCCGCACGGATCCAGCGGATCAGGTTCTCCGGCCTATTGCGCAAGACGCCGCCGACATAGACCCGGGTGGCCAGGCTTGCGTCGAGGCGTGGACCGACTAACCCTTTCGCGCCGGGAACGCCGGTGATGGTGTGGCAACCGGCGCAGCCATTGGCCATCATGATCGGAATGGCGCGGGCGCCGACGCCGCCGGTCGCATTGTCGGCCTTCTGCTCGACCCGACGGCTTTGCTCGAAGTACAACAAAATCCCGGCCAGGGCTGCAACGAGCACGACAATAACCGCAGCGCCGATTACGGCTTTAGACAGCGTGAAGCGCATGCGACGCCTCCCGGTCCTTTCGGCTGCTCGAGCGGATCCACAGGCCGGCCAGCAGCAACGCCGCGCCGCCATAGATCAGGCCGGCTGGAACCCACATGACCAGACCGGCGAGTTGCTGGTCCTCGAGCGGGCTAAGATTCCATAGGTCTGTGCCTGCGCCATTTTCCGGATACCACAGCCTTGGCGAGACCAGGAGCAGCACTCCGAGCAGGCCGGTGTGCAGCGAGGTGAAGAAGAGGTGCATGACTGCGCTGCCATAGGCTTGTTCGCGGCCTGAACGCGGCAGCAGTACCCACCAGAACAGCAGCCCCGTACCGAAGAAGCTGGCATGTTGCGCATAATGCAGGACACCCTGTGCAAGCGCCGCCGCGAACAACACCGGAACGTGCCACGCCCATATCGCGACCCCGTGCAGGAAGGTCGCGGCTAGAGGGCGGCTGATGGCGGCCCAAACTGTTCGAAGCACCTTCGCCTGTCCGGCTGCGCCAAATTCCAGCCGCAGCTTGACCGGCAATGCCCACATCATCGCCGCCGCGGGACGGGAGGCGACCAGCAGGGGTGCCGCCATCGCCATCAACAGCTCGTGCTCGATCATGTGGGCGGTGAAGACGCGCTCACCCAACGCATGGAGCGGAGTGACCAGTGCTGCCGCCAAAATGGCCCAGCCGGTCGCAAACAGCAGGGCTTGCCGCAGCCGCAACGGGCGGCTGCGGGCGCTCCGCCTCCACAGCCGAAAGGCGCCTGCCGCGTAAAGCAGTGCGACCACAGTTAGCGGTAGCGTGATCGGCAACGCCAGCGTCCAACCGGCCTGCGGGGCGCCGGCACCGTAGCAGATCGCGGTCGAGAAGAGCGCGTCGAAGCTCATCGCAGGCAGCCGTTAAGAATGAGCGAGGCGGCGCCTTGCATGACGATTACCAGCGCAAACAGCACCGCGCTGAGAATGCCGATATTGGCGACGAAATCCTCTGTGCTGCGCGTACGATCCGGTTTAAAGGCGGCGCCTCCTTGCTGTCGCGCCCGCCACGACAGCGCGCCGCCAAGCAAGGCCAGCACTGTCAGCACCAGCGCAATGGCTGGTATGACGGGAATACCATGGGCGCACTGCCACTCCACGAACGCGTAATTCAGCTGCGTCGACACCGCCCAGGCCAAAGGCCCGGACAACAGCCCGCCCCATGATGTGCCCAAGCGAAGCGCACGCATCTCAGTCAAGCCTCGGCATCCAGTAGATCAACAGATAGATCGGGATCCAGGTCGCGACCACGAAATCCCAGTAGAAGACGTTGTCGCCAACGTCCCCGAAACGCCGGCCGCTATAGCCATGGCGCGTGAACATCAGGACCGTCAGCACCAGCGTGTCGCCGACGTCGGTAATCAGATGCGTTGTGTGAAGGCCGAGCAGGACCCACAGCATTGAGCCGTACGCATTGGTATCCCAATAAATGTTGAGGGCCGGAAATTCGAACCACCGCACGACAACCGGTGCGATACCGAGCAGCGACATGACGATCAGGCCGATGCGCACAGGCACCATGGCACAGGCTTCGGCGTAGCGGTTCAGTATGTGATTGGGCACCACGCTGGCGAGCAGCAACAGCGTAACGATGGTGCCCGGCCAATGGTTGGGCGGCGGCACGCCCAATGGCCATTCGGGCGACACATAGGCGAGGTAAAGATAGGCGCCTGCGGCAAGCGCGAAGCCGGTGCCCTCCAGCGCCATGAAGGCGAGAGTGCCCCACCATGTCGGGCTGCGCGGTCCGAGCCCGAAGGTCGGGAGTTCGGAAAGATCGGCGGCAGGACGTTGTTTCATTCCTCATCCTCCGGATCGCCTTTCGGCCAGAACCAACCGACCAAAGTGATGGCGATCGGCCCGGCTCCCCAGACCACCGCCCACGGGCTGAAGATCGAATAGAGAAAGGTGGCGCCGACGGCGAGCGCGGCGAACAATGGCCAGATCGACGGCGGCGCCGACTTCTCGCGCACATCGGGATGCGCCTCTGCCACGGTCGAAATAACAAGTTCGCGCGCGTCGACGCGAAGCCCGGTCGCGACAGGCAGCGTGTCACGTTCGGCCCAGAGCGGCTCGGCGTGGGTAACCACCGGAATCCGAGCGAAATTATAGCTCGGCGGCGGAGAGCTCGTCGCCCATTCCAGCGTGCCCGCATTCCAGGGATTGTCCCCGGCCGGAGCGCCGCTCGAGGCGCTGTACACCAGGTTTATCGTGAACAGAACGAAGCTTAGGAACAGGACGACCGCGCCGGCTGTGATGAACAGGTTGATGTTGCCCCAGCCGAGCTCCACCGGATAGGTGTAGACCCGCCGCGGCATGCCCCACAGGCCGACAATGTGCATCGGGAAGAACGCCGCATTGAAGCCTATGAAAGCAAACCAGAAGTGCCAGCGTCCAAGACGTTCGCTCATCATCCGGCCGGTGATCTTGGGGAACCAGAAATAGGTCGCGCCGAGCAGCGGGAATACCGACCCGCCGATCAGCACGTAATGGAAATGCGCGACCACGAAATAGGTGTCGTGTACTTGCAGGTCCAATGGCACCGACGCCAGCATCACCCCAGTCAGGCCGCCCGCGACGAACGTGAAGAAGAAGCCGAACACGAACAGCAGCGGCGTCCGGATTATCGGTCGTCCGTCCCACAATGTCGCCAGCCAGCAGAAGATCTGCAGCCCGCTCGGGATGGCGATCAGCATGCTGGATGCGGTGAAGAAGCTCGCGCCGAGCTTCGGCAGGCCGGTTGCGAACATGTGGTGGACCCACAGGCCGAACGACAGAAAGCCGACCGCAATCAAGGCCAGTACCATGCCCAGATAGCCGAATACCGGACGCCGGGCGAAAGCGGCGATGACCGAGGACACCATGCCGGTGGCCGGCAGGAAAATGATGTAGACTTCGGGGTGGCCGAAGAACCAGAACAAGTGCTGGAAGAGCAGCACGTCGCCACCCTCGGCGGGATTGAAGATATGGGTCCCGACCAGCCGGTCGAGGATCAGGAACGTCGACGTGATCATGACCGCCGGCATGGCGAACACGATTACGAAAGAGGTGACTAGCATCGCCCAGACGTAGAGCGGAATCTTGTCGAGCGACATGCCCGGCGCGCGCTGCTTCAGGACGGTGACGATGGTGGCGACCGCGACGGCCAGCGATGACACTTCGGTGTAGGTGATCATCTGCGCCCATACGTCGGAGCGCTTGCCTGGCCCGAATTCAGGACCGGACAGCGGCACGTAGGAGAACCAGCCGACGTCGGGTGCCATGTCGAGTGCAAACGACACCCAGGCGAAGAGGCCACCCGAGAGATAAATCCAGAAGCTGAATGCATTGAGGCGCGGGAAGGCGATGTTGCGGGTGCCGACCATCAGCGGCACGAGGTAGATGCCGGTCGCCTGCACGATCGGCACCGCAAACAGGAACATCATGGTTACGCCATGCATGGTGAACAACTGGTTGTAGCGGTCGGGCCCGATCAGCCCGCGCTCCGGCCCCGACAGTTGGATGCGCATGGCAACGGCGCTGAGGCCAGCGAGGCACAGGAACACGAAAGCGGTGATCAGGTAGCGCCGGGCAACGATCTTGTGGTCGACGCTCGACAGCGCGCCGATGATGCCCGGCGGCGTCCGCCATGTCCGCGCCAGCCGGCGGTCAAGGCTGGCATCGTCGAGGCCGGTATCGCGAGGACCGTCGCGCTCGGGAGCGAGGTCACCCTTTCGCGCCGCGGCGCCTTGCTGCGCGAGGTCCCGCTCATGGGCCAGGTCGGCGCTGCTCATTTCAGGCCCTCGAGATAGGCGACGATCGCATTCAGCTCGTCTCCGTTCAGTCCCACCACGGGCATGTGGGCACCTGGCTTGATCCCTTGCGGATCGGCTATCCAGGCTGCGAGATTGCCGCGGCTCATCGCCAGCGTTCCGGCAGCGAGCGTTTGCCGGCTTGCGATATGGGTCAGGTTGGGGGCGACCGTGCCGCCGGCGATGGTGCCGCCGATCTTGTGGCACATCACGCATGGCCGTTTGAGGAACAGGTCGTGGCCGGTTTTGGCCTCGGCCGACACGGGGGCGGCCGCCGGCCGCAGCTGATCGTTCAGCCACGCGTCGAAGACGGGCCGAGGTTCGGCGATGATGAAGGTGCTCATATTGGCATGCTGCGCGCCGCAGAACTCGGCGCACTGGCCGCGATAGACGCCGGGCTTGTCCGCCTTCAGATCGAGAACGTTCTCGTGGCCTGGAATGAGGTCCAGCTTGCCCGAGAGGTTCGGCACCCAGAAGGAATGGATAACGTCGGTCGAGGCCACTACAAGCCGCACCGGCTCGCCCGCCGGGATGTGGATTTCATTGGCGGTCGTCAGGATGCGGTTCGGCTGGTCGTTTTCGTAGCGCACCTCCCACCACCATTGATGCCCGGTCACCCGGATCGTCAGCACCGCATCCGAGCCGATAGCAGCGAGCGTCCGGTTAGCGAAGTAGCTCAGCAGCGTCAGGCCGACCAGGATCAGGGCGGTAGCGGCGAGTGCGGCGACGACAATTCGCATTTTGCTGCGCTCGGCGGCAGCGTCGAGGACAAGCGGATCGCCGACCGGCGCCGGGCGCCGGGCCAATGGCACGATCAGCACGGCCATCACCAGAAGCCAGACCACCGTGCAGAGTGCTGTGAAGAACCAGATCAGCCACGCAAGCTCACCCGCGGCCGGGCCTTTTGGGTCGAGCGCGGATTGCCAGCCGCTGCATCCTGCAAGGAGCAGCATGCAGGCTGCGCCGCAGCACACCCCGCAAACAAGGCGGTTCACGGCGACTTCCCCAGAGTCGCGGCATCCGGCAGGCGATTTTCGGATGGATGGGGCATCATGTCGTCGTCGCGGCTCGGCGCAGCGGATTTTGGCGCGTTGCCGCTCAACGCGCGGACGAAGGCGGCAAGCTCCCAGATCTGGTCGTCCGGGATCTTGTCGCGGAAGCTCGGCATGCCGTTTGGCCGACCGTCCCTGATCGTGGCGTGGATGCTTTCGATCGAGCTGCCATAGAGCCACTTCTGGTCCATAAGGGCCGGGCCCATGCCGCCACCGCCATTGGCATGGCAGCCGGAACAGTTGAACCAGTTGAACAGACGCTTGCCCTCGCTGAGGTGGAAGGCGTTGGCCTCGAACACGCCGGCCTTGGTGTCGGACGAGGCCGGCCGTTGGCCGCCCGGCTCGAGGGCCGTCACGGCTGCCGGTTGGTCGCCCGAGCCGAGCGCCGACTGTGGACGCGTGTCGCGTTCCTCACGCTGGCACCCGGCAACCGCGAGGATTGCGAACACCAGCAAGAGAGGACCGCGCTTCATTTCAAGGCCCTCCGACAGGATCGAGGCGGGGCACCTGGTAGGCCGCCAGGATCGCGTCGATCTCGGCGCGGTGTCTGGTCAGGGCGGCGTTCACCTCGCTGCGCAGCGTATCGTCGCCACGGCGCACGCCCATCGAGATGTCGAAGATCATCGGCAGTTGCGGGCCGTCCACGCGCGGCGAAACCGGCGTGATCCGCAGCGCCACCTTCTGCCTGGATGCGAAGTAGCCGGCCAGCGGTCCCCAGACGACGGCCATATCGATGTCGCCATTCGCGACCGCCTCGATGATGCGTGCTGGCGGGTTCGGCGCCGAATAGTCGCCATAGACGGGGAAACCGATGAGATGGCCGATAATGCCGCGACGGCCAAGCGCCTGGACGGGCGGCGAGTTACCGCCGTCGTCACCGATCAGCTGGACGCCGATGTGCAGATCGCGCAGGCGAGGATCGTTGAAGGACGTGATTTCCGGCGCATCCTTGCGTGTCACGAACACATAGGAAGACCGGTAGTAGGGCGCGGTGGTGCGCAGCATCTCGAGATTGGCGGGCGTGCCGGGGACAAGATCGCACAGGCCGGCCTTCAGCGTGTTGCGGACGAAGCCACGGCGCTGTGCCCACCATGTGTAGGACACCGTCGCACCAAGCTCCCCGGCGACGAGTTCGGCAATCTTGTTTTCAAAGCCTTCCCTTGCGGCATTGGAGAACGGCATGTTGTTGGGATCGGCGCAGATCCTCAATTCGCGCGCATCGGCAACGGCGGCAACAAGAGAGAGCGCCAGTGCGCCGACCGCGGCGCCAAACCGGCGGGAAGATTTTATCCGTGCGCGCGCAACTCGGCCGATAGTCTCAAGGGAGCCGGAACACATACAGCGTACCTCCCGGCGTGGTTACATCCTTCAGATCCTTCATGACGTTGACGAAGCCGAGCGCGGCGGTGGCGTCGCGCGGATCGAGATCGCCGGATACGATCGCGCCGGCCCAGCCGCCGACGCCCGAAAGAATCGCGACATATTGGTGCCCGTCCGGGCCGCGATAGGTGATCGGCTGGCCGATGATGCCGGACGACGTCTTGAACTGCCAAAGCAGTTCGCCGGTCCTGGCGCTGACCGCCTTGAACCAGCCTTCCATCGTGCCATAGAACACGACGTTGCCAGCGGTGGCGACGGCGCCGCTCCACACCGGAAAATTCTCCTTCAGGCTCCACGCCGGCTTGGCGGCGGCGACATCCCAGGCGGTGAAAGCACCGCGATTGCCGCCCGGCCCGGGAATCATTCGCACGTTCATGCCGACATAGGGCGTGCCGGCGATGTAATTTACCTCGACGCCTTCTTCGTCCATGCACATGTTATTGTGCGGAATGTAGAGCAGGCCGGTCTTTGGCGAGAACGCCGAAGGCTGCCAGTCCTTGAGGCCGGACGCGGTCGGGCAGATGTCGCGCACCACCTTGCCGGTGCCGGTCTTCTTGTCCGGATTTACAATCAGCCGGCCAGTTTTGAGGTCGACGCCCTTGCTGGAATTGACTGGCCCGAACGGGACTGCCGACAGGACCTCGCCCGTGGTGCGATCCAACAGATAGACGTAGCCGTTGCGTTCCGGCCGCACCAGCACCTTGCGGGGCTTGCCCTGCCAGGTCATGTCGAGCAGAACCTGTTCGTTGATGCCGTCGTAGTCGTGCAAATCGTGCGGGGTCCATTGATAGAACCATTTGGCTGCGCCGGTGTCGGGATCGCGGGCAAAGATGCCGGCGGTCCATTTGTTGTCGCCGGGCCGCAGATCCGGATTCCACGGACCGGGATTTCCGGTGCCATGGAAGATCAGGTTGAGGTCCGGGTCATAGGAGATCCAGCCCCACACATTGCCGCCGCCGATCTTCCAGGCCTCGGGCGGCCACGACGTCACGCCGAGATCCTTGCCCTTGTCCATGTCGTAATGCGGCTTGAAATCGGGGCCGATCAGCACCTCGGCGTCAGGACCGGTATTGTAGGCCGTCCAGACGACATGCCCGTCGCCGGCGTCGAGCGCCTTGATCCAGCCGCGTACCCCCATTTCGCCGCCGGAATTGCCGACCAGCACTTTGCCCTTCACCACCAGCGGCGCCATGGTGATGGTCTCGCCGATATTGATGTTGCCGATATGGGTGTTCCAGACCGGTTTGCCGGTGGCCGCATCGATGGCGATGGTATGGCCGTCGAGCGTGTTGAAATAGATGCGCCCGTCGAAGAAGGCCGCACCGCGGTTGACCACGTCACAACAGGCAACGCCCTGCGCCGCGGGCTCGGGATTGGGCTCAAACTTCCACTTCATCGGCGCGCCGGGCTTGGTAAGGTCAAGCGCATAGAGGATGTTGGGAAACGGCGTCACGATGTACATCGTGTTGCCGACGACCAAGGGCGCAGCCTCCTGGCCCTTGTTGACGCCCGTCGAGAAGGTGAAGGCCACCTGCAGGTTTTTGACGTTGTCTTCGGTGATCTCCGCAAGTTCGCTGTAGCGGGTCGAGGCGTAGTTCTTTGCCGGCATCGCCCACTGGCCGTCGTCGGGCGGAGCAGCTGCGGCCGGCGGATTTATCGCAGGGCTTGATGCTGGCTGAGCAACCGCCGCGGTTATCAGTGCAAACCCCGCCAGCAGCCTCCATCCCAGTATTGCAGCCATTGGCCTCTTTCCCCTTTTACCAGGCACCCTATTTTTCGCCGCCACCGGTCGCGCTTGCCTCATTTGCTGTCGAGTTGTTCGTGCAGAGCTCCATTAGCTGCAGCTGCGCCGTGTTTGTTGAACACTCTCCAACGCGTGAGCGGCGCAGAAGTGCCAAATGCAACGAAATAAATGTCGGATTCGGTTGGCCAAAAAGTCGGCGGCCGGGCGCTCGGGACAGCCGATCCGAATGTTGTCGGAAGTAAATCTATTCCGGCAGTGGTCCGGGCTCGGCTGGAACGGAGCGGCGCCTATCGCAGTTGTGTCGAATGGCGTCTGCAGTCGAGCAATTGGCTCAATCGGTAAAAGAGCGACGAGCGATCCTGTTCGTTGGAGCCGGCGTGTCGATGAGCGTCGGCTTGCCGTCTTGGCAAAAGCTCATCGAGCACATGCAAAACGAGCTCGGCCTTCACGAGGACATGATCGGCGCACCGGAGGCCAGCTATCAGGCCCTTGCCGAATATTACCGACTGAAGCAGGGGAGCCTCGGCCCTTTGCGCAGTTGGATGGATCGCGAATGGAGCGTCTCGCGGGAAGAAGTGCAGCGGTCGGCAATCCACAAGCTCATCGTATCGCTCGATTTTCCGATCATCTACACCACCAATTATGATCGCAACCTCGAGGTTGCGTTCGAGATCCATGGCCGGCCCTTTGTCAAAGTCGCCAATGCAAAGGACTTGCCAAAGGCCACCGGCGAGGTGACGCAGATCATCAAATTCCACGGCGATTTCGACGACGATAAATCGTTGGTCCTGGCGGAGACCGATTATTTTGAACGGCTATCGTTCGATTCGCCGCTCGATGTGAAATTTCGAGCCGACGCGCTAGGGCGCACCATCCTGTTCATCGGCTACAGCATGTCCGACATGAACATCCGTCTGCTGCTGCATCGGCTTTGGCAGACCTGGCGGCGGTCGGGCTACGAGAAGAACCGTCCGAAATCCTTCATCTTCATGCCGCAGCCAAGCATCGTCCAGGAGGCCGTCCTCGGACGCTGGGGCATCGATATGCTGACCGAGGATGCCGACGATCCAGAGGACGCGCTGCTCGCATTCCTGAACGAACTCAAGGATAAGGTCGACCGACCAGACAGCGACTGAAAATCTGCGGGAGTGACGACGCAGCGGGAACCGGTCGGCCCGATGTGAGTTTGGGGAAGGCTAAGTTATACGGGACCACGCCGTATGAGCGGACGCAAACACAAACGAAGAGTCGATGACAAAGATTGCCTCTCGGCCGAGCAGGTCTATGAGATCAATTTCTTTGCCCGCAGGTGCGGCCTGACCAGGGACGAAGCGCTCAAGATGATGCGAGATGCCGGCCGGTTGAAGGGTGGTGCGAAGCCGTCTTACGAAACCGGGTCGAAGTAGCGGCATGGATATCGCCTCGTGGGCGGCCTTTCTCGGGACGGTCATCCTGATGCAGATGCCGCCAGGGCCTGACAGTCTGCTGGTGATGGCGCGCGGCATCGGACAGGGCCGTGCCGTTGCCTTGTTCACCGTCCTCGGAATGACCCTGGGCGCCGGTATGGTCCAGCTGCCGCTCCTTGCCCTCGGCATATCGTCGCTGCTCCAGGCATCGCCCCTTGCCTTCGCGATGCTTCGCTGGATGGGCGCGGCCTATCTCGTTTGGCTTGGATCACGCATGGTATTATTGCGGTCGGACAGCGTCGCTGTCGAGGAGCCTGGGGCCGTTGGGCCGCTCGCGGCTGCGCGCGAAGGGATGATCGCCAATCTGATAAATCCCTGGCCGATAACCTTTATGGTGGCATTCCTTCCGCAGTTCGTCGATCCCGCCCGCGGATCGGTCACGCTGCAATTGCTGCTGCTCGGTGGCACTCAGAAAATGACCGGTGTGCTGGTGCTGGGGGCATATGCGCTCGCATCCGGCACGCTCGGGGCCTGGATCATGAAACGACCGAAGGTAAGGCTCTGGCAGCAGCGGGTGGCAGGCTGCTTCGTCGTCGGTCTCGGTATCCGCATGGCAGTCGGTGGTGGAGCGCACCGCTGAGGATCGAGCGATGCACCGGCCGCCGCCGATGGAACATCCATCGACAATTTTCGTTGACATGCTCCACAAGGCGAGAGGTCGAACATGTCGAACTTCCAAGCCGCCACCCCGGAGCGTTTGCAGCAGCTCAGGCTTGAGGCGACGGCGCACTTTGCGCCGCTCATATTGCGAGAGGCGTTGGTGCGTCTATGCCGGGCCTGCGGAAGCGATAGCCTTGAACGTTTCGAGAAGACGATGGTGGATCAAATCGAGGCATCGCGTGACGACAAAGCCGATTTCGATGCGATGAAGGAATTTGCCATCGAACAGCTCTATCGCTGGATTCGAGAAGTCAAGTCTTCACCGGACATGACACAGCCGCTGGAGAACGTAGATACTCGAAGGACCCCCGGCCGCTCTGAAGAGCCGCAAACGCTGGAAGACCAGTTGCAGGCAGGCCTGGAAGATTCCTTCCCTGCGAGCGATCCGCCGGCCGTCGTCTCCACCACGATCCCCGGCGGATCGAAGAAGCTCGTCGGAACCGACGAGGTCCTCAGGCAGCAGCGCCAGAAAAAGGCCGAGGACGCCAACCATTCGGGATAACTAAGCTTTGGACGGAACTGCGGGGAGGCAGCCTACCGGTTCACCCGCTGTCCGACATGAAGGCTGTCGGAGCATGCGCGTCATGCGGCTCGCCTTCGACAAGAATGTTCGCTTCCCAAGCGGCATCGACAAATGCTTGCCGCGCTTTGCCGGCCGTAATTTCACCGGTCCGGGCGCGATTCAATACATCAGCCGCCACCAGCGCCAGTGGGGCATTGCGCGCCGGCCATTTCTCGCTTTTCAGGCAATATACTGCTTCGAAAACGGAACTGACCAATCGCGATCGCCCAGGCTTGCCGAAATAGATGCAAACAGGAGTATCGAATTCTATTCTCAGCACCTTATTCCTCCCGGTTCAAGCAAGCTGGCCGGTTCAAGCAAGCTGGCCACTTCAAGCAAGCTGGCCACTTCAAGTAAGCTGGGCGTCCCCAGGGTCTACAGGGCCGTCCGATGGGCGTTTCAGCCAAACATCGTGGGCCTTCGCAGGTGTTTTGGGGCGTGCTGGTGTTTCGGCTGCGATATCGTGGGCCAGAATGCCCGCCTTGCGGGCGAAAGTATCGAACGCAGCGCGCACCGTCTCGACGTCGACCTCGTCAGCTAGCCCGGCGCGACAGGCGTCGAACGCCGCCTTGTGCGCCGGACCGCGGCTCGGCCATTCATTTAAGACGTCATAGGCCTGCCAGATGTTTTCGACATAGCGAGGGAAACCAAGGCCGACGAGAATTGGAACGGGGCGGCCAAACGATCTTTTTGTCATCTGTGTCTCCGCGAAAGAGCCTGTCGCATCAACGCTCGGGGCGGACACGAGGCCCATGCTCTTTAACGCGGGATTGCTGCACAGGTTGCAGCGGGTTTGTTCGATCGTGCGCCGCCGGTCCTGGCGTCACTTGTTGGTCCGCATCTTTTGGCGAGGATTGATACCGCCTTGTGGCGTGGTGTCGTTCTCGACATCGCCTTCGAACGTGTTGTTGCCCTGGTCGAGCCGGTCGCCCTCCTTGATCGTGCCCCTGGAACTGCCGATGCCGGGATCGTTGGCAAGATCGCTATCGGCCGGCGTTTTGCCTTTGGCGTGCTTGTTTCCTGTCATGGACTCCTCCTGTTTCTTGAGGTGGCGGGCCGTCCTTGAGGTCGCGGCCAAGGCTCGCTGCGAGATCGCATTTCGACGCGCCAAATGGTGGCGCCCCGAATTGTCGGACGACCTTGATTTGAACTCCGCGATCCCGGTGGTTGTTCCGTCAAAAATATCGCCGCCGGCCGGGCTGCCCAGCCAAGCCGCTCCGGTTCTTGGTTGGGTGATTTCGCCCACCGGAACGATCTTTCGCCCAATGCATTTAACAGGTCTGCGCTCACGAACTCATTCTGGACGGGAGCTGGACCATTGCCACCCACAGCCTACGCCTTCGCGACCCGCGAAACCGAAGAAGTTTCCATCGTCCACCTCATACCCGCTTTAAGGGCCTTCGCGCGTACTTTCTGCCGCACTCCCGATGATGCCGACGACCTGGTCCAGGAGACGCTGACCAAGGGGCTGGCCAACATCGACAAGTTCGAGGCTGGAACGCGTATGAAGTCATGGCTCTTCACCATCATGCGCAACACTTACTACACGCGTGTCAGGGCCGCAGTGAGGGAAGCGCCCGGCCTGCTCGACTGCGCTTCCCTGCGGCCGATCTCGGAAGCGACGCAGGAATGGTCCATACAGGGCAAGGAAGTCCACCAGGCCATCCAGAGCCTTCCCGAGCACCAGCGCGAGGTTCTGATGCTGATAGGCGTGCTGGGCGTCAGCTATGAGGAGACGGCCGAAATATGCGGTTGCGCGGTGGGAACCGTGAAAAGCCGGCTCAACCGCGCACGCGCCGGCGTGCTGCAATACCTTGGCGAAAGTTCCTCGCAAACGCTGATGGAAAGGCGCAGCTATCTATCCGAAGGACAACTGGACTTCGAAGCCGAAAGGCGCCGCTAATACATGTCACGCTAATTACTGGTTTCGCGCAATCGTCTTTCCACAAGCGCGTTCTGCAATTCGATCGCAAGTTTGGTCAGCCGGTCAGGAACCCTTTCCTGTTCGATGGCCGCAAGCAAGGAAGCGATTTCCCGGTCTATCGTCAGATCGGCACGCGTGGTGACGGAATCTTCCCTTGAGCGAGACATCGCGTTCTCTTGGCAAATGTTGGTCCCTTCACCTCACTCTGGTGGCAACAGTGCGAGTTTGCAAGAATTTGCAGGCCAGCCATGCGACCGGCTTCGGTCCCTTGAGCTTCGTCAGCGGTTGGGCTCTCGCGGCGTTTCAGTTGCCCGCCGGCCGCAAGCCACATGCTGCCGCAACGATCAGTCTTCAGGCCGCCGATCCGCTGAATGATCCTGGTACTGCTCGGACTTGACCCGATTGCCGTCGAGCCCACGCTCCTTGGTGTGCTGCTTCTTGTCTCTGTTGGACAGAACGGCGTTCTCTCCGATCTTGTCCTTGGGAAGATCGGTCATCGCGCCAGCGCCAGCGCCTTTGCCGTGACTGCCGCGACCGATGTGCTTCTTGCTGCCGGACGCCATCTTGTCCTCCTTCATACTGTCGAATAGCGGCTTTTCCCGTTCGGCATCCGAACCAGCGTTGGGCCGCAATGTTCCGCCGGAAATCGTAAGCAGGAAGGCATCGCCGTCCCAGTGCCGGAACGGCTTTTCGCCGTCGATGAGGACTTGCATGCCATTTGCATTGGCGAAGTCATGGACATCGGCGCGATCCAGCGCCGGCGATCCGCGATATGAATAATTCAAAAGCACGGCCATGCCCGGCCTCTTCAGCACGCGCGCGATTTCCACGAAATGGTGCTCCGCGAGGCCGGCCAGCACCAGATAGGGAAAGCTGTCGACGGCCAGCACGCGGTCGAAGCTGGCATCGCGAAAATCGGCAAGATCGAAACCGCGAGTAGGGCGGAATTCTACATTGCCGAGCCCGGCGCATCGCCGGCGGGCGATCGAGATCATCGCTGGGGATATATCGCTGCCGACGATCCGGTGCGACAGAGCGGAGAGCGCCTGTTCGAACCGACCGATACCACAGCCGATATCCAGTATGTCGCGGTCAGTGCCGGTAAAGCCTCGCCTCTCCAGCCACGCAACGATCTCAGCCGTAGCGGCCGAGAGCTTTTCCTCATTTCCCAGCGACGACAGCTGGACGCTCGCCGCCGGGGAGATCGCCGCCGCTGCGTCAAACCCGGCCGCCAGCCGCTTGACGACCGCATCGTCGGTCTCTCCCTCGCCACGCTCGTGCCGAACGGCAGCACCTGTTTTTTGCAGCGTGGCGAAGATCTCGGGTCTGCGCTGAAGCAGGTCCGCAATCCCTTGTAGTTTTTCCGTCTTTCGCGCATCGGCCGAGTGCGTGTTTTGCGCAATCCTCGCCAGTTCTGCGGCATCGATTCCTGTCTCGAAACGGAGAGCCAGCCTGGCGATGACGGCTTCGGCGCCGGCACCGTCTGCCATGCAGTCCTCCAGCACCCGCCTTGCCGATGTCGACCGCCGCGATCCCGGCTGGGTCGCGCTCATCGCCCTTTGCTCCGCGTCCAGATCTTGCGCATCGTCCACCGGTCGACGGCGCCCCAGCTGTATTTGTAGGCCTCTTGTCCGCGCAGAAAATCGAACTCTTCCGCGCTTTCGCAGATCGCCTGCCTTATCGCCTGGCCGATGAGCAGCGCGCCGGGACTTTCCTCGGCATAGGCCGGATCGAAGCCACCGAGATAAGCGTAGGCGCGGCCACGATGATGGAACCCGTAATAGGCGCCTACGATCGCGTCACCGATGGTCATAAGCCAGCATCGGGCAAGCACTTGTGCGACCAACTGCGGCAGTGCCTGACGGTGGAATTCTTCCACGCGGGTATAGGACAGAACGCCGTCGCCGTGTCCGGCCCAGCGCGCGCGGTGAAGGCGGATCAGGTGATCGAGGAATGTCTGCGGATCGGACAAAGCGGGTTCGATGGAGACCCGGCCGCGTCTCGACGCGGCCCTGTGGGCGCGGCGCAATTGGCGCCTCCGCCGCGCCGGAACACAGCCTTGAAGCGTCTGGTCGCCGGCGAGGGCGAGCACCGGGCAAGCGGCGTGATCGACGGCTTGGCACGATTCGAGCGCGGCATGCCTGATGGCAAGGCCAGCGCCGCCGGGAGGCAGGTCCTGCAAGATCCACTGTGACCAGCCGAGGGAAAGAACCGTGTCGGCGATGGCGACGGCGACCGGTTCGGCGGTTTCGGGAATACAAAGGACATCCAGATAGTCGCTCAACGAAATGCCGAGCGGAAGCAGCCGCGCCCCGGCGGCCTGGCATTCCAGATAGAGTGGCGCCAGGCCGACCAGATCGTCGCCACGCCAGACGGCGACCGTCGCTAGCTCGCCGGGAGCGAATGTCCGCCACCATGGCAGCAACCATGCGGGAGACTGGAACGGTGTCGCCGAGGGACTGCGCGACCAGAGTTCCCACCAGTGCGGCTCGAGGGCTTCGAGGTCCGTCGGATCGTCGATGATCTCACTGCGGAGCATGTCCCGCTCACCTCGCCGTCGCGAACTGCCCGCTGTTTGTGCCGAGCCGTGCCAGCGCCCGATAGGCGTCCATGTAGGAGGAAACCATGCGGTCGAGTGAAAAGCGCCGCCGCGCCTCGGCCCGGCAGGCCTCGGGGTCCAGGCTGGGTGCGGCAGCGATGGCTTCGGCCATCTCGTCGACATCCCCGACCAGATACCCGGTCTTGCCGTGCTCGACCACATCCGGCAGTGCGCCATTCGGGAAGGCCACCACGGGGGTGCCGCAGGCGAGCGCCTCCATTGCGACGAGCGAACTGGTTTCCGCGGCAAGGCTCGGGATGACCAGGCAGCGGGCTGTGTTCAGCAGGCGCCGCTTGGCGACAAAGCCGAGCGGACCGAGGAAGCGGCGCTGGTCGTCCAGCCGCGGCTCGACCTCGTCGCGAAAATACGCGGTGTGGCTTTCGTAGGGGTAGACTTTGCCGCCAACGACCAGCGGCACACCGGCCTTCTTGGCTGCGTCCAGCGCCAGATGGATGCCCTTTTCCGGGCAGACGCGGCTGAGCACGAGCGCAAAGTCGCGCTTGGCCTGCCGCTCACTCAGCGCATCGATGTCCACTCCGTTGGGGATCGGTTCGATGAGCCTGGCTCCCGGTGGCGCGGTCCTTTGCTGAGCCGCCGATACCGCATGCAGCCACAGATCCTCCCGCGCCGGATTGAGAGCGTCGGCCGGATACCAGTCGAGCGGCAAATGCAAGGTCACCAATGTCGGCCCGTCGCCCGGCAGATAGGCATCGAAATCGATGCCATGCAAATGGACCACGTCGATTGGCCAGCGAGCGCGTGCGGTAGCAATTGCGGCGCGATGAGCACGCTGCGCCCGGCGCTTCGCCGCTTCATCGAGCACGCCCGGCTCGGCCGGCGTCTCGATGAGAGTGCCCGCAGCGCTCGAGCCCTGGCAGCCGATCACGATCGAGCGGTGTCCGGCCTGTACGAGCGCCTGGTCGAGCATCGACAGCACCTGCTCGGCGCCGCCGACCGCATCCGGCCCGACCGGGGCGAGGGGATAGGCGACGTTGAGGACGGTGAGCGTCATGGCTGGAGAGCCGAAGCTCCTCACGCTGCAGAGGCGCGCAGCCTGCCGGCGGAAGGGACAGCGATGCTGCCGGCATAGCGGCGCGTCATTGCCGCGCAGAACTCGGCGAATTCCTCAGGCACCAGTGGCGGACTGCTGTGGTGCGGCATCATTCCGCGGTGTTCCGGCGTGAAACAGAAAGTAACCGTCACGTCGAAGTCGGCCAAAGCCTCCATCTGCCGGTCGAACCAGTCAAGCGCGTTGGGCCTGAAGCTGTCGGCCCAGGAAAGCCCGGTGCGCAGATTGGTGACGCCGAGCCGTTTCATCCAGGCGACGGCGTCGTCAAGCCGGCGATCTTCGAAATGGAACCACTGCACCAGTCCCAATGCCGGCGCGTGGTGCAGGAATTCCTCGAGCGCGGGCTTTGGCGTGCCGTCCTGGCGAAGCAGGCCCATGTAGAAATGGCGATAGTAAGACGAGCCTTCCGCCTCGCGATGGCGCGTCGTCGCTTCCCACTCGCGCGGCAGGTCGTAGAGGCTGTACCATTGGATGCGCGGTGCGTTGCCGATCAGCAATTCCGCGGTCCGGCGCAGGCCCCAGACCTGTACCTCCTCGGCGCCGAAGGTCGATACGCCGACCTCGCTGACCCATACCGGAAGATCGGTAACAGCCGAGATCTCGCCGATCTTCTGCGGCCATTCGTGGATCTGCCAGAGGTTCCAGTCGAGCGGAAAGCCGTGCACGGCGACCGCGTCGACATGATCGAGCACGCCGAATTCCTTCATCCGTGTCATGAAGCCGGCATCGATCGGCGAGATGCCGCCAAGGACTTTGGTCAAGGCGGGATTCTCCGACGCGATCGCGTCGGCGGCCAGGATTGCCGTAGTGGCGAAGCGGCTCCAGTCGGGGTCGAGCTCGGGATCCCAGTGGGATTTATTGTTGGGCTCGTTCCAGATCATCGCGGCTTCAAGCATTTATCTGTCCTTTCGACGGGTAGACGGCGCCGCCGCCGGCCGGTACGTCGGCGGTGCGGCAGAAATAGACCTCCTGCTCCGGTTGCAGCACGATCTCGAAGCCGGCGCTGCGCAGCATGGCTTCGGTGCAGGCACGGTTGGGAATCCACCAGTTGGTCGGGTCGTCGGCGTAACGATGTTCGATGAAATGCAGCTTTGGGAACTCCGGCCGGTCGAACAGGTCGTGGGTCCAGAAATGATAGTTCTGCTCGAGCGCCGGCACGTTGGTGCTGCCGCGCTGCATCGACTGGAAGATCATCAGGTCGTCGGCGACATGCTCCCGGATCAGATCGAGTGCGAGCAAGGGATGGCGCAAATGGTAGAGCACTCCCATGAACAGCACGATGTCGAACCGCTCATGCAGGGCGCCAACGTCGTAGACCGAGAGCTGCCGGAATTCGATGTCGCAGTCCGCTACCTCGGCGGCAAAGCGCGCCTGCGCCAGGTAAGCCTCATCGAAATCGATGCCAAGCACGTGGCCGGCGCCGCGGCGTTTCATCTCGATCGAGTAGAAGCCCGCGTTGCAGCCTATGTCGAGCACCGCCTTACCGGAAAGATCGGCGGGAATCGCGTCGGCGAATTTGCGCCATTTGATCAGCGGATAGTTGCCAAGGAAATGGTCGGGAGCGGTTTCGATGCCGGCCAGTTCCATGTTGTGGAACCATGGGCCGAGCGCATCGATACGGCGGCGGATTTCGGCATCGGAATGCAGCATGGCTAGCCTCCTTCGCCTGCGAGGATAGGAACGTGCTGGTGGCCGGGCAGCGTAATGGCGGCTTGGTCGTCCTTGGTACCGGCGGCGCTTTCAAGCAGGCGAAGTGCGGTGCGGTAGCCGTTGAAGGTGCCGACGTCGACATAGGCGGTGCCAGCCTTGATGCCATAGGCTTCGCCTCCGGCGGCGAGATAGGCATTGACCAGCGTGCCGATATATTCGTCGCACCGGTCCCGTTCCCGCCACAGCGCGGCGAGCTGGTGAAGGGTGCGGCCGGGCATCTTGAACGCACCCCAGATCCAGTTCGATTGGGCATTCGGCTGCTTGACCTTGATTTGCTTCACCCGGTCGTCCTCATCGACAACGACGGCATCGAAGAACTCCGGCTGGTCCACCGGAAACAACAGGAAGGACAGGCCGTCGTCCGGAAGGGCCAGGAAGCCGTCTTCGGGAAACCAGATCGTATCGGGCAACCCGACCAGAACGGTCTCGTCGGCCGCGACGAGCGGTGCGGCCCGGAAGATGGCGTCGCAAAGGCCGACCGGAGAGGGCTGCACCACAAACAGAGCGGCCGCGTCGGCATAGCCGGCAGAATAATATTCGAGGATATCCGACTTACCCGAACCGATGACGAAGCAGATCTTATCGGCCCCTGCGCGCACCATGCGGCGCACCAGGTATTCACTGACCGCGCAAGGCCGCTCGGTGTTGCCGTCGATGCGGCTGCCGACCGGCAGAAGCTCCTTCGAAAAGCCGAGCGGCTGGATGCGGCTTCCCCGTCCGGCTGCGGGCACGATGCCCAACATCAAACTGCCTCCTTCCACGGCTCGCCAAGCGTGGAGCCGTGCAGTGCATCGGACAGGATGCGGTCGAATTCCTTCGCCCGCCGCGCCGAGGTGTGTTCGTCCAGCACCCGCTCGCGCGCACGGCGGCGGATCGCGTCAAGCTCGGCGTCGGACAGGTCGAGCGCGGCGACCACGTCGTCGGTGCTGTTGGCCACGACGATCTCTTCACCGGGCCGGAAAAAGGCCTCCAGTCCGGGCCATGTGTCGCTCACCATCGCAGCACCGCACGCGGCGGCTTCGAACAGCCGGCCGGAAGGACACCAGCCCCGTTCGGCCATCGCCTCGCGGGTCACGTTCAGGGTCAGTCGTGAAGATGAAAAGAAGGCGGGGTGGTCGGCCGGCGGCAGATGCCGGACGAAGAAGATATTGTCGCTCCACGGGAATTCTTGCGGATATTGTGCGCCGCCAATAATGAAACGGCGATCCGGCAGGCGCGCAGCCGGACTGACCAGCAGCCTTTCGACCCCGGCCTGGCGGTCCGCCGCATAGGTCCCGAGATAGGAAAGGTCGCCGGCAAACTCCGGCCTGGGCGGGGCCGGCCGGTGTCGCTCTGGATCGACATGGCCGTAAAGCGGCATGACGCGGCGTGCACCCAGCATCGACTTCAATGCGTCGATCGCGGTTCCTCCCGTATAGCTCAGCACGAGATCGAAATCGCGAAGCCCTTCCGGCCCGAAATAGGCCGGAGGCTCACCTTGTTCGATTCGCGCCAGCGTCACCGGCGTGTCCAGATCGTAGAACACCTTCAGGCCGCGACAGGCCTGGTGGGCAAGGCGCGACGCGCTCACGGCATCGGGGCAATAGGAGGTGACGATGACCACATCGGCCACATTCATTGCCTGCTCGGCAACGTGCTGAATGTCCTGCCAGTCCGGATAAAGGACAATGCTGCCGCCATCCAACTGGTCGAGGTCGCGCGTCCCGGCATAGTAGGGAGTGTTGCGTTCGAAGAAGGTGATGGACCAGCCCAGCCCGGCCATCGCCCGGATCAATCCGCGCCACAGCGTGGCGTGGCCGTTGCCCCACGACGATGTCACGGTAAGACCGAAAATGACCATGCGCATCCGGCAATTCCTCGTCAGGCAGCTTCGTTGAGTCTGATCAGCTTCGACCCCCAGTCCCCCCAAACAACCGTGGTGATCGACGCTGGGTCGATATCGAAGCGAAAACAGTTTCCCAGCGACAGGCCGAGCACTTTGCACACGGCGGCCTTGATGACATCGGCATGGCTGACCAGTGCGACGCACTGGTTCTGGTATGTTCCGCGGACCTGCTCGATCAGCGAGACGACGCGTTGCTGCACGTCCAGCATGGTCTCGCCGCTCGGCGTTCTCGCCTGCTGACGCTGGTCGTTCCACGCTCGCCAGTCGGCATCCTGGTTCAGCTCCTCGAAGGTCTTTCCCGACCAGGTGCCGAAGTCGATCTCATCGAGTTCCTCGCGGATCACGATTTCACCGGCATCGCAGGCGAGCGCGATCGGATTGGCCGTCTCTTGCGTGCGTTCGCGCGGGCTGCAGAAGATTGCCGCTATCGCCTCGCGTGCCATGCGTTCAGCCAGATGCGAGGCCTGTGCCTTGCCGGCTTCGCCAAGGCACACGCCAGCCATCCGTCCGGCAAGGTAACAGCCGACATTGTCGTGCGCGGCGTGGCGCACCAGAAAGAACGTCGTCGTCATTCCGCGGCATCGAGCATCGGCTCGTCCTTGCCGGCGATGAAAGAGAGCGTGCGCTGGCGGGCTTCCGCGTCGGTGAACTGCTCGGGCGGCGATTTCATGAAATAGCTGCAGGGACCGGTCAGCGCGCCCGCGATACCGCGGTCGAGCGCCAGCTTGGCGCAACGCACCGCATCGATCACGACGCCGGCCGAGTTGGGCGAATCCCACACTTCCAGCTTGAGCTCGGCATTCAGCGGCACGCCGCCGAAGGTCGTGCCTTCGACCCGGATATAGGCCCACTTGCGGTCGGTCAGCCATGGAACGTGGTCGCTTGGCCCGACATGAATATTGCCGGGCTCCAGGGGAACGTCGATCTGGCTGGTGACGGATTGGGTCTTTGAGATCTTCTTCGATTCCAGCCGCTCGCGCTCAAGCATGTTGAGGAAGTCGGTGTTGCCGCCGAAATTGAGCTGGTAGGTGCGATCGATGCGCACGCCGCGCTCACGGAACAGGTTGGCGAGCAGCCGGTGGACGATCGTCGCACCGACCTGGCTCTTGATGTCGTCGCCGATCAGCGGCAGGCCGTGCTGCTCGAAGCGCCGGCGCCACTCCGGCCGCGAAGCGATGAAGACTGGTATGCAGTTGACGAAGGCGCAGCCCGCCTCGAGCGCGCACTCGGCATAAAAGTGCGTTGCCTCCTCCGAACCGACTGGCAGATAGGACACCAGGATTTCGGCGCCGCTTTCGGCGAGGATCTTGCCGACGTTGGCGACCGGCTCGTCGGCCTCCTCGATCTCGTCGCGCAGATATTTGCCGATGCCGTCCAGCGTCGGTCCGCGTTCGACGCGAGCGCCGGTAGGCGCCACATTGGCAAAGCGGAAAGTATTGTTCGGCGCGCTGTAGATCGCGTCTGCCACATCGCGTCCGACCTTGCCCTTGGCGACATCGAAAGCGCAGGCCACCTCGATGTCCTTGACATGATAGCCGCCAAGATCGGCATGCATCAGCCCGGGTATGAGCTCATTGCTCCTTGCGTCGCGGTAGTAGGTGATGCCCTGAACAAGGGAGGACGCGCAGTTGCCGACGCCGACTATACCGATTCGAACTTTCTTCGATCCCACGAAACCGCTGCCTATGCTGTTGAAGGTAAGTTCTTCGTGCCAAACCGCCTTCCTCCCGGATTGTTCCTTGCCGGCTGCAAAAATCGTGCAACCGATAGTGGATCAAAGTAGCGCCCGCCGAGTTGTGCAGCGAGGGGTGAGGCCAACCGGGACGGGACAATGATCGTCTATGGCGACCACAAGCGAATTGAGAGCGCGCGACATGTTCGCGGCTCGGCCTGCGACGCGGCCGGGCACATTGCGGACATGCCAAGTGGGATCGAACGCCACGCAGCCCTGGTCGGCCTGTTCATCAGGGCTTCGGAACTGGTCCAGGGCCTCGCCGATGCTGAATTCGAGGCCAACGGCATGGACAGGAATTCCCGACAGCGGATCGCGGGCGCAAATCTCCTGGTCGGCTTGGCCCGGGACGTGGGCAGATCGTGGGGGGCCGCATTCGCCATCGACGGCCCGGTCGATGCCGAAGTGCCGCGAATGCTGGCCGAACTCGATTGCGATGGCGAAATCCTGACCGGCACGGCTGAAGGATTTGCCCATTACGCGCTCTATCCGGAGAGCTATTTCGTCGCCGCGCGGCAGTCGGGTCTCGATGCGAACACATGCGTGATCGGCATCCGCAGCATCGGCCTGGGGCTGGCAGCGATGGTGGCGGCAGCCATCGGCGCGCCGGCACCCGTCAGCCTCCGTCCGACCGGCCATCCGTTTCGCAGGCGGCTTGCCGCCGATCCGGAGCTGATCGGTCGCTGGAGGGCGAGGCCGTCGGCCCGCTTTGCCATCGTCGACGAAGGCCCGGGCCTGTCAGGCAGTTCGTTCCACGCCGTCGTCGCATGGCTGCAAGCGCTGGGCATCGATGCCGGGCGCATCCATCTGTTCCCCAGCCATTTGGGTGGGCCGGGTCCCGAGGCATCGGCGGACAGTCGTGAGGCATGGACGGTTTGCCAAAAACACACCGCGGATTTCGAACGGACTTTCCCCGCTGGATCCGCTGTCCCGACGTTGCGGGATTGGGTGGCCAGGACGATCGGCCGCACAGCGGCCAGCCTGACCGAAACATCCGGCGGAGAGTGGCGTCGCCTGCACTATGGCTCGCAGGACCATTGGCCACCCGTTCACCGCGGCTTCGAGCGGCGGAAGTTCGTCGCTTCTGCAGGCCGGGAAAAATGGTCGGTCAAATTCGTCGGCCTCGGTGAAATCGGAATGCACAAGGCCGAGACTGCCAGGAGGCTGCATGACGCAGGCTTTGGCCCGGACGTCGCCGGGCTGTGCCATGGCTTTCTCGTTGAACGTTGGATCGACGGTACGACGCTGGACCGGGCAAGGCATTCGAAAGAAAAGGTGGTCGCTCATCTCGCGCGCTATCTGTCCTGGCGCGCAGCCAATCTGCCCGCGTCCGAGCCGGGCGCCTCGCTGGAGGCGCTTGCCGACATGGCCGTGCAGAATACACGTGAGGCGCTGGGCGAAACCCGCGCGGCGGAGCTGCAAACCTGGCTCTCGAAACAGGTTCCACCCAAGACCATGCAGCGGGTCGAGATCGACGGGCGGCTTCATCCGTGGGAGTTCATCCTTTCGCGCGGTGGAAGGCTGGTCAAGACCGACGCCCTCGACCATTGCCGATCCCACGATCTGATCGGCTGCCAGGACATCGCATGGGACATTACCGGCGCCCGCGTTGAATATAGCCTCTCCAATGCGGCGACTGCGGCGCTTTGCAAGGCTGTGGAAGCGAGAGCCTCCCGTCCCGTCGATGCCAATCTGGTCCACTACTACGAGCCCTGCTATCTCGCCTTCCAGCTTGGCTTGTGGAGCATGGCTGCACGATCTGGCGATGATCGGGAACAGATCCGGCTGGCGGCCGCGGCAAGACGTTACGCTGCCGCGCTGCTTCGTTTCCTGGAAAGCCAAGGCGACCTGCCGCCCCTCGAGCGGGATCAGTCCAGCCGGCGAAGCATATCCGCTTCCTTTTCGAGGATGGCCGCTACCTCCTCCCTCTGAAGATGCGTCAGCATCAGGCTCACGCAACATTCCAGATAGGTGATGGAGGCGCGCCGCAGGAAGGCAGCCGTCTCTCTTGCGGCCATTTGTTCGATGTCTTTGGCGGATCGTTTGGGATGCACAATCGTCTCCATGCCGGTACCTTGGCAGAACCAGAAGCTGGACGGGTTGTTCCCGCGACGAGAAAAAGTGACCAATCCGCAACGACCGCGCGATCATGCAGCGGCCAGACGCTCCCCGCTATCAGGCCGGCAGGTTTTGCAGCCGGCCTGATGCAGAACGCACGGTGGCGGCAATTCGACGTCTTCTGTCGATCATCTGCGCCGTCTCAAGCTCGGCAAAATAGCCGATCGTGCGCATCAAACCCTGCCTGAGCGGCACTTTTGGCGACCAGCCGAGAAGCTTCTTTGCACGGGAAATGTCGGGTTGCCGACGACGAGGATCGTCTTGCGGCAGCGGCAGGAATTTCAAGGCCGATTCGGTGCTGGTCATGCGCCTCACCAGGCCCGCCAGTTGCAGGATGGTGAACTCCCCCGGATTGCCCAGATTGACCGGCTGGCGCGGATTGGGATCGACCTCCATCAACCGGACCAAGCCGTCGACCAGATCGGAAACGTAGCAGAACGACCTGGTCTGCAGCCCGTCGCCGAATATCGTCAGCGGCCGTCTCTCGAGTGCCTGCATGATCAGATTGGAAACGATCCGTCCGTCCGCAGGGTCCATCCTGGGACCATAGGTGTTGAAGATGCGCGCGACACGGATATCGGCTTTTTCCATTCTCAAATAGTCGAAACACAGGGTTTCGGCGGTGCGCTTGCCTTCGTCATAGCAGGCGCGGGGGCCGATGCAGTTCACGTGGCCGACATAGTCTTCCTTCTGCGGATGCTGTTCGGGATCGCCATAAATTTCGCTGGTGGACGCCTGCAGGAACCGGGCGCCATTGCGGGCGGCGAGATCCAGCAGATTGAGCGTCCCGATGACACAAGTCTGCGTCGTGTGGACCGGGTCGGCCTGGTAACGCGGCGGCGAGGCCGCGCACGCCATGTTGAAGATGCCGTCAACCGGTTCGCCAAGCTCCAACGGTCGGCAAATGTCTTGCTTGATCAGCCGAAAATCCGGACGATCGGCGATCGATGCTATGTTCTCCATGCGGCCGGTAAGGAAATTGTCGACGCAGATCACGCGCCAGCCGGCCTGGAGCATTGTCTCGCAAAGATGCGAACCGAGGAAGCCTGCGCCGCCGGCGACAAGCACGGTCTTGGTCCGTTGCGCCTTTCTTGATAGCTGCATCTCTATCTTCTCCCGTCTGCGGGTCATGCTGCGCTCTCGACGTCCAGATCGAGAACAGAACGTGGCGATTTGGCCCGCGCCAGCAGCGAAACGAATTCGCGGGCTCTTGCGATGCTTGTGTGAGCTGCCAGGATGAGCACGCGCGCCTGCTTTGCCATGGCAAGCCGGGCGCCATCGGATTCCCCGGACAGGATACCGATTACGTCCTCGGTCCTGCGCGCCGTGTGGATCGTCCGCTCCGGAAACAGGCTGTCCAGTCCGGCCCAGCTATCGCTGATGATCGCCGTGCCGCAGGCGGCGGCCTCGAAGAGTCGCACGCTGGGCGACCATCCGGCCGCGATCATGGAACTGCGCGTGACGTTCAACGTGTAGCGTTGGCTGCTGTAAAAGGCCGCGTGATCTGCCGGCGGCAGGTGTTCGATGCGATCGACATTGTCCGGCCAGGCGATTTCGCGCGGATATTGCGAGCCTGCCACGACGAAGCGGCGCTCCGGCATGCGACGCGCCGGTTCGAACAGCAGGGCCTCCAGCGTCGCCTGGCGGTCGGGGCTGTAGGTGCCGAGATAGCCGAGATCCCAGCGGATTGGATCACCGGTTCCGTGATGCCGTTCCGGGTCGACGGAGCAGTAGAGCGGCTCGGCCCGCCTCGCGCCGAATTCTGCCGTCAGACGGGCAAGCGTCGGCCCGCCCGTGAAGGAGAAGTAGACGTCGAAATACGGGACCTGCCGCCTGGCAATATACTCGCAATCATCGGTTGAAAGCCTTGCCAGCGTGACCGGCGTGTCGATGTCGTAGAAGCAGAACTGACCCGTGCACAGCGATGCCACAACGTCGATGATTTCAGGGCCTTCCGGAACAAAGGAGCCGACGACCACGATATCGGCATCGCGCAGGCAGCGCGCAAAATTTCGGTGAAGATCGTCGGTCGTTTCATAGTAGCGTAACGCGCAGAAATCGGGATCGCGCAGATCCCGGTGACTTGCGTACCACGGCACGTCGCGTTCGAGAAAGGTGACGCGGTGGCCGAGTTCGTGGAGACCTTTAAGCAGCCCCCGAAAGGTGGTGGCGTGGCCGTTTCCCCAGGATGAGGAGAGCGACAGGCCAAGAAAGACGATGTCGAGCGGCTTCGTCATTCGGCCGCCTCCACGGTCGGACGCTCGAAATGGCGCCTGAAAATGGCGTCGGCCAAAACGGCCCGTGTCGTATAGGTATGTTCGCCAAGCACCCGCCGAAGCGCAGATGCCCCGATCGCCTTCGCCCGTTCGGCGCTAAGGCTTTGCATGATCTCGGCGACATCCTCGCCATCGCGCGCGACCAGGATTTCCTCGCCGGGTTTCAGGAACAGGTCCACACCAAGCCAGGCGTCGGTGATGAGGCATGCGCCGGCGCCCGCCGCCTCGAAAACGCGCGTCGCAGGTGAAAAGCCATTGGCCGCCATGCTGTCGCGGCTAATGTTGAGGACCGCCTTGGCCGTGACGTTCAATGCATTGTGGTCGCGCGTACCGACATGGCCGAGCCATCGGACATTGGCGGGCATCTGCTTGTCGCCCCAGCCCGATCCGCCGAGCAGGAAGCGCTGATCGGCCGAGCGGCTGGCTGGGTCGAGGAAGAAAGCCTCGACGCGCGCCTCGCGGTCCGGCAGCCGGTTGCCGAGAAAGGCGAGATCGCAGGCGAAGCGCCTGTCCTTGTCGACCGGATGATGCGTTTCCGGATCGAGCGCATTGTAGATCGGCACGCATTCGGCGGCCCCCATTGCCCGATAGGCCCAGACCACCGGGTCGCCGCCGCCATAGGTCAGCACCAGGTCGATTTCCTGCAGCGCGCGATGCAGCGGATGGTCGGGCTCGTCGCGCAATTGGCCAAGCGTCGCCGGCGCATCGACATCCCAGAATACGGTGAGGGCATCGGCACGGGCGTGATCGAGCACCGCCCGCAACAGCGCGTCGTCGGCGAAACCGACGCCGCTTGCCTTGACGACGATATCTGCCTCCGCCGCCCACGCCGCCACCTGCATCAGCGCATGCGGGGTGGCCTCGTAGACGACGACGGCACACCAGTCCGGCGCCTCGATGTCGCGGTTCTTCTGGCGATCGTAGACGTCCGGCTCGTAGAAGGTGATGTCATAGCCGAGCCTTGCAAGGGCCTTGAGCAGTCCGCGGTAATAGGTGGCCGCGCCGTTCCAATAGGACGACAGCAGGCTCGACCCGTAAAATGCGATCTTCATTCGGCGGCCTCCTTTGCAAGGATCGTGTCGGCGGCTTGGCGGTGCCCGCATTCGGCGAGCACGCCGAACAATTCATCCGCCCGGTGCCGGCATGTGTGCCGCGAGCGGATCGTCTCGAGGCCCGATCTCGCCAGAGAAGCGGCGAGATCCGCGTCACGCAGCACGGCGCGAAGATGATGCCGCATCTCGAAGCCGGTGTTTGCAAACAGGAAATCGGTGCCCGGCCTGAACAGACGTTCGACATCGGACCACGGCGCCGAAACGAGTGGGATACCGCAGGCGAGCGCCTCGAACATGCGGATGGTCGGGATGCCGGGCAGGCTTTCGCGATATGGACGCCGCGGGATGTGAACCGTGATGCGGTTCGCCGCGAATGCCTTCGGCACGTCGGCATTGGCGATCCAGCCTTCGTAGCGCAGGCCGGCGGCGGCGAGGTCGGCGAGCGCCTCGCGTGGATAGCGGACGCCGTGGACAGTGCCGCTCAGGCCAAGCTCATGCACCGGGTCGACCAGGAATTCCCTGATTTCGGTGCTGCGCTCGTCGTCGCCCCAATTGCCGATCCAGATCAGGTCGGCGCTACGCTCGATTTCAGGATGTGGCTGGAACAGGTGGTCATCGGCTGCCTCGTGCCAGGTGAAGACCCGCTTGCCCCATCCAGCGCGAAGATAGCTTTCCCGCAGAGCCTCGCCGAAGGCGAGCACGCCGTCATAATGCTCAAGCCGCAAGGCGGAAATCGCTTGCGTGGCCGAGATGGCGCGATGGTGCGTGTCGTGGAACAGCAGCGTGAAACGGGCGCCAATTGCTTTTGCCCTGCCCAGCCGCGCGACAAGATCCGGCTCGGTCCACTCATGCACGATCACCACATCGGCATCGGAGATCCAGGCTTCGTGGTCGAATGCAGCGTCATAGGTGACCGGCATCAACTCGGGAAAATCCTTCCGGAATCGCTCGATCGCGAAGGACCCTTTCTCGGCCAGCAGGTTCGACCGGCTCCAGCCGTCGGCGGGCTCCAATGCGATCGCCTGGTGCCCGCGCGCGACCAGCTCACGCATGATACCGCGCAGGAAATGTGCGTTGCCGTGGTTCCAATCGGAAACGATCGAATGGGTGTAGAACAAAAACCGCATGATCAACTATCCGCCATGGTGGCCAGGGCCGCCTTGTCGTAGACGCCGCGCATGGCGGTCGCCTGTCTTGCCAATGAAAATCTGCGGCTTCGGCGGGCGGCTGCCTCGCCGAGCTCTCGCCGGCGCTGCGCGTCGCTGCAAAGACCATTGATGCATCTGGCGAGATCGCCCGGATCGCGCACGTCGTAGAACAAGGCCGCGCCGTCCCACAGTTCGCGATAGGTCGCGATGTCGGCGAGCACCAGGGGCGTCTTCGACATTGCGGCTTCCAGCGTGGCCAGACCGAACGGTTCGTACAGCGACGGCGATACGAAAATGCCGGCCCGTGCCATCAGCGAGCGCACTTCCTGATGTGACACCGGTCCGACGGGAACTGCGTGACTGAAGCCAACATGCTGGCCGTCCGGGCCTTGCAATGATCCGGCGACGAAGACCGGCCATTGCGTCAGGGAGGCGGCCTGGTCCAGTACCGCCGCATTCTTTCCCTCGTCCCACCAGCGCGCGGCGGCGAAAACGACCGATTCCCGCCTTTCGCTCTTCGGGCCGGGCCGTGCGCCGTTGCCGACGACGCTCAGCCGCGTGATCGGCCCGTAGCAGGTTTCGATCATGTCGGCATGGCTGCGGCTGGGTGCAACGACCATGCCTGCTTTGTCGAAACCGCGCCGGTTACGGTCCTTCTGCCAGGCCCACTCGCCGTCCGCCGCCTGTCCCTTGACGGCGTGGAACCATGTCACGACGCAGGAATGCGATACCGCCACGATGGGACAGAGCACATCGAGCGCCGCGGCCTGCGTCGGCGCGTTGAGATGGACGACGTCGACAGCGTAGTCACGTATGAGTGGGCGCAGCTCCTGCTGCAATGCGTCCAGGTCGTGCTCGTTGCGGGTCATCCAGTCGGGCGGCGTGTTGAGCCATGTCAGCGCCGCGAACGACTGGGCCTCTTCGGCCTGCTGCCTGGACGGTTCCGGACCAAGCCCGGCAAACACAACGCTGTCTCCGCCGGCGACCAGTTGCCTGGCCAGATCGAGCGCATAGCGCCAGACGCCGCCAACCGCATCGACAGTCATCAGGATACGCCGTGGCGGGCTCAGTGTCCGCAACATGTGGCCTCCAATTCGGCCAGCGGACGCGGACGCTTCTCCTGGATGTCGCTGAACGTTCGGAAGGATGCGAGATAATGTTCATGCGCGCGCTCCCAGGCGAGATCGTCCGGCTCGCCCCAAAGTTCGCGGTAGCTCGGCGAACTCGGATAAGGATAAAGCGGCACCGGTTCGTTGGCCCAAACGCCGTTGTCGATCAGGTGCTTCCGCCAATAGTCGACCAGCGCGGGATCGTCCTCGACCACGCCGATGAGATTGGCCTGCACGAACGGTACATGGCGCCTTGCATCGACCAGCAACGCGGCCAGTTCCTCGGTGCCCAACCGGCAGCGTTTTGCCAGCATGGCGCGGCCTTCCACCGTCAGGCTTTCGAGGCCCGCCTCGATCGAGACGCAGCCGGCAGCGCCGAGCAGCCTCAGCAGTTCCGGTTTCCAAAGGTCGATACGCGTCTGCACGCCGAACTTCACATCGCGATCGACCAGCGCTTCCAGCAATGCTTTTTGCGGCAGGAAGATCTCGTCGATGAAGTAGATGTAGCCGACGCCCTGTGCGATCAGCCGGTCGATCTCGGCGATCACTGCGTCGTGGTTCCGGCGGCGATAGGCATCGCGGAAATCGATCTTGGCGCAGAAGCTGCAATTGTATGGGCAGCCGCGCGACGCCTCGACCTCCGCACCGAAACCAACCTGGTCGTCGTCGAAGCGGTGATGGTGGTGCGAATGCGCGGCAATCCAGTCCGACGGCCATTCGAGCGGCGGGTGATCGATGAACGAACTCGCATGGACGCCGCCGTTCGAGACCAGTTTTCCATCCTCGAAACGGGCCGTGGACGGCACTGCGCTCCAGTCGTCGCGCCGGGCAAGTTCCGCGACCACTTCCTCGCATTCGCCGCGCACGACAATGTCGACGCCAAGCTTGCGCAAAGTCGGCGCCGGCGTCGCCGAGCCATGCGGCCCGACAGCGACGGTGCGGCCGCCGCGCCCGGCAAGATGGTTGAGGAAATCGGCCGGCACCCGCAACTCGGGAGGTGCGCAGCGCCAGAACAGGTAGGTCGGCGCGGTGCTGACGACGGTCATATCAGGCTCGAAGGCGGCGACGCGATCGACAAGCGCGGCGTTGTCGAGCTTCTGGATCTGCCCGTCCAGCATCAGCACCTCGTGGCCGGCGGCTTCGAGCAAGGCTTTCGAATAGCCGAGTTCGAGCGGCAAATGCGGCTGGCGGCAGCCGAAATAGATGCTGTCCTGGTACGTCCAGGACGGATTGACCAGAGCGACCTTCATGCCACGTACCTCGCCGGTTCGGGATGCGGGTCGAGGCGATGACGCTGCAGCCAGTCGGCGAGGTCGCGGATGCCGTTTCGCCATGAGACGTGTGCTTTCCAGTCCAGCGTCGCCTCGATCGCGCGTGTGTCGGCGACGAAGAACGGTTGGTCGCCGGTGCGTTCGCGGTCGTAACGGATTGGAACGTCCCGTTTCGTTAGGTCGCGAATCTCCTTCAGCAGCATGCGCAGGCTGACGGCGTTTTCCGGTCCGCCGCCGAGATTGAATGCCTGGCCCTTGACCGCCTCGATGCGGTCGAGCACGGCGCGGTAAGCCGCGACCGCATCGGCAACGTGGAGGATGTCGCGCACCTGCTTGCCGTCGCCAAAGATGGTGATCGGCCGGTTGGAGAAGGCGCTGAGCAGGAAATGGGCGACCCAGCCCTGATCCTCCGTCCCGAACTGGCGCGGGCCATAGATGCAGCTCATGCGCAGCACCGCCGTCGGCAGATCGTATGACTTGGCGTAGTCGAGGACATATTGGTCCGCCGCGCCCTTGGAGCAGCCATAGGGCGTGCAGAAATCGAGGCCGCGCGTCTCGTCGACGCCGTGCGCCCGGATGCCCGCGTCGCAAGGCGCGTATTTGTCATCCTCTTCGCGCATGGCGAGGTCAGCGAGGCGGCCATAGACCTTGTTGGTGCTGGCGAAAACGACGGGGATGCGCTTGCCGCCGTGGCGAGCGGCTTCCAGGACGTTGAATGTCCCGCGCAGGTTGATGTCGAAATCCTCGTCCGGCCGAACCAGGCTCGTGGTGACGGCGGTCTGCGCGGCAAAGTGGAAAACCGCCTTCGAACGCGCCACCAGCGGCATCAGCGCCTCGGCGTCACGGATATCGGCGATTTCGACGGCGAGGCGGTTGCCGTGCTTTTGCGTCAGCCATTCGAGGTTCTGCTTGACGCCCGGACGGCTCAGATTGTCGATGACCAGCACCGGTTCGCCGTCCGACAACAGACTGTCGGCGAGGTTGGAGCCGATAAAGCCGCTGCCGCCGATAATGGCGACGGGCGCTTCGCGAAAATCGGGTGAATCCGGTCTCATGACACCAGCCCTCGCGCTTCGAGTTCCCGCTTCATCTCGGCGCTGCGATCGATGGCGACCGTGTTGCGCACCCATGCGACGAAATCGCCGAGCGAATGCTCCAGCCGGTACTGCGGCTGGAAGCCGAGCAGTTCGCGCGCCTTCGAGATGTCGGCAAAGCAATTGCGGATATCGCCGGAGCGCGCCTTGCCGAGGATTTCCG